>VXLV01000140.1 GCA_009841405.1 Chloroflexota bacterium | reverse complement strand
CGGCTCAGTGTCTTTGGCGTGATTGCGTTTCTTGTGATTCAATTGTTATTCTGGCGCCGGGCGCTTGCGATCTGCCGCCATTTTCGCAGTCGGGACGCGCTGCTCTTCGCCATGACGTTGGGATTGATGGGCAGCATGGCCGCTTTGCTGGCGCACGGCTTAATCGACAACAGCGTCTTTGTGATTGACCTCGCGTTCATCTTCATGTTTCAGTTGGCGGCGCTTATGCGGCTGGTAGAAATAAGTGAGGCGGGCGCATAAGGCGGCGCGCGCGCCGAGTCGCGGGCGACGCATTTATGGGCGCCATATGCTGTGGTAAACTCTTCCTGGCAGCATCAAGCGAAGGCGAGTTAAATTGCGCGTTCTAATCACGGGCGGCGCCGGTTTTATCGGCTCCCATCTCAGCGACCGCTTCCTGCGCGAAGGGCATCGCGTGGTGGCTATGGACAACTTCATCACCGGTTCGCAGAACAATATCGCGCACTTGGCCGGCAATCGCGACTTCGAGTTTATCTATCATGACGTTAGCAATTTCATCCACGTACCCGGTCCAGTCGACGCGGTATTGCACTTTGCCTCGCCGGCCAGTCCCATTGATTACCTGAAGTACCCGATCCAGACTTTGAAGGTCGGGGCGCTGGGCACGCACAACGCGCTTGGGCTTTCGCGAGCGAAGGGGGCGCGCTTTCTGCTCGCCTCGACCTCCGAAGTCTATGGCGACCCCCTGGTTCGGCCGCAGAGCGAGTCATACGCCGGCAACGTGGATCCGGTGGGGCCGCGCGGCGTATATGACGAAGCCAAGCGCTACGCCGAAGCCCTGGTCATGGCGTATCACCGGCAGCATGGCATGCAAACGCGCATCGTACGCATCTTCAATACCTACGGGCCGCGCATGCGCCTGGATGACGGACGGGTCGTGCCAAACTTTATCGGCCAGGCCGTTCGCGGCGAGCCCTTGACCGTCTACGGCGACGGCTCCCAGACGCGCTGCTTTCAATACATCGACGACTTGGTTGAGGGCATCTTTCGGTTGCTGGCCAGCGACCACGTTGACCCGGTGAACATCGGCACAACGCGCGAAATCAGCGTGCGCGAGTTCGCGCTGATCGTAAATCAGGTCGCGGGAAGCGACGCCGGCATCGAATTCTCCGATGGATCGCGGATTGAGGGCGATCCGCAGACGCGCAAGCCCGACACGACCCGCGCCCGATCGGTGCTGAATTGGCGGCCGCAGATTGAACTCGAAGAGGGGCTGGAGCGGACCATCCGTTACTTCCGTTCGGTATTGTCTGAGCCGGCCTGACATGCTCGCTTTGCAGACCAGCAACCCCCTGGCGCGGCTGATATTGATCGCCGGGCTTGCCGTCGGCGCCGCAACGCTTGCCTTGCCGCCCGGCTGGGCTGTGCTGGCGTTTCTCTGCCTGACATGTCTCGTACTCATGCCATTCTCGCCGCTGATTGCCCTGATGGTCACGCTGACCCTGGCGCCGCTGCGTTCGCTGATTGGCACGGAATCCGGCCTGTCGCTGCCGCTCGATATCGGTCAACTGCTGTTGATTGCCTACCTGGGAGTCTGGCTAGGTCGCCGATTATGGCGGCGGGAATCCCTGCTCAAGCTGCAGGCAGACGCGCCCTTGCTAGCTGCGCTCGGGCTTATCGCAGTCCTTTCGCTTGGGGCCTGGACCAGTCAGTCGCTTGCCGGCTGGCTTGCCGAATGGTTGAAATGGTGGGCAATTGCCCTTCTCATCTGGACCCTGTCCGTCAGCGTGGACGAGAGCTGGCGCTGGCTGGTTTTCGCCGTCGTCATCAGTGCCGTCGCCAATGCGCTGGTCGGACTTTACATCTTTTTCGGCGGCAGCGGCGCCGACCATCTCGTGATCCTGGGCAGGTTTTTCCGCGCTTTTGGGACCTTCGGCCAACCGAACCCCTTTGGCGGATTCATGGGCATTGCGCTGCCGCTGAGTCTGACGGTCGCCTGGGCGCAACTGTCACGCATCTGGTCCGAATTGCGCAGCCGGCGACGCTGGCCGCGTTCGCCCGCTCTCATATTCGTTGGCAGCGCTCTTGCGTCTGTAGCGCTGGCCGCGGCCTTGCTCGCGTCGTGGAGCCGCGGCGCCTGGCTGGGCGCGGCGGTCGCGCTCATTTGTATGCTGATCGCGCTGCCAAGACGGCTGAGCCACGGCTTGGCGCTGGCTGCTGTCATCGCGGCGCTTGTCGCCGGCGCGTGGAGCCTTGGCCTGCTGCCGCGCTCGATCATGCTGCGGCTGACAACCGCCGCCACCAATCTCATCACCGTATCAGATGTGCGCGGCGTGTTGATCACGCCAACCAACTATGCCGTCACCGAGCGCCTGGCGCATTGGCAGGCAGCGGTGTATATGGCGGAGGCGGCGCCCTACTTCGGCATCGGGCTGGGAAACTATGAAGTCGCATACGACGAATACCGCCTGATTTTCTGGGAGGCGGCATTAGGTCACGCCCATAATATGTATCTGAACCTGTTGGCGGAAACGGGCGCAGTCGGCCTGGTCGCCTATTTGGCGTTCTGGGTCACTGTCTTTCGCCTGACCTGGTCGCTGCGGCGCCAGCCTGACCCGTTCTCGCGTTGCATAGCCATCGGCTTGCTTGGGTCCTGGGTTTACGTGGCTGTCCATAGCGTGTTTGACAACCTCTATGTGAATAACCTCTTTTTGCATATCGGTGTATTATTGGGGATATTGGCAATCCTTCACCGGCGCATGACGCAGGCGCTGGAGCTAGATTAAGTATGACTCAGACCGTTTCAAGCGCTTCCAAGGCGTCGGGCCGGCGGCACCACAAGGTAACCACGCCGCTCGACCGCTTTATCTTGTCGCTGTCTTTGCGCATCGGCGGCGACAAAGCCAAAGAATACGAGCGATTCATCAAGTTTGCCTTTGTTGGCGTGCTGGGTTTCGTCATCGACGCGGGAACGGTTCTAGTTCTGCAAAACACAATCCTGCCGCCGGTAAATGCGCTCGGAGAAGCGCTGGCGACAAATGTTACGCTGACGCAAAGCATTGCCTTTGTCCTGGCGGTATGCAGCAATTTCGTATGGAATCGACTGTGGACATATCCAGATTCGCGCTCGCACTCGGCCCAACGTCAATTGACGCAGTTTGTCATTGTCAGCGTCATCGGCTGGGTGATCCGCACCATTTGGATCGCCGTAAGTTATGAACCCTTCGGCCGCATTTCAACGAGCATACTGTCTCAGCTTGGGCCGGATTACGCGCCCGCTCTTATCGATCAACACAAAATCGGCGCCATGATCGCGCTGTTTTTTGGCGTCATCGCGGTCATGTTTTGGAATTTCTTGGCCAACCGCTACTGGACCTATAACGACGTCGACTAAAGTGCAGCGTATCGCTATCGACTTCACGGCCGCCTTCTCGCAAAGCGGCGGCATTGGGCGCTATGTACGCGAATTGACGTCCGCGCTGGCTGCGCTGGACGCGGCGAACGACTACCGACTCTTCGTATCAGGCGCCGCGAAAGGCGCGTTGCCAGCGGCGCTGGCAGCGAATTTCGCCTGGAGACCGACTGCAATATCACCGCGATGGCTGGCGCGGATTTGGCATCGCGCGCGGCTGCCCCTCCCAATAGAGTTTTTCACCGGCAAAGTCGACCTCTATCACGCGACCGACTTTGTGCTGCCGCCTTCCCTGGGCTCAACGCGGACGCTACTGACCGTCCATGACTTGTCATTCATTCGCGTGCCAGAGGCCGCCAGCCCGCCGCTCAAGGCCTATCTGGACGCGGTTGTGCCGCGTTCGGTTGCGCGGGCTGATCATATTCTGGCGGATTCCGCCGCCACGAAGGACGATCTGATTGAGCTATACAAGACGCCCGCGCGCAAAATCACTGTGCTCTACAGCGGCGTCGACCAGCGCTTTCGACGAGTCGCGGACAGATGCGCCCTGGCAGCGATCGGCGCAAAATACGGACTAGCTGGCGGGCCGTATATCCTGTCGGTCGGAACCTTGCAGCCGCGCAAGAACTACAGCCGCGTCATCCAGGCGCTGGCGGAAGTTCGCGCCAGCGGTCTGAACTTGCGCTACGCGATAGCCGGAGGCAAAGGCTGGCTCGAGGACGGAATACAGCGTACGATCGCCGCTACGGGAATGGAAGACTTCGTCCATTTGCTTGGGTACGTCGATGACGAAGATCTGCCCGCGCTATACAGTGGATCGCGAATGCTGCTCATGCCATCGCTCTACGAGGGCTTCGGGCTGCCGGTATTGGAAGCGATGGCCTGCGGCGCGCCGGTGATTACGAGCAATCTTTCATCACTGCCGGAAGTGGCGGGCGATGCCGCGATATTAATTGATCCAACCGATTCGGCCGCGCTGCGCGATGCCATTATCGCCGTCGAAACCGAGCCAAAATTGCGGGAGCGGCTGGTCGAGAATGGCTACCGGCAAGCTGAGAGATTCACTTGGCGGCGGTCCGCCGCTGAATTGCTAAAGGTGTACCGCAGTCTGCTGGCAGGGTAGACCGGCGACGCCGCAGTTATAACGAGAGGATGAGTAGTGCGCGGCCAAGTTGATTCAAAACGAGAACATTCGCTCCTGCTCGTCATGCTGGCGCTTTTGGGACTGCTGGGATACCTGTTGCCCTGGGCCGTCGCATCGTCGGCGCCAATGACGCTCAATGCTTATGATCTCGCCGAGTGGGCTTCCTTGCATCCAGCGCAACGTCAGACGACGCCGCCCCTGTTGGCGCCGCTGCTGTTGCGCGTGCAGTTGGCGATACTCAGCTTGACATTCGCTCTGTCCATATCCCAGCGTTGGGTCGCGGCGGCCGCAGTCGTCGCCCTGGCGCTGGCGCAGCTGCCCCCATTCGAATACGTCTACGACATCGCGAACATGAATTATCGGCAGCAGTTCGTGCTAGCGCTCGTCAGTCTGGTGGCGGGCCTGGCGGCGACACGCCTCAGGAATCGGCGCATGATTCGGTTGCTGTTGTTCCTGCTGCCGGTCGCCGGGATAGGGTCTGTGATCGCAGGCGTCGCTCAGGCATTTGAGGCGTTTCGGCAGCCGGCTGACATCGGTCTCGGACCATGGCTGCTGGTGGCGAGTTATGTCGGCATCGCCGCGATCAATTTGCTGGCGGCGCGGTCAAACGCGGAACGCGCTACGAATTAATGTACTTTGCGCTCTTGCCCAATGCTTCTGCGACCATTGTCAGTTGACCGACAAGATAGGCCTCGTGAAAGTGGAAGTAAAACAAGCTCTCCGCCACAGTGTTTTTGCCATAACCTGATAGTCGCGCCAGGTCGGCAACGCTCAAGCGAAGCAGCCCGGCGTTGAGGCGCTCCTGCGAGCGCTCAAAGAGGCGAATCAGTTCTGGCAGGGGCAGCACGCCCGGGCCTTCGGCGCCGATGGGCGGGCTGCCGTTTCTATAGCGTTTGCGAGCCGCCTCCGACCAGACAGGCTCGGCGCCCACACGGCGCAGCGGCGTCGAGCGCGACGAGACGATATGACCGGTCAGCCAGTTGATGCTGTGCCCGCCGGCGACCAGTTGCCGCAGGCTCTCGTCGTGGCTGAGTTCGCTGACTTGCGCGCGCAGCACGTCAGCGGTATAGGCGAAGCTCTTGGCCAGGAACGAGGCTTGCATTGGCAACCTATCCACTTCATCGTGAGGCGGGCGCGTGATTGTGTTTACACGACAAACAGGATTTGTGCGCTATCCATTTCTGCCGCCAGGGAAAATGACGCCCGGGCGCGGAAATCAAAAGAGGCAGCTTGCGCTGCCTCAAATACGGCGTATCCCTTGGCGAGGCGCGCCGAATCATTCCATATTGGACTGGATGTATTCCACCGCTTGCCCAACAGTCTCGATCCGCTGCGCGTCTTCATCGCTGATTTCGCCGCCGAATTCTTCTTCAAAAGCCATGATCAATTCTACGAGGTCAAGTGAGTCCGCTTCCAGGTCTTCACGGAAGTTCGCGCCGGAGACCACGCGCTCTTCTTCCACGCCAAGCAACTCAACCACGATTCCAGTCACGCGTTCTTCAATTGATGCCATATCTGACCACCCTTCAAGTCGGAATCTTGCTTCTCACTTCACGCCATCTGATTATACCGATTCTCGGCGACCGTGCTAGCCTGTATGCTGGGCGCGTCATGATTGACAGCCCCGGCCCTTGTCTGTACGATGACGCCCTGCCCGGCGCGAGACACTCTGACAAAAGGAACACCGGTCGATGACAAAAGTGACGAAAGCTGGCGCGACCGAAAGCCGCAAACTGGATCATATCCTCATTAATCTGGAAGAAGACGTGCAGTTTCCGCGCGTGACCACTGGGCTGGAACGCTACCGCTTCATGCACCAGGCGCTGCCAGAATTAAATCTGAACGACATCGACACGCGTCTGACCGTCTTTGACAAGCAATTGGGTTCCCCGATCTTGATTTCCTCGATGACGGGCGGGACAGAAATGGCGCGGGCGATTAATCGCAATCTGGCGCTAGCGGCGCAGCAACACGGAATCGCCATGGGCTTGGGTTCGCAGCGGGCCGCCATAGAAGACGGCGCCCTCGCCGACAGTTACGCCATTCGCGACATCGCGCCGGACATTCTGCTCTTCGCCAATATCGGCGCGGTACAGCTGAACTATGGCTATGGCCTCGACCAGTGCCGCCGCGCGGTGGACATGATCGGCGCCGACGCGCTCATCTTGCATTTCAACGTGTTGCAGGAGGCGGTGCAAGCGGAAGGCGATATCGACTTCTCGGGCTTGCTCGGAAAAGTTGAAGCGGTCTGCGCCAAACTGAGCGCGCCCGTCATCGCCAAGGAAGTCGGTTGGGGCTTCTCGAAAGAGGCGGCGCGCGCGCTAGCGGAGGCGGGCGTAGCCGCGATAGACGTGGCTGGCGCCGGCGGCACATCCTGGAGCGAAGTTGAATTTCATCGCGCGCCCAGCGCTTTCCACGCGCGCGTTGCCCGCAGCTTTGCCGACTGGGGCATACCGACTGCCGACGCCATTCAATTCGCGCGCTCGGCCGCGCCGGATTTGCCGGTATTCGCCAGCGGCGGCTTGCGCGACGGTATTGACATCGCCAAGTGCCTGGCCCTGGGCGCGAATCTGGCCGGCCTGGCAAGCCCCTTCTTGCGCGCGGCCAGCCAGTCAGTTGACGCCGTCGATGAGCTGATCCGCGAATTGAACGCCCAACTGCGAATCGCCATGCTCAGCACGGCGTCGGCGGACTTGTCGTCGCTGCGCAGCGCGGGACTCCAGCTCATAGACTGATTTCGGTCACGAACTCGCGGATGACGCTGTTGCTTAGCAGGCGCCCGGCCGAACTCAAACGCACGCGGTCCGCAAGCGTTTCCAACAGCCCCAGCGCCGTGAGCTTGTCGACCGCCCCGGGGAACATAGCCACAAAGTCCCGGCCGAATCTTTGCGCAAAGCGCGCGCGACTGATGCCCTCGCAGGTTAGCCGCAAACCCATCATAATCGTATCGTAGAGGTCGCTGGGGCGATCAACGAGCGTGGACTTGGCCACGGCCGGCGTCAGCGGAAAGACCAAACTGACATCCGGCGGCTCGCGTAGAGTTTCCACGTAGCGCTGCGGCGCCGCGATGGTCGAGTAGCGATAGCCCCCGGCGAAACCATGCGCGCCGGCGCCCAGCCCCAGATACGGCAGATTCCTCCAGTACTGAAGATTGTGCCGGCACTCCTTTCCGGGGCGGCGCCAGTTGCTGATTTCGTACTGTTCGTATCCGGCGCGCTCCAAGGTCTCGGACGCGAACTCGTACATATCGGCAAAGTCATCATCATCGGGCCGCGGCAAATCGCCCGCGTCCACGCGCAGCCGCAGCTCAGTGCCGCCCTTCAGTTCCAAGCCATACATCGACACGTGGTCGGGCGCGAATTCGAGCGCGGAAGTGACCGTGCCGGCCCAGTCGGAAAGGGATTCGCCGGGCGAGCCAAATATGACATCGAGATTAACATTGTCGAATCGCGCTTTGCGCGCGGCGTCCATTGCCGTCGCTACGGCGGAGACATCATGCTGCCGGTCGAAAAGACGCAAGATCTCAGGATTTGCGGATTGCATCCCGACGCTCAGGCGGTTGAAACCCAGCGCTCGCAGCGAGCGCAGATAACCGACGGCGAGATCGTCCGGATTGGCTTCCAGCGAAATCTCGCACGCCGAGCTTAAGTCGAAAGCCGCGTGCAGACACTCCAGCAAGCGCTCGAATTGCGCCGGCGTCAACAGCGATGGCGTACCCCCGCCGAAGTAAACCGTATGAATCACGCGCTTAGGGGCGCCAGCCGCGACCGCGCTTATCTCGCTGCAGAGAGCGTCGACGTAGGCGGGAATTAGATGCGCGAGATCGATATAGGTATTAAAGGCGCAATAGCTGCAGCGCGCGCTGCAAAAGGGGATGTGCAGGTAGATCGAATGCGGCGAGCTTGGAATCTGCATCCGGCGGCCTGTCGCACGAGGCAATGATTGCGCCAATCTACTTGGTAAAATATAATTGTGCAAGTTGCTATCGGCAGTTGGCGTTCGGCTGTCAGTGCGCGGAGTCCCCGCGAGCGAGATCAATGAATCTACTTCGCAAAATCCTCGGCAGACCCAACCATGACCCGGGCCCGGGCTCATCCGCGCGACGCAGCTCGCATGTCACGCCGGCGCGATCGCAGCGGGCCGTCGCGCCGATACGGGCGACGCCGCAGCCCGAACCGCAACCGGTAGACGACGAGCCGGCTTCACAGGTTGAAACGGCTGAATTGGCGGCGGTCGAACCAGCCGGGTTGGACAACCGTGACGAGATAACCCCAGCCGAAGCGCAACCGGATACGCCGCCACCGCCCGCCGAAGTTGCGTCTCCGCCGGCCCCTGATGCGGAAAATGCGCCGGCGTCCGCCCCGCCACGTAAGCGCGCCCAGCCGCCCGCGCCCAAACCGATTCTCACCCGGCAGCGGCAAGCGCTGAGCTACGGAATCGCCAGCGATATCGGCCTCTTGCGCAACAAAAATGAAGACGCCTGCTTTGGCATGCAGTGGCATTCGCTCACGATCGACAATCGCCCCGATTTCGGCCTGTTTGCTGTCGCCGATGGCATGGGCGGCCACCTTGACGGCGAGCGGGCCGCTGGAATCGCTGTGCGAACCCTCGCGTCGGAAATGCTGGACAAGATATATGTGCCGCTGCTGCGCAATTTCAACGCGGGCGACAGCCCCACCGTGCTTGAGGCGCTGGTCTCCGCATCGGAGAAGGCCAATCACGCTGTGATAAAGGGAGCGCCGGGCGGGGGCACGACGCTGTCCGCCATCGCCGTCATCGGCAATCTCGCTTACCTGGCGCATGTTGGCGACAGCCGCGCCTATCTCATTCATGACAACACCATAGAACAGCTCACTACCGACCATACCTTGGTCCAACGTTTGCTTGAGATGAAGGAGCTGACGCCTGAAGAAGCCGAGCATTATCCGCAGAAAAACGTGTTATATCGCGCCATCGGCCAAAATGAAGAGTTGAAGATGGAGCGTCTGGTGCGGACCTTGCCACCTTCGGGCCGCGTGCTAATCTGCACTGACGGCCTCTGGGATATGATTGAAGACGACACGATCAAGCAGGTTGCCCAGCAAGCCGCCTCGCCGCAGGAAGCATGCGACAGCCTTGTCAAGCTAGCCAACGACCGCGGCGGCACGGACAATATATCGGCGATTGTATTTCAGGCGCCCGGCGGCGGCTCGTCAGCCTAGTTATCTGCGCAGGGTGGGCGCGAACGCCGGCCGCAACCGCTAGACTCCGGAGAGGGCTATGATCCCAAACGCCCGCGTCAACCCCAAGCGTCAGGGCAAAGTCATCCTGGTTGTGGATGACGAGCCGCGCATGATCGGTTTCATTCGTATGAATCTCGAATTGGAAGACCATCGCGTTGTTGAAGCGCACAACGGCCTCCAGGCGCTGGACGCGATCCGAACGCAACTGCCCGACCTGGTGCTGCTGGACGTCATGATGCCGGAGCTCGACGGCTTCGAGACCCTAAGGATGCTGCGCGAATTCTCGGATATACCGGTCATCATGCTTACGGCAAAGGGCGAGGAAAACGACAAGGTCTATGGCCTGGAGTTAGGCGCCGACGACTATATCACCAAGCCCTTCGGCCCGCGCGAACTCTCCAGTCGCATCAAAGCGATATTTCGTCGGCTGGAAAAACCTACGACCGAGGACGCGATTCTCCGCATCGACGAGCGGCTTAGCGTCGACTTCAATCAGCGCGAAGTAATTGTCGCCGGCGAGCGCGTCAAGCTGCGTCCGACCGAGTACCGGCTGCTCTACCACTTGATCCGCAACGCCGGCTGGACCGTGCCGCACGATCAGCTGCTGCAAAAGGTCTGGGGCTACGAATACCGTGATGAAGCCCACTATGTGCGCTTATACGTCAATTATCTGCGCGAGAAAATTGAGGAAGATCCGACCGATCCGCAATATATCATCACCGAGCGCGGCGTCGGTTATCGTTTCATCGATTTCCGCAAGTAAACCATCGGCCAGCCGCCTCAATAGCGCATGAAGCCGAAATCCAGGTAATAGCGGACGGCTACTCCGGCGGCTGGCTCGTCCAGTTTGCCGTGTTCGCGAAAGATGAAGATCGTCCGGTCGCGCCGCTTGAGCTTCTTCTTTAGCGTGTTCCATTGCGACTTGCTCGGGCCCGCCTGGCCAGTCCGAGTCCCAAAGTAGCTGGCTGCGAACACGGCCCGAAAGCGGCGATCGTCATAATCTATGAGCTCAAGCAAGGCCGACCCGCGCTCGTTGGAGAGCGCGCTGTGAATCAGCCGGGCGGCGTAGGCCCGCTTGACGCGCCGGAAATCCGGGAGTTCTTTGTTCATGCTGCGCTGGTCCATATTCCGTTGCCTATCGTGTATATTGACGGCGCTGAATCCTGCGCCTCCGCGCCTGTATTCCACCTGCTAATCTCATAGCTTGCCATTACAATGGGCGCATAGGAAAGGACGGTGCAATGAGCGTTATTGATGGTCAAGCCTTCAAGAATATACTCGCTTGCTGGGCGGCCGGAATCACGGTTGTGAGCGTCAATGCGGACGACGACTGGCAAGCGATCACGGTCAATTCCTTCGCCAGCGTCAGTATGGTTCCCCCGCTGGTCTGCCTGAATATCGCCAATCGGCTGGACACGCGCAAGTATATGGCCGCAGAAGGTCACTTCGCTGTCAGTATTTTGTCGGACAAGCAACTTGATATGGGCAAGCGTTTCGCCGGCTATTTCGATGACCGGCTTGAAAATCGCTTTGACGGCCTGGACTGCGCAGTGACCGATTTGGGCGATCCGATACTGCCCGATGTGATGGCCTGGCTTTCTTGTATCGTCGAATTCTCCCGCGACGTCGGCGAGAATACGATGTTTATCGGCCGAGTCGTGCAGGGCGGCTGGACCGACGACAAGTTGCCCCTGCTCTATCACAACCGGCAGTGGGGCGTATTTCAGCCTACCGAAGACAAATAACGCGTCGCGCAAGCTGCTCGCGCTCACCGCAGCTCCGCGGCGGCCAGAGCGGCGCCAACGATTCCGGCGCGATTCCGCAATTGCGCCGGGACGATCTTCGTCTTGCAGTCGACCATGGGCAGGAATTTCTCCGACCGCTTGCTGACGCCGCCGCCAATGATGAACAGGTCCGGCGAGATCAAGAATTCCAGATACTGCAGATGTTCGGATAGTTTACGCGCCCAGCGCTTCCAGCTGTAGCCTTCGGTCTGCCGCGCGCGATCCGATGTGCGCCATTCCGCATCCTTGCCGCGAATGATCAAATGGCCAAATTCAGTATTCGGCACCAGCCGACCATCCATGAACAACGAGCTGCCGACGCCAGTGCCCAGGGTCAGTATCACGACCAGACCGGCTTTACCGCGTCCGGCGCCGAATTTCATTTCGGCGATGCCGGCGGCGTCGGCGTCGTTCAAGACGACGACCGAATTGCCGGTTTGGCTTTCAAAGAGTTGTTTCGCGTCCGTACCGATCCACTCATCGTCCACATTTGCGGCGGTCATGGGCACGCCATGCTGGACGATGGCCGGGAACGTGCAGCCAATGGCGGCGCGCCAATTGAAATGAGCGGCAATCTCGGCGACGACTTCGGCAACCGGTCCTGGTTTAGCGGGCTGCGGCGTGTCAATGCGCAGCCGCTTGCTGGCGAACTCGCCAGTTTCCGTGTCGACTATCGCGCCTTTGATCCCCGACCCGCCGATGTCAATGCCGAGCATGTTCATAAGCTGTCCTTTGCCGCCGCGTTCAGTCGCCGAGATTTTACCATAAGGAATCGCGCTATCATGGCATAATCTTCCCGGGGCGAGCAACCGGCGCCGCCATGAATCTGCCGGTCCTAGCCTACGATTCTTGTGCGATGCGTCGCTTGCCGGGGGAATCCGCTTGAAGACCGCGCTGATCTCTAGTTTAATGGGTAGTAGATTGGTAAGGTCGAGATATTGCTATGCGTAATCTAACGGCAATCCTGATTTGCGCCGCGCTTCTGCTGCTGTCGAGTTTCGGCGCGCTGGCCCAGAGCGCTTGCTTGCCGGCTGCCTGCGGCATCGACGATAACACGATCGCGGCGCATCGCTGGCCCAATGTGCGTCCGCTTGAGATTGACGAGGCCCTGCTTGGCGACCGTGATTATCGTCAGATTGAGGGCCCATTCGCGATCCATACCGCGCCCGACAGCGAAGCCAGCGAAACATTCGGAGCGGGCTACACCTTCGTGACCGTAGTCGAGGAACATGACGACTGGACGCTCATCGGCGAGAATCAATGGGTGCGGTCGGAGTTGCTGAGCGAGCGTGTGGCGCCGTCGCGATTTGCCGGCGCGCTCCTGCCAGCGGGCGAAGGCGCCCTGCCCTTCACCGTCGCCTGGACGCTGCGGCACCTGCGCGGCGCCAAGACGCCCGGCGGGCCGGAAGCGCCGGACAATCCCTTCCGCTATCGTTACACGCGCGTCTACATTTACGACACCGTGACCGTCGACGGTTACGACTGGTATCAGATCGGCGTCGGCCAGTGGGTGCATCAGTTCAAGGTCGCCAAGATCCTGCCCGTCGCCAGGCCGGAAGGCGTGGACACGCACAAGTGGGTCAGCATCGATCTCTACGAACAAGTCGCCATCGCGTACGAAGACGATCAGCCGGTTTTCGCGACGCTGATCTCATCCGGCCTGGAAGAGTGGCCTACTAACGAAGGCGTATTTCATGTCTATGTGCGTTTCACGCGCAAGCTCATGAGCGGCGCGCATTACCAGCCGGACTTCTATTATTTGCAGGAAGTGCCCTGGACGATGTTCTATGACGACCAGATTGCGCTGCACGGCGCCTACTGGCACGACGGCTTCGGCTTCCGTCGCAGCCATGGCTGCGTCAATATGACCGTGACCGACGCCCATTGGCTTTTTGAATGGGCGCGCAGCGAATACGACTGGAGCAACGGCGATTACGTCGGGCCCGCGGTTTACGTCTATTCGAGCGGCGAGTACGACTAGACTTCGGCGCTAGCGCGCAAATGCATCTGCTGCCTCAGAGTTACAGCGAAGCCCTCAATATAACCCATTACCGTCATGAGTTCGGCGTTCAGGATGCTGCAACCGGCGGCGCCGCGGACGGTATTGTGCGACAGCGCGGCGAATTTGTGCCCGAGCGCGGGGCAATCGCGCAGACGGCCGATGCTGGTCATCATGCCGGCGCCGGCCTGCCGATCGCGGCGCGGCTGCGGCCGGTCAATCTGCTGCAAGTATTGCAGCGGAAAGTCGGGCGCGCTGGGCAAATCGGGCACTGGCGCAGGCGCTTGATACGATTCCCAGTCATCTATAATGTCCGAAAGGGTCGGTCGTTCGTCGAGTTCGAGCGAGACATTCACCAGGTGCCCGTCCAGGACGGGCACGCGCGTGCAAGTCGCGCTAACCGCGCAGTCCAGGGTGACGATGCGATCGCCATCCAGGTGGCCAAGCATCTTGCGCGATTCCGACTCCATCTTGTCTTCATCGCCCGGGACATATGGGATGATGTTGTCAATCATGTCCATGGACGAGACGCCGGGATAGCCGGCGCCGCTAACGGCTTGTTCGCTGACCAGGTGCAGCCGGCGGATGCCGTACTTCAGCAGGGGTTTCAGGGCCATCACCACCGGCATGGTCGTACAATTGGAATTGGCGACCAGGGCGCCGCTGCTCCAACCGCGGCGCGCGCGCTGCACGTCGATGAGTCCGATATGCTCGGCGTTCACCTCCGGCAGCAGCAGCGGCACATCATCCAACATGCGATTGGCCGATGCATTCGTGCACACGACATGCCCGGCCGCCGCCAATTCAAGCTCGCGCAGGCGCGCCGCTTCTTTTGGCAAGGCAGAGAATACCAGCGGAGACTCGATTCTGTCGTCGAGAGCGCCGACGGTCATGTCACTGATTCGCGCCGGCGGACTGTCGTCCAGCACCCAATGGGCGGCTTCGCCATAAGGTCTGCCCGCGCTGCGGCTGGAGCCGATGACCTCGGCCACCTGAAACCAGGGATGTTCTTCCAGCAGTTGTATGAAGCGCTGCCCGACAGCGCCGGTCGCGCCCAGAATCGCGACATTGAGCTTCTGCATGTGTTTCTCCTGCCTTACATTCCCACGGTTCCAGAGCGGACGGCCGGGTACGAGCCTAACATCTTCACAAAGGAGGTCAACTGCAGCAATTGAGTCAGCAAATCCTGGCAGCGCGGTTCTTGCCAGTGTCCCTCAAAATCCAGATAGAACAAGGGCTCCCAAGGGCGGTTGCGTCGCGGGCGGGATTCCAACTTGGTAAGATTCAGGTCCCGCTTGGCGAATTCGCCCAGGCATTCGTAGAGCGCGGCCGGCCGATGGCGGGTGGCGAAGACGATCGAGGTCTTGTTGTAATCGGAGGGCTCTGGGTCGTCATGCCCCATCAAGAGAAAACGCGTATAGTTGAAGCGTTCGTCTTCGATGTCCGCCGCCAGCAATTCCAGCCCGTACAACTCCCCGGCGAGTTTGGGCGCTATCACGGCAAGGCCCGGCTGTGGGGACTCCGCCAGATCCTTGGCCGCGCCGGCGGTGTCATACCAGGCCACCGATTCCACATTGTGTCGCTGCAAGAAACGTTGGCACTGCAGCAGCGCCTGCGCGTGCGAGCGGACAGTCGTAACGTTTTCAAGCGTCGTTTCCGGGTTTGCCAGCAGCGCATGATGAACATGCAAGATCACTTCCGCCTGGATGCGCGCGTCATGATCCAGCAGCAATTCATAAGCGCCGCTGACGGAGCCGGCCAGGGCATTTTCTACCGGAAGCAAACTGTAATCAACTTCGTGTGCCTGCAAGGCTGCAAACAGTTGAATGAAATCTTGACAGGGATAAGTCTCGACATCGTCGCCGAAGTGTTGCCGCACCGCGATCTCTGAGTTGGCGCCGGGTATCCCTTGGTACGCGACTTTGGGCATCGCTGCCTCACTTCCTCATTTTGCCCCGCCGAATCATAACCAAAACCAATGCGAAGTCAAAGACTCGATCCGGCGCCTGGCTTTGCGACAAAATCGGGCGCGCTGCGTATAGAAGTTCAGAACTGGCGATCAATTGGGAGACCCCATGACACACGAATCACGTTTCGACCCGATGAAAGAACTGCAGAATCTGGGCGAGCAGATTACGCGGACGGTTGAAAAAGGCATCCGCACCGTCACGAGTAGCGCCGAAGAGCTCTTGATCGATATGTACGAGGCGGACGGCAACCTTCACGTTTGCACCCAGGCCATCGACGGGCTGGTCAAGGACAGCATCGAGATCAGCCTGGAATCCAATGTGCTGACGCTGTCCATGCGCACGGAGCCTGAAGCGACACCGACCGACGCGCGCTATTTTCTTCAGGAACGCCGATTTGGTCCGTTGACGCGACACGTGGAATTGTCGGTACCGGTTAAGGGGCACGAAGCGCGGGCAAAAGTCGATAGCGGCAGCCGGTTGCTAATCACGCTGCCAATTGACGACAGCGGCTTCGGTAATATCACCGTCACGCCGGTCGATTAGGCGACCGAAGCTGGCGAAGCCGAGGCGGATCGGTCAGTCGCCGGTCAGCAGCATGCGGCGCGCCGTCTTCACGTCCCGGTCGAAGCGCAGCAGCAGCTTGTCCTTGCGCTCCGAATCCAGGTATGCCAGCTCAATCGACTGCCGCATGAGCTGAATGAGGGCCTCGATCTCCAGCCCGCAGGCCGAATGCGCTAGCTCGTATTCGTCGATCAGGTTCGCGCCCAGAAGCGAGGGCATGCCCGACGAAAGCAGAACCTGCACGCCGCTGTCCTTCAGTTGACGTAAGGGATAGTCGGCGGCGGCCGGTATCAGCCCCAGCCGCAGGGCGCGGTGCAAGGAGACGACAATTGGAATCTCCTTTTCCGCAAGGCTGTCGCGGATTGCGCTGTTCCCGGCGATGCCCCAAGAGTCCGTTAAGCGATGCGGCGACAATTCCGCAAGCGCCTCTTCAACGCCTGCGGCGCCCAGGCTGCTGCCGGCGTTCACAATCGTGTAGATTTCTTTTTTCCTTGCCGTGTCAAAGGCGCGGCGGAATTGCCCCAATGGCTGCGCGCCCTCCAAACCGATGAGCCCCATGCCGACCACATTGCCGAGCTTCCCAGCTGCGCCGGTCGCCCAGCGGGCGACATCATCGCCGGCGCGCGGATTGTCCCAGGGGATGCACAAAATCCACGCCAGGTCGACATCCCAGGCGCGCAGCACACGGTCGCGGCCGTCGTTAAGCGCGTCGATGAAGGCGTCGAAATTCATGTGGGCGGATCCGATGAAGTCCGGCGGCGCCACCATAACCTCGGCATAGCGAACATTCTGCTTGGACAGCGCCAGACCCATGTCGTAGACGACAAGCGCGATGTCTTCCGGGTACATCACCCAGCTGCCAGCCTCGCGCGCGATTTCATCGAGACGCGCGAAATCAGGCTGATCGACAAGCGCCAGCCATTGCTCAAAGTCCTCCCGCTGCGACGGGACTTCGTTCTGACGCGCGATCATCAGCAGGCTTTCGCGGCGAAAAGCGCCAGTCAATTGCAGGTTCAATTCGGCTTTGGGAATGGCAGTGATGAAGTCGCGCACGGACATCAGTGGCATCTCATTCTCTGGGCTGGGCCTGGCTGTCGGCGCGGCCCGCCGCCCGTAAGCCTACAAAAGGTTCAAGCCGAGTCGACGCCCCAAGCGGGCGCTTCGCGAATTCTGCCCATCTCGTCCCGGTATTCGGCTGACGCTTCAACAAAGGCCAGAAACAGGGGATGAGGCCGATTTGGCCGACTGAGAAATTCGGGGTGGAACTGCGAGCCGAGCATGAAGGGATGATCTTCCAACTCGGCGATTTCCACCAGCACGCTATCGGGGCTCAAGCCGCTGAAGTAGACGCCGTTAGCGGAGAAAACATCGCGATAGACATTATTGAACTCCCACCGATGCCGATGACGCTCCAGGATTTGCTCCCTTCCGTAGGCTTGCGCCGCGGCGGAATTGGGCTGGAGCTGGCAGGGATATTCGCCGAGCCGCATGGTGCCGCCCATGTCTGTGATAGCGCGCTGCTCCAGCATGAGGTCGATCACAGGATGCGGCGTGCTGACGTCGAACTCAGTACTGTTGGCATCGTCCAGCCCGAGCGCATTGCGCGCGTATTCGATGCACATCACTTGCATGCCCAGGCATAAGCCCAAATAGGGGACTCTGTTTTCGCGGGCGAACTTCGCCGCCGCGATTTTGCCTTCAATGCCGCGATAGCCGAACCCGCCCGGGACGATGATGCCGTCCAAATCGCCTAGTTCGTCGAGGCGCTTGCCCTTTTCCAGGTCGCCTGAGTGAATCCAGCAAATCTCCACATCTTGGTCCAGGCTGACTGCGGCATGAAAGACAGATTCCTTCACCGACATGTAGGCGTCATGCAATTCGACGTATTTGCCGACAATGCCAATCCGCAGTTTGTCCTTGACCGCGCGACATCTGCCGACGATAGCTTCCCATTCGCGCAGATCGGGCGGCTCGGATTCCAGCCGCAAGCGCTCGAGCATATAGTCGCCCAGGCCACGTTGCTCTATCATGAGCGGGACGGCATAGATATTGTCGGCTGTTTGCAGGGGAATGACCGCGTCCTGGTCAACATCGCAGAAGAGCGCGATTTTCTTGATGATATCGTCATTCACCGGGTAATCGGTGCGCGCGATGATCACGTCCGGCTGGATGCCGATGCCGCGCAATTCGCGGACGCTGTGCTGGGTGGGCTTCGTCTTGAGTTCATCAGTCGCCCCAATATGCGGCAGAAAGGTAACATGCACGTACATCGTGTCGCGCCGGCTGAATTCGGTCCGCAGCTGCCGTAGCGCCTCCAGGAATGGCAGGCTTTCGATATCGCCGGCGGTGCCGCCGACCTCGACGATGACGACATCGGCGTCCGCGCGCTGGCCCAGCAACTTGATGCAGCGCTTGATTTCGTTGGTGATATGCGGCACAACTTGTATCGTGCCACCGAGATAGTCGCCTTTGCGTTCTTTCTCGATGACCGTCAAGTAGACTTGCCCGGCTGTGACGTTGGACAGCCGGCTGACATTCTCGTCGACAAAGCGCTCGTAGTGCCCAAGATCGAGATCAGCTTCGGCGCCGTCCGACGTGACGAAGACTTCACCGTGCTGGTAGGGGCTCATGGTCCCGGGGTCGACATTAAGATAGGGGTCCAGTTTCTGGATGGCGACCCTTAGCCCGCGCGCCTTTAGTATGCGACCGATGGCGGCGACCGTAAGCCCTTTGCCAACCGAACTGACCACGCCACCCGTGCAGAAAATATATTTCGGTTTCACGTCAATTCGCCCATCCTGCTAGTGTGATTCCCAAAGTCGCATTGCCGCTTATTCGGAAGACTGCCCACGGCCTTCAAACCAGGTCGCGCAAGGTCGCGGCCGTCCGCCGCATATCGAGCAGCGCGAGGCCGAGCCTGGCCTCCTCCCCTACCAAGACGGTGAGCACGGCCTTGTCGTTCACGGCCGTCATCAAGACATAGCCATTATCGCCCTTTATGAAAACTTGGTCGAGCGCGCCGCGCCCCAAATCCCGCGCGATTCGCTCGCCGAGCGCAAGCATTGCCGCTGACATTGCCGACACAAGCTCGTCGCCCAGGCTCTCGGGCAACGAACTGGCGATCATCAATCCGTCAACGCTAATGGCCGCGGCCGCCTCGATGTCCGACCCAAACTGTCGCAATTCATACAGGCGCTTTTCGATGCTTGCCGCGCGAGACGCAATCAAGGCTCTACCCTTTCGCGCGCGCTCCGCTCACAGGCGCGCAACGCGATGATACTTTCACGGATGGCCACAAATCTCTGATTCATGTCAAGTGTACGCGCCAGCCTGCGGCATTCCCCGGCAAACTGGCGCTGTGGAAGCGTCGCGCCTTTTGCTAAGCTGGCTGTTGACAAAAAGAGCAGGCCGCGCAGTCCAGAAACCATACCAGGATAAAGTTGCCATACTGGTTCGGACTGTGCTTCATTATACTTGACCAGGACTAATCAGCAAGCGGACGACAAATCGAATCTCAAACGAAGGCGACGCGTGGGAAGCGATGACGAGGTATTCCGCTATACTAGAATCTGATTGTGCAATCGGACACAAGCGGGTAGTGATCGATGGGTGAACAATACCCTGCGACTCGACGAACGGCTGCTGTTCGGCAAACGACAGCGTCGGTGCAAGAAATCGCGGAACGGGTGACCAACAGCGTCGGCCAGGTGATATTGGGCAAGGCGAATGAAATCCGGCTGACGACCCTGGGCTTGCTCTGCCGCGGGCATATTTTGCTGGAAGACATCCCCGGCGTCGGCAAGACCATGTTGGCCAAGTCCCTGGCGCGCGCGGTGGGCTGTACCTTCAATCGAATCCAGTTTACGCCGGATATGCTGCCGTCAGATATCACCGGGGTTTCGATTTACAACCCCAAGACGCGCGAATTCGAGTTTCGTCCCGGCCCCATCATGGCGCAGATTGTGCTGGCGGACGAGATCAACCGCGCCACGCCGAAGACGCAGTCGGCCCTGCTGGAGGCTATGGAAGAAGGGCAGATGACCGTTGACGGCGTCACGTATCGGCTCAGCAATCCCTTTCTGATTATGGCGACGCAAAACCCCATCGAGTATGAGGGCACCTTTCCCTTGCCGGAGGCACAGCTCGACCGTTTTCTGGTTCGCATTCAGATGGGCTATCCGCAGCCGGCGGACGAACTAAAGATACTATCCTCACAGCAATATCAGCATCCGATTCAGAATCTGCAGCAAGTGGTGTCTCTGAAGGAATTGCTGGCTGCGCAACAGCAGATCAAAGATGTTTACGTCGCCAATGAAGTGCAGCAGTACATCATCAATCTTATCACGGCGTCGCGGCGTCACGCCGATGTCTATCTTGGCAGCAGCCCGCGCGGGTCGCTGGCGTTATTTCGCACAGCGCAGGCGCGCGCGGCCATGACCGGGCGCGACTTCGTCATCCCGGACGACGTCAAAGCGCTGGCCGAGGTCACGCTGGCGCATCGAATCATCGTCGGGCCGGCGGCGCGCATCAAGAACATCACATCGCGAACGATCGTAAACGACATCCTGCAAACCACGCCTGTGCCCGGCTCGTCCGTTCGGTAGGGTCGCATGCCCGGCCGCCGCAACGCGCTGTACTTTTTGACGATAGTCTGTCTGCTGACGGCGCTGTTCACTGGTCGCGCCGAATTATTCAATATCGCCTACGTGATAGGCGCGGTCATGTGCCTGTCCTTTGTCTGGACCTGGCTGTCCTTGCGCGGCATCGCGCTGCGCCGCACAACCCGCACGCGCCGTTCGCAAGTCGGTCGCGTCTTCCAGGAATCTTTCGGCGTCCGCAAGACAGGACTATTTCCCAAGCTCTGGCTGGAGATCCGCGATCACTCTGACCTGCCGGGTCATCAAGCCAGCCATATCGTGCCCTCACTGGTGAGCGGCAAGGAGCATACCTGGGAGGTCAACACCATTTGCGCCGTCCGCGGCGAATTTCAGCTGGGACCGATCACGGTGGTTTCCGGTGATCCCTTTGGCTTGTTTCGTTCGCCGCGACGCATCGGCGCGACCGATCGCCTGCTCGTGTATCCCATGACAGTCGAGCTGAATCGGGTTGAACTGCCGGTCGGCTTCTTGTCCGGCGGGGACGCCCAACGGCGACTGACGCACCAGATCACCACCAACGCCAGCAGCATCCGCGATTACGTGCCCGGCGACAGCATCAACCGCATTCACTGGCGCTCGACCGCGCGCACCGGCGATATCATGGTCAAGGAATTCGAGTTGGATCCGCTGGTGGACATCTGGCTGTTCAGCGACTTTTCCGCGGGTTCGCTGGTCGAAGACCCGGCGGCGCAGCGCATGCGGCAAAGCGGCGGCCTGGCGCCCTCGACCTATCGCTTGCCGCCGTCGACAGAGGAGTACGGGGCGATCATCGCCGCTTCGCTCGCCAAGTACTTTATCGATGATGAACGCGTCGTCGGTTACGTCGCCTACACGCCCTATCGCCAGGTATTCCAGCCTGAGCGCGGCAACCGCCAACTCACTCGCGTCTTGCAAGCGCTGGCGGTAGCGCGCAGCACATCCACCCTTTCGCTGAGCGAAATGCTCTCGCTGGAGACACACCAGTTCACCCGCGGCGCCACGGTGATGATAGTTACCTCTTCGCTCGAAATGGACTGGATCAACGAAGCGCAAGTGATGATACGCCGCGGTATTCGGCCGATTTGTGTATTCGTAGACCCGCAGTCGTTCAGTTCGCGGCTGAACTCGAGCGAACTGCGCGGCATGTTACAATTGGCCAAGATTCCGACCCTGGTCGCGCGCAAGGACGATGACATAGCCGCCGCCCTCGAGCAGCGGCCAATCTAGGCGAAAGGCAGGCGTGGTATGCCCCAAGTCTTTGACGCTATTGTGATCGGCGCGGGCGCGATGGGCAGCGCCGCAACCTACTATCTGCGCCAGCGCGGGCAGCGCGTCCTGCTGCTGGAACAGTTCGCGCTCGATCATCGCCAGGGCAGCTCCTACGGCCATTCGCGGATTATTCGCTATGCCTATGACCATCCTGAATATGTGGAGTTAGCAAAGGATACCTTCCCGCTCTGGTTCGACGTGCAGGACAAATTGGGCGAGCAGCTAGTCGTTCAGACAGGCGGGCTTGATTTCGGCCCGCCCGGCGAGGCATCGCTGGAAGCCACGATCGCGGCGATGCGTGCGAGCGGCTTGCCCTACGAGCTGCTAACTCCCGCCGAGGCCAGCGCCAGGTTTCCGCAATTCCGCCTGGCCGACGACTTTAAAGCGCTTTATCAGCCAGAAAGCGGCTTCGTCAAAGCGTCGAAAGCCGTGCTCGGTCATATCAATTTGGCAAAAGCCAAGGGCGCCGTCGTCAAAGAGGGGACCGCGGTTACAGCAATTGATGTGGGGTCCAACAGCGTCGCGGTCTCGACGGCAAACGAAGCGTATTCTGCGGGCCGATTAATCGTGACCGCCGGCGCCTGGGCGAAGCGCCTGTTGCAGCAGACCGGCCTGGACTTGCCCCTCGCGCCCTTGCGCTGTCAGTTGAATTTCATGGCGCCGACCGAGATGGCGCCGTATCAGGCCGAGAATTGTCCGGTGTGGATCGCCCATGTCGCCGGTCTGTTTCCAGAATCGATTTACGGCATCCCCTCGCACGGCGGCTCGGGCTTCAAGATCGCCTTCCATGGCGGGCCCGCGTATCCGAATCCTGCCGAGATCAGCCGCGAACCGGACGAGGAAAATGTCGCGGCGTTGCGCCCTTTTATGCGCGCGCATATCCCCGGCATCGCGGGGGCGCCGGTCCGGGAAAGTCGCATCTGCCTGTACACGCAGACGCCCGACGAGCATTTCATCGTGGACAAGCATCCCGAACATGCGCACGTCGCGATCGGCGCCGGATTCAGCGGCCACGGCTTCAAATTCAGCACCACCGTCGGCAAGATGCTGTGCGAGATCGCGCTGGACGGCGACACGCCCCACAATGACAGCCTCTTCAAGATTGCGCGCTTCACAGGCTGAGCGACCACCAGTCGAATTCGCCCATACGAACAAATGCATTCGCTCGCAGTAAGTCGATAGCGCGCCGGTCTTGTTCCGCGACGACCGCGCCAATGACGCTGCGGGCGGGTTGAGCGCGCAGCAGACTTCGCGCGGCGTCAATGGCGGATTGGCTCAGCGCGCCCTCGAGCCAGTAGCCGCCGTAGGTCAATGTATCGACGGCGATGACCCGCGCCGCGTGATCGCGAGCGCTTTTGCCGGCCGGCTGCGGAGCCCGGCTCACCCAAAGTTGAAAAGCGCGGGCGGAACGCTGCAAGCCGCTGCGAGCGCAGACACGCTGCATGGGCGAGTTGTCACGGCGGACCAGCGCGCGTATGGTCCTTGCGTCGGTGAGACGCGCCGCTTTCATGCTGCGTCCCACTAGCCGAGCGCCGATGCCGCGCCCCTGCCAGCCCGGCGCGACTGCCAATAGGTCCAGCTCAAAGCGGCTGCCGCCCAGTCCATCGCAAGTTATAAAGTTGCTGACAAACCCTGCGACACTCCCGTCCGCAAGCGCAACGTAGGTGTAGCCAGCATCCAAGGCGCGTTTGACGTGAGCGCTCTCGCTGGCAACCTCGGCCGCTAGCGCTTCGGCAGCGACCCGCGCGATATCGGGCGCGCGGCCGATGGTGGCGACCGCGATCTGTAGCTTCATTGATTTTTTGCCTTCTGGGTCGCATAATGGCTAACTGGCGCGCGCCACTCGCAGGCGCCGCGTCCGGACTTGAAACTGTGCGCGTTGTGAGCTGAAATGCAGATTAGCAAGCGATACCTGTACACGATAGCCTTCTTCAGCGGTATGACGACCCTGGCCATTGAGCTATCAGCGTCGCGGCTGTTGGGCAACGTATTCGGCAACAGCAATCTGGTCTGGGCAAATGTCATCGGCCTGATGCTGCTCTACCTGACGCTTGGCTATTTCGCGGGCGGCCGCCTGGCGGACAGGATGCCCCGCGCCGCAGTCATGCTGCAGATTATACTCTGGGCCGCATTCTTGAGCGCGCTGATTCCGCTGCTTGGGCGGCCTGTCATCACGCGCGCCGCGGAAGCGGTCTTCGGCGCTGAAGCCGCGCTGGCGCTGGGGTCGTTCATCGTCATCCTGGTCCTGTTTTCCGCGCCCATTACGCTGCTCGGCATGGTGTCGCCATTTGTCATTCGCCTGGCTGTCGCCGACGTGGCGACCAGCGGCCGAATCGCGGGCCAAGTATACGCGATCAGCACACTGGGCAGCTTGTGCGGCACTTTTCTTCCAGTGTTGGTAACGATCCCAAGTATAGGCACAACGCGGACCTTTCTACTGTTCTCCGGTCTCCTTTTCTTGATCGCAGTCTTCGCTCTTGCGCGCTTGGAGCGCCGGCGCGCGCTGCTATACCTTGCCATGCCAGCCCTGGTCGCTCTGCTCGCGCCGTCTGCGCTTGCAAGCCCGCTGAGGCAGCCGAGAACGGGCGCGCGCTTGATCTACGACGGCGAGAGCGCATACAACTATATCCAGGCGCAGGAAGACGCCGCCGGCTATCGCTACCTCTACTTGAACGAGGGGCAAGGCATACACAGCCAGTGGCACGCCGACGAGGTGTTCTACGACGGCACGTGGGACTATTTTCTGGCGGCGCCATATTTCAACGAGGCGCTCTTTCGCGCGGACGAAGTCACGTCGCTGCTGCTGATCGGCTTGGCAGCGGGCACGATTCCGCGGCAGCACATTGAGATTTACGGCGACATCGCGATTGTCGGCATCGAGCTTGATCCCGAAATTGTCGCGGTGGGCGCGGAATTCTTCGACATGAACGCGAGCGCCATGCCCAGCCTGACAACTCAGGTCGGCGACGGGCGTTTCCTGTTGAACCAGCTCGATGGCGAGTTCAGCGTGATCGGCATAGACGCCTACCGCCCGCCTTATATTCCCTGGCACCTGACGACAGTCGAGTTCTTCGCGGAAGTGAAGGCGCGGCTTAGCGACAAGGGCGTGGTCGCAATCAACGTTGGTCGTACCGACACTGACCGGCGCCTGGTGGACGCGCTGAGCAGCACGCTGCTGCAGGTGTATCCGAGCGTGCACGCGCTTGACGTGCCGCAATCCTTTAACACCATATTGGTGGCGACCAGGCAACCCACCCGCTCGGAGAATTTGCGCGCGAACCTCGCGCATCCCGTCGACGCCGTCGACCCGCGCCTGTATGACATTCTGGAGGATGCGGCCGCCGCGCTGGTACAGGTGGGGGAAAGCGACATCGTTTTCACCGATGACTTGGCGCCGGTGGAACGTTTGGTGGATTCAATCGTGCTCGATTTCTTGCTCGCCGGGCGCGCCACCGAGTTTCAGTTTGCTGATGAATAATACCGACCGCATCGGCTACGCGCTTCGCTGGCTGATCACGCTGGCCCTGCCCTGCCTGCTCGTGGCCGCGAGCGTTCGGTTTATGCTGAGTCACGAATTTCTGCGGCTGGAGTATCAGCGCCCGGGTTTCCCGGCGGATCCTTACGGATTTTCGATTCAAGACCGGATCGAGTATGGCGCGCTCGCCATCGACTTTCTTTTTCAGTCTGGGGACAGTTCCGCCCTTGCGACGCAGCGGATTCCGCGGCAAGTGTGCTGGCAGCCGGCCGCCGCCGCCGCGGATTGCCGGCTGTTCAACTCAAATGAATTGCGCCATCTCGAAGACGTAAGGCAAATCATTACGATCATCTTCGCGCTGGCGGTCATCTGTGGGATCGTGGTCGCGGCTGTTGCGTTTGCCGCCTGGTCCCGTCCCGGCCTTCAGCTAGAATTGCAGCGTGGCTTGCGGGCGGGGGCGCGCTTTACGCTGACCGCAATCGTGACCTTGGCCGTTGTGGCGGTTGCCGCCTGGGATAGCGCTTTCGACCGCTTTCATGAGCTGTTTTTCGCCGCCGGCACCTGGCGCTTTCCCTACAGCGACAGCTTGATTCGGCTCTATCCCGAGCAGCTCTTTGTCGACGCCGCCTTCGCTATCGGCGGACTTTGCGCCTTTGGCGCGGCGGTCACACTGATGCTGACGTCGCGTTGGCAGCGGCGCAATCAGCGATTGTACAAATGATCGCTGCGCATGGGCGGTCTTGATTCCGCGCCGGAATTGGCAATTCGCCGGCCCACTGTATAGACTTGGGGACTATTGTGGGACATTAGGCGCTCAGACAATATCACTGCGCCTTTGTTCGTTTCAGGCATAGATCGCAAGATTGAGCCGTGCCGCAAGCAAACTGGAACAGACAATGACTGATACGAGCCAAAGACGCAGCAGCCAGGTTTCGCGCCGTCAAATCCTGCAAATGGGTCTGGCGGCGGCAACGGCTACCCTGTCGGGCGGCGCTATGCCGCTGGCGGCGCATTCGGATGAAGCCGGCGAGCGATTTAGCGGCGGCGCCGGTTCTGTCATTAAGGGGGTACGCACCAACGCGCGCCGAATCTGCATAACGGTCGACGACCTTTGGAGCGAATACTACACGC
Source organism: Chloroflexota bacterium (assembly GCA_009841405.1). Classification (GTDB taxonomy): domain Bacteria; phylum Chloroflexota; class Anaerolineae; order Aggregatilineales; family Phototrophicaceae; genus UBA6055. The sequence goes on along the minus strand of VXLV01000140.1, from coordinate 33,829 downwards.
TTAAGATCTGCCGCGAATTCCACCGGCGCAATATCCATCTGACCCTGTTTCCCATTGGGCACGCTGTGAACAACAATCTCAAGCGGCCGACCCCGGGGCACGAAAACCTGTACCCTCGCCTGCGCGACATGGGGCATGAATTTGGCTGTCATCTGTATACGCATCGCGTCATCAAGGAATTCAGCGTCGAGAAACTGATTGAAGAAGAAATGGAACCGGCGTTGCGGGTGATGCGGCGCGCGCTGGGCGCCAATTTCAGGCCGGTCGCCATCCGCCCGCCCTACGGCCACATCACCGATGCGGTGAAAGAACTGGCGTGGCGCTACTATACGCCGCTTGTACTGTGGGGCTTGGACTCTCAAGACGCCATCTGCACGCAGCAGAAAGATGTGCACAATTGCGAGTGCCCGGAGCAGCCCGATTACATGCTGTACTCTTACATGCGTGATTCGGCGTCGCCAGATCTCCTCTGCGACAAAGACCGCTGCGCAAGGGAATGCGTAAGGGAAATCGTCAACAGTTACGAGAGTTATTTGCGTCCTGGCACAATTGTCATTCATCATGCGTTGAAAGCTACCTTGCTGGCGATTCCGGCCATCGCGGAGCTCTTGGCTGACTGGAATATGAAGGCCATTCCGCTAACGGAATTGTTCACATACTCCGCAAACTCAGGCGGCGCATGAGAGTCTCGGCGCCCTGCTTGTCATCGCCGCCTGGCGGCTGCCCAAGCCCAAACAGCCGAAATCTGCATTTATGTTGCAAACCTCGGCCGCGCCCACGCGGACTGAAACAGTTCAGCATGTTATTTTCGCTCACTCTGCACTAAGCTGAGGCGAAAATAGCGCGGCGCTCAGGCGTGAATACGCGAGGAGAAACGACAATGACGATTCGTGTTGGCATCAACGGATTCGGGCGCATCGGGCGGCAAGTCCTGAAGGCGACGATCGAGAACTATCCGGATGACATTGACGTGGTCGCTTTCAATGATTTGGGCGATTTGAACACGATGGCGCATCTCTTCCGTTACGACTCCAATTACGGCGTGTACCCGGGAACGGTCGAGGTTGCCGACGGCGCATTGATTGTGGACGGGCGGGAGATCAAGGCGCTGTCCGAACGCGATCCGGCCCAACTGCCCTGGGGCGACCTGGCCGTAGATGTGGTCATCGAAAGCACCGGGATCTTCCGCGACAACGCAAGCGCCTCCAAACATCTCAGCGCCGGCGCAAAAAAGGTTATAATTTCCGCGCCGGCAAAAGGCGAAGATATCACTATCGTGCTGGGCGTGAATCAAGACAAATATGACGCCGCGTCTCATCACGTCGTCTCCAACGCCTCTTGCACCACCAACTGCCTGGCGCCGCCCGCCAAAGTCGTCAACGACGCCTTCGGCATCCAGCAGGGTTTCATGACGACCATCCATAGCTATACCAACGACCAGAGCATCCTTGACCTGCCGCATTCGGATTTGCGCCGCGCCAGGGCGGCCGCGGTGAATATGATCCCTACCAGCACCGGCGCCGCCCAGGCGGTCGCGCTGGTCGTGCCCGAATTGCAGGGCAAGTTCGACGGCATGGCCGTGCGCGTGCCCACGCCGACCGGCTCGCTGGTGGATTTCGTCGCCAGCGTCGATCGCGTGCCGAGCAAGGATGAATTGATCGACGCCTTTGAAGAAGCCGCCGCCGGCCCGATGAATGGCTACCTGGATGTATCTCATGAGCCGCTGGTTTCCACCGACTACATCGGCAATCCCCACTCCAGCGTCATTGACGCGCTGGCGACTGACGTGGCAGGTAATCTGGTCAAGGTCATCACCTGGTACGACAATGAGTGGGGCTATTCTTGCCGCACGGCCGATTTGACCAAGTTCGTCGGCGACCGTCTGTAATTCCGCCGATATCTAGCCATAACAGTCGGAGTATGGAACGGAGCGCATGAACAAAAAGACGGTCCGTGATGTTGACTTAGCCGGCAAGCGCGCGCTGCTGCGGGTGGATTTCAACGTGCCGCTTGATGCCGGGACAATAACGGACGATACCCGTATACAAGCGGCTCTGCCCACCATTCGTTACATTCTAGAATGCGAACCCAGATCGGTGATCTTGATGTCGCATCTGGGCCGCCCCAGGGGCAAGCGCGTTCGGGAGCTGTCCCTGGCGCCGGTGGCTACTGCGCTGTCCCATTTTTTGGGCGCTGACGTCGCCTTCGCGGACGATTGCATTGGCCCCGCCGCGACAGAGGCGATTGCAACGCTGCCCGCCGGCGGCGTGATCCTGCTCGAAAATACGCGCTTCCATGCGGGCGAAACGGCGAACGACAGTGAATTCGCGCGGGCGCTCTCGCTTAACGGCGATATCTACGTGAACGACGCCTTTGGCACAGCTCACCGCGCGCACGCTTCCAATGTCGGGGTGGCGTCACATCTGGAGGCGGTCGCGGGCTTGCTGCTTGAGCGGGAGATGGATTACCTGGCCACCGCGATCGAGAACCCGCTGCGCCCCTTCGTCGCCATCCTCGGCGGCGCAAAAGTCTCCGGCAAGATTGATGTAATCGAAGCGCTGTTAAGCAAGGTTGACAAGCTCTTGGTCGGCGGCGGCATGGCCAACACCTTCTTCGCGGCGCAAGGGCGCGATATGGCCGATTCCCTGGTCGAGGAGGACGCGCTGCAAATCGCCCGCGATCTGCTCGCCGCGGCCGGCGACAAACTGCAATTGCCTGCCGACCAGCGTATTGCCGATGCCTTCCGCAATGACGCGGCGCAGATAGTCATTGCGGCCGACGAAGATGTCCCAGCCGGCTGGCAGTCGCTGGATATCGGTCCGGAAACCGTTGCCCAATTTCGGCTGGCGCTAGCGGATACGGCGACGATCGTCTGGAATGGTCCCATGGGCGTCTTTGAAATGCCCGCCTTTGCTGAGGGTACCGTTGGCGTTGCGGAAGCGCTGGCGGAGCGGACCGCCCAGGGCGCGACTACGATTGTCGGCGGCGGCGACTCGGCCGCAGCGGTTGAACAAGCCGGTTTGGCGGGCCAAATGTCGCATATTTCGACCGGTGGCGGCGCGAGCCTGGAATTGCTGGAGGGCAAGACCCTTCCCGGGCTGGCGGCTCTGGCAGACAAGTAACGCAATATGCCCGCTGCGACCTGGCGCGAAATCGACCGCCAACGTTAGAATCTCATTGACAATCCCTGACTGCCGAGGAGCGGAAAATGCCCAGAACACCAATCATCGCCGGCAACTGGAAAATGCACAAGACGCCGGAAGAAGCGGTCGCCTTCGCGCAACAACTCGCGCCAATGGTCGAGCCCTATGACAATGTGGAGCGCGTGGTGGCGCCGACCTTCTTGGCGCTTGGCGCCGTCGCCGCGGCGCTGGATGGCTCGCCAGTGAAAGTCGCCGCGCAGGATGGGCATTGGGAAACGAGCGGCGCCTACACATCTCAAGTCTCGGCGGCCATGCTGCAGCCCTTCGTCGATTACGTCATCATCGGGCATTCCGAATGCCGCGCCTACCTCAACGAGACGGACGAGAACGTCAACAAGAAAGCGCGAGCCATCTTGACGTGCGGGTTAAGCCCCATTATCGCCGTGGGCGAAAGCCTGGCCCAAAACGAAGCCGGCGACACGGTCGACTTCGTTCGCGGGCAAGTTAGCGCGGCGCTGGACGGCATTTCAGCGGATGAGATGGGGCGGGTCGTTATCGCTTACGAACCGATCTGGGCCATCGGCACGGGGCGCAGCGCCAGCGGCGAACAAGCCGATGCGATCATAAGGTCCGCCGTGCGCGATACGGTATGCGCGCTTTACGATGATGCAGTCGCCGACGCGCTCCGCATTCAATATGGCGGCAGCGTCAAGCCCGGTAACATGGAAGAATTCATGACCCAGCCCAATATCGACGGCGCTTTGGTCGGTGGCGCGTCCCTGCAAAGCGACGACTTTGCCGCGCTGGTCGAAATCGCATCGAGAGTCAAGGGCGCGTAATCTGAGAGACCTGGATTTCCTCGCCCTGGCCGTAGTTCTGGGGCTGCTCGCCCTGCTCTTTCGCCGCACTGAAGGTTGGCTGCACCAGCACATCTTCAAAGTCGGCTGGTTGCTGACCAACAGTTTCCAAGTAACAACCGTAATCTACTACATCGCATTCCTGCCCGGCATCGCGCTGCGCGAGCTGACGTTATGGCTGGCGGCTCGCATTCTCAATGTTCGGGCGAGCGGCGCGCTGCGACTCCCGGAAGAAGAAGACATCAGCCAGCTGCGCCTGACCTTCATACGCCTCGCGCCGGAAACCAGCGCGTTCAAGCAGCGCCTGATATCGCTCTGTCCGCTGGCGACTGGGCTGACGGCGTTTTGGGCGATCTCGGCGACGCTGCTGCAAGAGAACGAACTCATGGCCCTGGCAACGCCGGGCAGCTTAACCGAACTGGGCGCGGCCGTCACCGCATTGACGCATAGAGCGAACTTCTGGCTGTGGCTCTACATCGTCTTCACAATCGCCAATCGCTGCTTCCCCGCCACGCCCATGCCGCTGTCCGGCCGGCGGAAAGCGGCGCTGATGTTGGCTCTGCCGATGCTGATGTACGGCTTTTGGCGGGCGTCCGATGCCGCAAATCCCGCAATCGCACTCGCCATCGAAGGACTGCTGCGCGGTCTGGCGCTGATCCTCGCGCAAATCACGCTGCTGAACTTCGCCGGCCTTCTCGTATTGGGCGGGCTGGAAGCCGTCATCGAGCGCATTGGCAGCCGCAGCGCGAGCTTCCGCGATGGGCGTATGATTACGGGGGACGACCGTGAGGCAGCGCAACCCCAGTCTGACCCATCGCAAGCGCGGCCAAATGCAGGCGCTGTTTCACAAACGCGCCGGCTCAAGTCAATCTACGATCTGAAACTGCCGATCCCCGGCCCGCCCGGGCGCGAGCCTGTCAGTCGCCAGGCGGTGGCGGTATTGAGCCCGGACCCGGCTACCATCCCGAGCCGGGACAAGGCTCGGCGACAGCAGCCCATTCCAGGCCCGCTGGACGCGCAAGCGGAGAGCGCGCGTGAAAGATCGATCCCGAAGCGCGATGAAGCTTGTGGCGAAGCTACGCCAGGCGCGGCTGGGCACGACCCAGTTGCGCCCTTCGCTCGTCCGTTTACGGAGCTTGATCCGCCGGACAGCGAGGACGATCACTGGGATGAGATAGCGGACGAAAGCGGCGGCGAACCCTACGCGCGTCCATTCGCCATGCGGACCAGGTCCGCGCAGCCGGCGTCTGACCCGGCCAAAGCCGAAAGCGCGAGCGAGGAGAAATCGCCTGCCGCGGATGCCGCGCGGCGCCGCCCCGGCATGACGCGTCCGGCGCCAAAGCCATCGCAAAAGTTCGCGCGAGACTCGGGCGAAGCCAAGGCGCCGGATCCGGACGAGTTGATTTATGAAGATCTTGACGAAAGCGACGTCTATGATCCGGGCGACGACTCATAGGACGACGCGCTGTAGTCCTCGTCCAGGGCCGAGACGCGCCCGACCACGACGAATCCGACAGCGATGCAGATAAGCATGAAGGCAAAGGCGATGAACTTGAACATCTGGCTGGTAGTCACCAGCGTCAAAAAGCCGAAAAGCGCGCAAATGGCGTAGTACGACAAGGCAATCTGTCGCGGCGTCAACAAGCCGGAGTCTTGCAGCCGGAAGTGGAGATGACCGCGATCGCCGCGAAAGGGATTGTTCCCGCTGCGCAATCGGTTGACGATCTGCCAGCCCAGGTCCATCAGCGGCAATCCCATCACCAGCAGGATAGTGGCCATTTTCGCGCCGCCGATGATGCTGAGCGTGCCCAGCGCATAACCCAGGAACCAGGCGCTGCCGCCCATGTAGATGCGCGCGGGATAAGAATTGTAAATCAGGAAGCCGAGCAGGGCGCCGGCCAGCGCCAGGGGCAGCAGGCTAACGCTGGTCTGCGGGGGCGACAGACGAAAGGCGCTATTGAGAAATAGCACCAGCCCGGCAATTAGCGCAATGCCCCCCGCCAAGCCATCGGAGCCGTCCAGCAAGTTCACCGTATTCATCATCAATACGAGCCAGAACAGGGTCAGCGCGACTGTTACGACCGGTGACCAGGGATCGGTTTGCGCGCCGGTAAGAGGATTATTGAAGAATTCGATGAAGACCTGAAAGCCGATGGCGATGCCCGATGCGAGCGCCTGGCCTATGAAAATCTGAATGTAATGCAAGTCAAGGATGTCATCAATCAGCCCGAGAACAAAGACCACAGCCCCGCCTGCAATCAGGCCGATCAAGCGGGTGATTTCGTTGGGGTCCTGCCGCTCAACGGCTACAAATTGCGCGACCATGATGCCGACCATGAATCCGAGGAATATAACTGCGCCGCCAAGCTTCGGCATGGCGACGCGCTCTTGTCGGCGTCCGCCTGGAATCGAGGTGACGCCAAAACGAAAACTGAGATATCGCGCTACCGGAATCGCCAGCAGCGTGGCCGCCAGCGCGGAATTGAATACGATGACAAATGCGAGTAGCCTGAGCATCAGGTGCCAAACATACGGTCGCCGGCGTCACCGAGGCCGGGAACAATAAAGCCGATTTCGTTCAGCCGCTCGTCCAGCTCCGCCACATGAATGGGAACATCCGGGTGCGCTTCGGAAAGCGCCTGTACGCCTTCCGGGGCGGCCAAAATGCCGAGAAACTTGATGCGCCTGGCGCCCCAGCGCTTCAGAATGTTGACGGTCGCGATACCCGATCCGCCTGTGGCCAGCATGGGATCGAGCACCAGGCACAATTGCACCGTGGGTTCATGCGGCAGTTTGTTGTAATACTCCACCGGGCGCAAGGTCTCTTCATCGCGGTACAGGCCGATATGCCATACTTGCACCGCTGGCAGCAGCTCTTGGATCCCGTCCACCAGCCCCAGGCCGGCGCGCAGGATCGGCACGACGCCGATGACTTCATTAGCTATCGAACCAGCGGCTTCGCCCATTGGCGTATTGACCACCGTTGGCGACAGGCTCAAATCCTGCGTCGCCTCGTAACAGAGCAGCAGCGCCAATTCACGCGAGAGTTCGCGGAACTTGCGATGATCGGTGGCGGTATCACGCAGTAGCGTCAGTTTGTGTTTGACCAAGGGATGCGAGGATACGTGTAGATTGTCAGGCATAGCGCGGCGTCCTTTCACTGTCGCGTCAGCAATTAGTGTAAGGCTTGGCTTTGCGCTTGTAAAGCAAGCATTGAATCCGCAATCCGCTCGTCTATACTCAACACAAGCTCGCAGATTGGGGACATGCTGCCGATGCCTAACGAAGAGCGCGCAGTCAGCGGAAAGCGGCGACCGGTCGAGCGCGACAATATCGCGTTGCGGCCGCAGCGCCTGGCTGACATGCTTGGCCAGGACCGCGTGCGCGAAAACCTAAGCATCATCATTGAGGCGGCGGCGGCCCGCGGCGAGCCGATTGATCATATCCTCTTCTATGGGCCGCCGGGCTTGGGCAAGACTTCACTCGCCTACGTGATCGCCAACGAAGCGCAGGGCAATATCCGCATCACCGCTGGCCCCGCCATCGAACGCGCCGGCGACCTGGCCGCCATTCTGACGCATCTCAAGGAAGGTGACATCCTCTTCATCGACGAGGTGCACCGCCTGGGCAAAGCGGTGGAAGAGATACTCTACCCGGCGATGGAAGATTTCGTGCTCGATATCGTCATTGGCAAGGGACCGGCCGCCAAGACGCTGCGCTTGAATCTACCGCGTTTCACGGTTATCGGCGCTACAACGCGTCTGGCCCTGCTGGCCGGGCCCCTGCGCGACCGCTTTGGCGCCCGCTTCCGCCTCGACTTTTACGAACTGCCGGCTATGGAAGGGATCGTCGAACGCGCGGCGGATCTGCTGAAAGTCGAGATCAGCGGGGAAGCCGCGGCCGAAATCGCCCGGCGCGCGCGCGGGACGCCGCGGGTGGGCTTGCGCTTGCTGCGCCGCGTCCGGGATTTTGCCGAAGCGCGAGCCGATGGCGTGATTACGCTTGACGTAACGCGCGAGGCGCTCGACTTGATGGAGATCGATCATCTGGGTCTGGACGATGTCGACCGCCGCATCCTGGGCATCATCATCGAGAAATACGGCGGCGGCCCGGTCGGTCTGGATACGCTGGCGGCCGCCATCAGCGAAGACCGCGCCACAATCATGGATGTCTATGAGCCCTATCTCATCCAGCTAGGGTTTATCGACCGCACGCCCCGTGGCCGCACGTGCACCGAGCACGCCTACCGGCATCTGGGCATCGCTTTCCCCGTGGACGGCGACGAGGGGCAGCAACGGCTCCTATGAATGTCGCTGACTTCGATTACGATCTGCCGCCACGCTTCATCGCCCAAACGCCACTAGAGCGGCGGGATTCGTCGCGTCTTATGCGACTGGACCGCGCGACCGGCGCTATTTCGCATCATGTATTCTCGGACATCGGCGATATGTTGCGCCCCGGCGATGTCCTCGTTCTGAACAATACCCGCGTCATCCCGGCCCGTTTGCGGGCCCGGAAAGCAACAGGCGGCCGGGTCGAAATCTTGCTGCTCAAGCGCCTGGATGAGCGCCGCTGGAACGCGCTGGTGGGCGGCAGGAATATTCGAGAGGGCGCGCAATTGGCCTTCGACGGCAGCGACCTCACCTGCTCGGTCGCGCGCGAACTGGATAAAGCCCTGCGAATTATCGAGTTTAGCCGACCGGTCGACGGCCTGCTATGCGACCAGGGGGAGATGCCGCTGCCGCCCTATATCAATCTGGCGCTTGATGACGCGGAAAGATACCAGACCGTGTATAGCGCCATCGACGGTTCGGCCGCCGCGCCCACGGCCGGTCTGCACTTTACGCGGGAGCTGCTTGACAATATCCAGCGCCTGGGCGTCAGAGTAGCCAATTGCACCTTGCATATCGGCCTGGACACCTTTCAGCCAGTTACCGCCTCACGCGTCGAAGATCACAAGATCCACAGCGAATTCGCCAGCCTCAATCCGGAAAACGCGGCGGTCATAAACGAGAGCATTAGGGCTGGCGGGCGGGTTATCGCGGTCGGCACGACATCGGCGCGCACGCTGGAGACGGCGGCCGGACTGGCTGGGGACAAACGCGGCGACGACCGACGCGATGATCGGGCGGTCGCGCCTTTCGCGGATCAGACATCGCTCTTCATCACTCCGGGATATCGCTGGCGGGCGGTTGATGCGCTGGTCACAAATTTCCACCTGCCCCGTTCGACGCTGCTGATGATGCTCAGCGCCTTCGCCGGCCGCGTAGCTATACTGCGCGCGTATGAGAGCGCCAAGCGAGCGGATTATCGATTCTATTCATTCGGCGATGCCATGTTCGTTGGTTAGCGCCAGCTCGCTCCACTGCACAAACTGCCGCTTGACTGGTCTCGTCGTCTTGCGCTACACTAGCGGACGCCCTGCCGGAACCAGTGGGGTTTTTCGTGTAAGGCCAATTTTCCCCGCGCGTCAAGCCAAACAGCGGCCTTGAGCGCGGAGAAACAAAGCGAAGATTGGAGCAAACGCAAATGTACGCAATTGTACGCAGCGGCGGGAAACAGTATCGGGCGGAAGTCGGCGCGACAATAGACGTCGACCGGCTGCCACAGGCGGTCGGCGACTCGGTGGAGCTTGCCGATGTGCTCTTGGTGGCCGGCGAGGCGGACACGCATATCGGTCAGCCGCTGGTTGAAGGCGCGCGCGTCCGCGCGACAGTGGTGGAGCAATTCCGCGGCAAGAAGATCATCGTCTACAAGTACCGGCAACGTACGAATTATCGGCGCAAGCAGGGTCACCGCCAGTACTATACGCGGTTGCGCATCGACGATATTTCGGTCTAGACGCAGGAAAACGGGAGGCAATCGGCCATGGCTCACAAGAAGGGCGGCGGCTCATCAAGCAACGGCCGCGACAGCAATTCCAAGCGGCTCGGCGTAAAGAACTTCGGCGGCGAGTTTGTGATCGCCGGCAATATCATCGTGCGGCAACGCGGCAGCAAGTTCCATCCCGGCGAAGGCGTCGGCATGGGCAAAGACTATACGCTATTCGCGACGCGCCCCGGCTTCGTAACCTTTGAAAAAATGCGCGGGCGCAACGGCCAGAAGCGCGTTTCGGTCTACGACAGGCACGAGAAGACCGGCCAGTCCCTAAACTAGCTCGGCTGCAAAAGTCATTTGCGCTACGCTGCGGCGCCGCAAATGCGCGGAGGAGAAAATGAAAGAGGCTATCCATCCCAATTGGCACGAAACGCCGGTTCGCTGCATGACCTGCGGCACCACCTGGACTACCGGTTCAACCGTCCAGTCGCTCACCGTTGAAATCTGCTCAAATTGCCATCCCTTTTACACCGGCGAACAGCGTATCGTCGACACCGAAGGACGCGTTGACAAGTTCATGAAACGCCTGCAACAGCGCGACAAGATTCGCACGACGCTGGAAAAAGAAGAAGAAGAGCGCACGCCGCTGGACTTGCCGATCGCCGACTTGGGAATCGGCACGCGCTATACCAATATCCTGTCGGACAACGGCGTCAACATTGTCGCCGATGTGCTGGATCGCCTTGGTGATGAAGACGACGAAAACAGCATACTTGCGATTCAGGGAATCGGACGCAAGGTCGTCAGCGATGTAAAGAAGACGCTGCGCAGCCGCGGTTACCAACTGAGCAACTAAGCGGCATAAGCGCATTTCCTGGTGTTCGGGCGCGCGTGAGCATGTGTGTTTCGCTTGTCGAATCGATGATTGCGACAAGGCCTTGCCATCGTCACGCGCATTGATGACCAGGCCAAAGCACCGTGAAACAAGACACAGGGCGGATAGAAGTCATTTGCGGCAGCATGTTCTGCGGCAAGACCGAAGAACTAATCCGCCGGGTCCGGCGCGCCATCATCGCGCGGCAGACTGTCCGCGTATTCAAGCCACAGATCGACGATCGCTACGGGATCCAGAATATCACCAGCCATACCGGCCAGTCGGTTGAGGCGATTCCGGTTGAGTCGTCGGCTGCAATCCTCCAATTGGCCGACGGCGGCGCTACCGTGATCGCGATCGATGAGGCGCAGTTTTTCGATATGGGGCTGGTGGATGTCGTGCAGCGGCTGGTCGACGAAAACCCGCTGCGCATCATTATCGCCGGGCTGGATACTGACTTTCGCGGCGAGCCATTTGGGCCCATGCCGCAGTTACTGAGCATCGCCGAAGAAGTGACTAAACTTCGGGCGATCTGTGTGGTCTGTGGCGAAGACGCCAGTCGGACGCAGCGCCTGGTCGATGGCAAGCCCGCCGCCTACGATGATCCCTTAATTCTCGTCGGCGCGCAGGAGTCTTATGAAGCGCGCTGCCGCAAGCATCACATCGTGCTGCCCGCCAATTGCAGCGCTTGAGCCGCTGAATCTCAGGACGCTCAGAACAGCAGGCCGGGGATCTCCTCCGGATTGGCGGCGACGCGAGCGCCAGCCGCTTCCAGAGCCTGAATCTTCTCGTCCGCCGAGCCCTCGCCCCCGTCAACGATGGCGCCGGCGTGGCCCATGCGTTTGCCAGGAGGCGCGCTGCGCCCGGCGATAAAGGCCGCGACCGGTTTGGTCATGGCGTTCTTGATGTAATCCGCCGCCACAATTTCGGCGCTGCCCCCGATCTCGCCCAATAGCGCCACCTTCTCGGTCTCCGGGTCGTTTTCAAACATCTCGAGGACTTCCACGAATGTCGTCCCGATGACCGGGTCGCCGCCGATACCGACAATCGTTGAAATGCCGATGCCGGCGTTCTTCATCGCAAAGCCGACTTCGTAGGTCAGCGTGCCGCTCTTGGAGACAACGCCGACATTGCCCGGCGTCGCCACCATCGCTGGAATGATGCCGACCTTGGCTTGGCCCGGTGTCATGACGCCCGGGCAATTCGGGCCGATCAGCCGCGTGCCCCGGCCACGGCAGAAGGCAAGCACCCGCATCATGTCAGCAACTGGAATATGTTCGGTCAAGCAGATTACCAGCCGAATACCGGCGTCGGCGGCTTCCATGACGGCATCGCCGGCGAATCGCGCCGGAACGGTGACGAGGCTGACATCGGCGTTGGTCGTCTCGACCGCGCTGCGCATCGTGTCAAATACCGGCTTGCCTTCGAACCATTCGCCGCCTTTGCCCGGCGTCACGCCGCCGACGACATCGGTGCCGTATTCCATCATGAGCCGGGCGTGGAAACCGCCCTGGCGTCCGGTGATGCCCTGGACCAGGACCTTGGCGCTGCGGTCGATGAGAATGGACATTTAGGGCTGCTCCTTCACTGCGGCGACCGCGCGCTGGGCGGCTTCGGTCAGGGTATCGGCGCTGAACAGATTAGGAATGCGCGCCTCGCTGATAATCTTGTTGCCGGCGGCGGCGTTCGTGCCCTGCAGACGGATGACCATCGGCACGCTCGGCTTTACCTCGTTGTAGGCGGTCAGAATACCATCGGCGACTTCGTCACAGCGCGTGATGCCGCCAAATATATTGAAAAGCACACATCTTACGTTGGCGTCAGAAAGAATGATGCGCAGCGCGGCCGCCACTTGCTCGGGAGTCGCGCCGCCGCCGATATCGAGAAAATTGGCCGGACCAATGCCGTCGGCATCGCCGTAAAGTTTTGTCATATCCATGGTGGTCATGGCCAGGCCGGCGCCATTCACCATACAGCCGATTTGGCCTTCCAGCTTGATGTAGGTGATACCGGCTTCGCGCGCCAAGCGCTCGGACTCTGGTTCGCCGCTAGTATCACGCTGTTCGACCAGCGCCGACTGCCGGAACAGCGCGTTGTCATCAATGATGACCTTGCCGTCAACAGCCAGCAACTCGCCCGCGCCCGTGATGACCAGCGGATTTATCTCGGCCAGTTCGGCATCGCTGTCGGTGTAGCACTGGTAGAGCCCGCGCAGAATCTTGCCGAAGGCGCGCCACTGCGCCCGGGGCAGACCCATTGCGCTGGCGATGAAGGTCATCTGGTAATCTTGCAGGCCGGCGAAGGGGTCGATATGCTCGCGGACGATGGCTTCGGGACGCTGCCGATTCAGCTCCTCTATATCCATGCCGCCTTCCATTGACGTCATGATGAGCGGTTTTCCCGCGCTACGGTCGTTGGTGATGGCCAGATAGATCTCTTGCTGGATGTCCGCGCCGGGATCGATTAGCGCCTTTTCCACGCGCAGCCCCTTGATGTCCATGCCGATGATGTCGTCCGCATATTGGCGCGCTTCATCGGCGTTTCTGGCGACTTTGACGCCGCCCGCCTTGCCGCGCCCGCCGACGTGTACCTGCGCCTTGACGACGACTACCCCGCCCAAGTCGCTGGCGATGGCGTAGGCTTCATCCGCGCTGGCGGCGACTTTGCCGAGCGGTATGGGAATGCCGAATTCACGGAATAGAAATTTGGACTGATACTCGTGCAATTTCAAAAGCCTGGACCTCCGAGAGTTCTGTGTCATTGTCAGCAATCGTCGGCAAATGTCGGGCGCAGGCAATCGCAACCATTGCCAGGACTGCGGACCAAGGCGTTAAGCGATGGACGGCATATTGCCAACAAAAAGCTGATGCCCAATCGATCAGCCGTTCCGCCAGCATGACCTCCGTTTTGACGCCTGTCGCCGCGGCGCATGGTTACGCCAGCAAAACTGGATTGAAGGCAAGCGGGGATTATCAGCCGGCAGACGGCGCAAGCGTACGCCAAGCGCGCGTTATTCACAAGTGACAATCGTTGATTCTGGAATTGCCGCCTATGGCTTTGTGCGCATTTTCGAATCTGAGTAGACTAGACATAGTTTACGCAATTGTAATCCACGCGATTCTTCGGCGGGGGAAGCTGATGAACTTACGCTATGCAATTTGCTGTATCCTTGTGCTGGGATTGTCGATTCTCCTGAGCTTTGGCCAGGCTGACGAAACGACGAACTTGCTGGAAAACGGCGACTTCGAGGGCGAGTTTATCGCGCTGGAAGGGGCGGCGCCGCGCAATGTAGCCGACGGCTGGACGCCCTGGCATGTCGGCCGTTCCGATTCTAGCCCGTCATTCGCCAATCATGACCCCAATTATGACGAGGAAACCGATCGGATTCGCCTGGACGAAGACGGCAGCGCGCAAAAGTACTTTACGCTCTTCGCGACTCATCACGGCGGCATATACCAGCAAGTCGATTCAGTCACCAGCGGGTCCGCGTATCGGTTCAGCGTCTACGCCTATGTCTGGTCTTCCAGCTTTGAAGACGCCGACGTCAGCGAAGATCCCGGCAATGTCGTCGTGCGCGTGGGCATCGACCCCAATGGCGGCACAGACGGCGAGAGCGATGATATCGTCTGGTCTACGGCAGCGACTTTCTTCTACGACGCCTACCGCCAATACGCCGTTATCGCGACCGCAGCGAGCTCGACAATTACCGTGTTCGTGGAATCAACCGTCGGCGGGCCGCGCGCGAACAACTATATCTACCTCGACGACGCTGTGCTTGAATTGGCCAGCGATACCGCCGTGGTGGCCGAGGGCACGCCAACATCGGAGACGAATACCGAGCTAAACGACGACAGCAGCGCGGACACGCCCACCGCTACCTCTACGCCTACCCCGACCGAGACCGAGACACCGACCGAGACCGAAACGCCTACCGCCACCGACACGCCGGAGCCCACATTGGAACGCGAGCGCCGTTCAGAGGGCAGCGGGCAAGAAGAAGCGCCGACTGCGACAGCGACGGTTCCGCCGACAGAGACGCCGACCCCAACCCCGACATCGACGCCAACCGAAACGGCGACATCCACGCCTACCGCAACGCCAACGGCCACGGCCACGGCAACAGCCACGGCAACAATTCAGCCGACCGCTACGCCGGCAACCCCGCAAGCGACGGCTGATGGGACAGCCACAGCGGTCAGCGGCGTATTTCCGGATTCGGTCACCCATGTCGTTGAAGAAGGCGACACGGTGAGCGAACTTGCCTTGCGATATGGCAGCACGCGCGAAGCCATCAATCAGGCGAATGGACTGAACGCCGCCAACGTGATACTCGTCGGGCAGCGCTTGATTATCCCGATCAACTTGCCGGCGACGCCAGAAGGCGCCGAACCAGCGACCGCGACAGCAACGGCAACGACAACGCCTACTTTCACGCCAACGCCTACGCCTACGGCGACGCCGATCACCTATCAGATTCTGCCCGGGGACACCTTGGAGCGGATCGCCCAGCAGTACGGAACGACCGTTGAACTGCTGGCTCAACAGAACAACATCGTCAACGTCCATCAGATCGACGTTGGCCAGATTCTCGTGATACCGACCGCGATTCCGCCGACCGCTACCGCCACGCTGGTTCCAACTGCCGCGCCGACAATCGCATCAACATCCGACGCCTATATCATCTATGTAGTGGTGGCCGGCGACACCCTAAGCCAGATTGCCGTCGACCACGATACGACCGTTGCCGCGATCGCGCAGCTCAACGGGATCGAAGACGCCAGGACGATATTCATTGGTCAGCGCTTAAGAATTCCCAGCGCCCTTGGCACGCCAGTGGGCACGCCGGCGCCAACTGCCACGCCTACAGCTATTTTGACGCCAACCCCGCTGCCGACTAACGTGCCGATTACGCATTTCGTGCGGGCCGGCGACACGCTCTACGGTATCGCCGCGTTCTACGGCGTGAGCGTCGTGGAGTTGGCGCAGCTGAACGGCATCACCAACTTTGACCAGCTGAGCGTCGGGCAAGTCTTGATCATACCTGGATGAGCGCGCGGCGGCTGATCGTCAATGAACGCACGGGACAAGTCGTACTGGCTCGCGCGCGCCTCTGCGCGAGCTTCTTTTCTCGTCTGGTCGGGTTGAGCTTCCACGGGCCGAATGCTGTCAGCGACGGCGCCCTGTTCGTCTGCCGGTCGAATAGTCGCCGCGCTTCAGCCATCCATACTCTCGGGCTTCGCTCGGCTATCGGCGTAGTCTGGCTCGGCGCAGATCATAAGGTTGTTGACAAGAAACTGGCAAAGTCGTGGAGATTCGCCCATGTGCCGTCGGCGCCGGCAATGTATTATCTGGAAGCCGACCCGGCCATCCTGGCGCGCACGGAAATCGGCGACCAATTGCGCATAGACGAGGCTGACGCTTGAAGCGCTGTACCCTCAGGTTTCTTATCTGGCTGCTTTTCGGCGCGCTGGCAGCGGCGCTCGCGTCGCACGCGCAAAACGAGGGCGAGTCGATTTTCACAGTACATGTTGTGCAGCGCGGCGAGAATCTGTTCAGAATCGCCCTGCAATACAACCTTTTTGCCGAGCAAGTGGCGACTGCCAACGGCATCACCGACAGCAACAGCATCATAGTCGGCCAGCGGTTGATTATTCCGCTTTCGAACCTTTCGTCGGATCAGCGTCTGACACATACCGTTTCCGCCGGCGAAACCCTGGCCAGCATCGCCGCCGCCTACGGTCAAACCGAAGCCGACCTGCTGGCGCGGAACAGCATTGAATCGCCAGAGTCCATTTATGTCGGCCAGGAATTGGTGATCATCCCCGGCGAGACGCAAGCGACTCCAACTGCAGACGCCGGCGCGCCCGGCGAGCTTGAGCCGGCGCCTACGCCCGCCCCGGCCAGCAGCAGCCGCAATGCCTTTGCGCGCTTCGGCGATCCAGTCGAGCCATTTTTGTACACGGTGAGGAGCGGCGACACGCTGTTCGAGATTGGCCTGCGCTACAACCAGGCGGTTGACGCCTTGGTCAGAGCGAACAATCTGCAAAACCCCGGCTTGCTGCGCGTCGGCCAGCAGCTGATCATACCGGGCATCCAACTGCCGCGGCTGGCGCAAGATTTGCCCGAAACGGTTGAAGCGTTCACCATTGACCCGCATGTCCTGGAGACTGGGCGCAGCGTCCGAATCGAGCTGCGAACGAGCGAGGCTGCCCGTGTCAGCGGTCAGTTTCTCGGCCAGGAGCTGCGCGTTATTGAGCGCGACGGCTCGCGGCGCCACAATATCATCGCCGGCGTGCCGATGTATACCGAGACTACAATCTATCCGCTGACGCTGCAATTGCAGGTCGGCGAGAACGACGCGCTGGCAATCACCGCTAACTTACAGGTGGTCGGCGGGGGCTACGGCTACCAGACAATCACCCTCAACAATAATGAATTGCTGGCGCCCGCGGTAGAGGACGAAGAGATCACGCGTCTCACGCAGTTAATGAGCGGGTTTGCGCCGGAACGCCATTGGGAGAGCTCGCTCAGTTTGCCGGCAGCCGCGGCCATGAATGCCGTCTTCGGCACGCAGCGCTCCTACAACGGCGGCGAATACAACCGATATCACCGGGGCGTCGATTTTGCCGGCGCGCCCGGCACATCAGTCCTGGCCGCGGCCGCTGGCACGGTGGTCATGGCGGACCGGCTGCGCATCCGCGGCAACACGACTATCATCGACCACGGCTGGGGCGTATACACCTTGTACGCGCACCAGCGAGAGACCCTGGTCCAGCCGGGCGCCTTCGTGACATCGGGTCAGGTGATCGGCACGGTCGGCTCCACCGGGCGCAGCACTGGGCCGCATCTCCACTGGGAGCTGTGGCTGAACGGCGTAACCGTCGACCCGCTGCAATGGGTGCAGGAAGTCTTCCCCTAAGACCGTCCGTTGCTAACTCAGGCGCTGTGCGCGCCGTCCAGCGCTTCAAAGTCCGTGAATAGAAAATGATCGTGATAATAGTGAATCCACAGGAACGACAAGATCGCCGTATAGTAGGCGATATCGAAGTGGCTGTTGCCGTCGATGCCGGGGCGCACGATGCCGGCCAGCGCGTAGACCAGCGCAAATATCACCGCTGAGCCGACTAGCAGGCCGGCGCTGAAGCCGTAGAGGGCGCGGGCGTCGGTAGTGCGGCGGCTGAAACGCGCCACAAGCGGAGCAGACTCATCCAGGTCGCCGACCATCTGCCGAATCTTTATAATGTAAAAAGTGATGGCCAGGTACTGAAACGAGTGCCAGGTGTTCAGCCCTTGGAAGGCCGTATCGAGGTTGGGCAGAAGCGGCGTCAGAAAAGCGACGATGACCGTCAAGGAAACAAAGGCGAACTTCGGTAAATTGAGGATGCCGTGATGATACTCGTAGATTGACTTGCTCACATAGGCAACCAGAGCGGCGCCGAAAATCAGCGACACCAGAACGAAGAACCAGGGATTCTCAGGCTGTTGAAACAAGTCCGGGATGGCCTCGCCCAGGTCGTTTTGTCCGATTTCAAATGTTCCCTGGCTGATCTTCCACATGGCGATGGGGAACAGGCTGGTCAAGACGATAGCGTAGTCGGTCAATCTGGAGAACGGGCTAAGCGAACTGCGGCGGACGAAATTCGCTTCTTTGTGATTGTAAAGCTCGACAATATACGTGACCTGATGCAAGACGTGCAGCGACGCCCAGAAAAAGAAGAAAGTCAACATCAGGCTCAGATTTAAGAATGCCAGCGAGATCACGATGACCGGTATGATGATCGACGAGCGTATCAGCGTCGGGTAGCGCTCTTTGAAGCGTTCATCCAGGCCGGTGCGCAGGAAAGTCGACATCATGTGCGGACCGCCGATGGCAACCGCCACGAAGAAATTGACCAGGTTGCGGCTGACGTCGTCGTCGACGCCGAGGCGCACGCCGAGCAAGTAGAAAGCATAGGGCAAGGGCACGACCACCACGCTCAACGTGAGGAAGAAGAGATCCCAGCGCTTGTTGCGCAGCCACAAGCCGCCAGTATCAATATCGTTTCGCGCATTGGCGCGGGAAAACGGAATCGCGGTACTCGCCATGAAGCGTCTCCTGGCTGTCCTACCCTCCCTATTCTACAAGAAATTGTTTAGCGACGCAAAGTAAATTCTCTGTTGGCGGGCGTTGCGTTCCAGGCTTATGGCAGGAAACCAAACCAACGGCAGAAGTTTGTCGGGTGCGCGGCGCACGCGTCAGGGGCATTCACGTACAGCAAGACGGCGCCGGCCGCGGCCGCCAAGCCGATGAGCAAAAATACGCAGCCGCACCAGGCCACCGGCCCCCCTTGCAGCAAGTCAATGACGATTTCTATCAGGCCGAAAACGATATCAAAGATGCCGCTTAGCGCCTGCAATAGAAAGCCGATGACCAACGCGACGAGGCAAAGCAACGCGCAACCGACCGCGATGTAAGGCAGATGCGCTGAGTCGATGTTTTGCAGCAAGTCCATTTGCGCGCTTCCTTGTCACATCCAACTGCTCTAACCTGCACCCTGGCAGGCGGCGCTGTGTGTAGAAGCCAACTGCCAGGCCGACTCGGCGTCGGTCCGCGCGTAACAGTCGCAGAAGTGAACATTCTGGTTGCCGGCGCTGGATTGCCAGAGCAAGAAGGTCACCGCCGTCTCCACACAGAGCCGGGTATCGCTATCTATAGACGCAATCGTCGAGCGCTCGATGCGCAGGCCGCGATCGGCGCTTTCGCTGATCAGCGAGACGAGCAGGAGCGGGTGCGCGTGAGGGTCCGGAATATGGCTGTGTTCGAGGCGAATCTCGCCGTTGGCGGCCAGATAAAACAGGCCGCAAGGCGTAGAGAGAATCAGGAACCAGATAGCGACCAGCAGCCAGCAGCCGAGACGCCGCGGCAGACTCTTTTTCCGCGCCGAGTCAGCTTCTGCCGGAACTTGTGTCGCTCGGTCTCGCTCAGACATTCAGCGCCCAATCATAGTGCTGATAGCTTACGCGAAGCGACCCGGCATGGGCGAGGACATAATCGCGCTCCTCCGCCGCGAGGAATCTGGCAATGTATTGCAAGACTGACGCGCGGCTGCCCAAGCCCATCCAGCGCCCGCCGAAATCGGGGCTGTACCACTGGAATATGCGCGAAAGCGCGACTGTGCCCGTATCGCGATTCAATTCGACGCCGCCCTGGTTAATGAAGTTTCTCGCCGCCAGGTCTAGCTGCTGGTCGAGATTCGCCGCCTGATAGATGCCAATTGGCGGGCAGGAGCTGGCGCCGCAAACGAGCGCGAAGTGTATGCGGGGATCGACCTGGACGAGCGCGTGTTGGCGGCGCGGATCCTCGCGCGAGAATCTTGGGCCCGGGATCAGGAAATGAGCGCGGTTGCCGCGCAAGACACCGTGCTCGATGTCGTCCAGGCTGTAGCGGTAGCCGCCGATAACGTAAGCGATTCGCTCGAAGGCGCCGCGGATTTTTAGCAACGACCGTCGCTCGCGATAGGCCAGTACGCCGTGAATCAGCAGCGCGTTGTAAATGTTAATCCAGAAAGCCGCGCGTTCGGCGACCGAGACGAGGCTGCCCGGATCGAAATCCCGCAGCGCGGCCGCCAGCGGACGATACGCTTCGATGCGCCGGCTGCTTGCCAGCCGCTCGTAATCGACGCGTCCAGTTTCCAGATTCAGGCCGGCCGCCCGCCAGCTGTTCATAGCGGACTTCAAGGCCGCGGCGATGTCGCCGCTGGCGTCAGCGGCCGGGGCACAGTCGCAATTCAGCGCTTCGTCTCGCCGTACTTTGCCGACGCGCATGTACAGGCGCATGGGCAAACGAATCGGACTCGGGCGCAGCTCCGACGCCGCGCAGAAGAAAGCTTGCGCCATCTCAGGATTCGCCGCGGAAACGCAGCTTGATGCGGTCCAATTCGTCATAACTCACGTGCGCGTTCATTGGCTGCTGGTCGTCGCTCATCTGCAGGATCCTGGGCAGAAGTTGGGGCAGGTCTTCCACCAAATCCAGATCGTTGATCCTGCCCTGCTCAACCCATTCCAGCTTGCCCTCGGAACTCTGGCGCGTTATGGCGCGGCTGTCGCTAATCGCAGTATATACAAAAAGGAGGATTCCAGTCCGCTGACCAGCGTCGATGTTATGTACGCTGCGCAGGCGGAGCGAATGCACGTTGAGGCCGCTCTCCTCTTTTATCTCGCGGAGGGCCCCGCTGGCCGGATCTTCATCGCGCTCAATGTGCCCGCCCAGGCCATTGTATTGGTTGGGGAATACCCGCCGATGCGGCGCCCGCTTCATCAAGAGCACGGCGTCGCCGTTCAAGACAAAAGACAGGGTTCGCGGCATCACCAGCCAACGATTCTGAGTGGCGTCCGCCCCCTGTTGATCAGCGCCCATCTCTCCGCTCCCGTTTACGCCCGGTTGCGCGGCGCAATTGCCGCCTGTCGCAGTTCGTGATACGCTATGCGCGTTCAATAGAGCATTCTACCTGGATTGTCGATGTTTTCGAATCCGGTAAGCGCGCCGCCGCCAAAGCTGCGCATCGTTCATTTAGACGACATCCTTCCGCATGAAAAGAGCGACGCGCAACGCTCGCAGCCGCTTATGGAACGGATAGAGCGAGCAGAATTCTTCACGAATCCGCCGCTCGTTGGCGATTTGGAAGACGGCCGATACGTGCTCATGGATGGCTCAAATCGGCACGTGTCGATGAAATTGCTGGGCTTTGAGCATATCCTGGCGCAAGTGGCGGATTACGAAAGCGACTTCGTCGAGCTGGGCGTGTGGCAGCATATTGTCGCTGACTGGGACTCGCAGGCGCTGCTGGGAACGCTCGAAGCGATCGACCAGGTCGAGATTCGCGACGGCTGGGATGGCAGCGCTGTGGCGCAAGTCTTGCTACGCGATGGCCCGGTGTTCTCGATTCACGCGGCCGCTGATGGATTGGCGGAGCGCAATGCGGCCTTGCGCCGGATCGTCGCGAATTATCACGACAACGCCACCTTGTATCGTACGCCGCTGACAGATCCCGGTCAAATCTGGCCGCTCTTTCCGAGCGGATTCGCCCTTGTGATGTTTCCGTCCTATCAGCCGCAAGACATTATTGAGGCGGCGCTGCAGCGGGCCTACCTGCCGCCCGGCGTGAGCCGGCATATCATTCATGGGCGCGCCCTGAATGTCAACTACCCGATGAAACGCTTGCGCGCCAGCCTGCCCCTCGCGGAGAAAGACCGGCAGTTTCAGGAGTGGATGCGGCAGCAGTACGCGAAACGGAGCGTGCGTTTCTATGCCGAATCCACCTTTCAGTTTGCCGAGTAGGTCATCATGACGCAGTCCCTGGCGCAGGTTTTGGCAAGCACGGGTATCAGCAGCGATGGCCGCGATTATCGTCTTCTGCGCCTGCCGGCCAATGCTATCATCCTGGCGGCCGGCATTATGGCGGAGAGCGGGATTCCTTTCTGCGCCGCGATCGCCGACAAGGACGAGATGTCGCTGCTGCTGCGCGACGATGTTGTTCAAGAATTCGCCGGACGGCTGCGCTCGGCGGAAATCAGCGAGCAGGTCTATCGGCTTATCACCTTTGAGGCGCCGCTGGACCCGGCGCTGGTGGGTTTCATGGCGGCGGTCAGCCAGGCGCTGGCGGATGCCGAGATTCCCATCCTGGCGTACGCGGCTTACTCTCGCGACCACATTCTGGTGCCGAGCGAACAATTCGAAGCGGCGATGCGAGCGCTGACTTCGCTGCAAGCAAGCCATTCGTAAGGACGCGATCTGGTGGAAATCAACCTGTTTAACGACGCAAACCTGGTTCCGCAGCCGAAGCACAAAGTCAGAATCGAAGACTTTGTCGCCACGCCCTATAGCGACCGCTTTCGCGTCAAGGTCAATCTGAAGCTGACGCCCTTTCAAGAGCGCCCGAACTTGCTGATTGTCGCGCGCCGTAGCGACGGGCTGGCGGTAAGCGATCTCGATGTGATCGCGACGATGCACTTTGAAAATGAATTCACGATGCATATTCGCGGACTGGACGACCCCACAGGCGACTATGAGTTGACGGCCGAGCTGTATTACGAGACGCGCGATCCGCCGCAGGACAAAGCCGAGATCGACTTTGAAATCCCGCCACTGGCAGGGCGCTGATGGCGGTCCGGATTGCGTATGCGGTCGCGCGGCAGATCGCGGAGCACGCGCTGTCGGCGGCGCCAGACGAAGCCTGCGGTATCCTGGCCGGAACGCGCGCGCAGATCAGCCGCGCCATCCCGCTGAAGAATGCGGCGGATGCGCCCGACAGGCAGTTTCGTTTCGATCCGGAAGAACAGCTGGCGGCGCTCAAGGCGCTTGACGCTGATGAACTGGGCTGGGTGGGCGTCTATCATTCGCATCCGAAATCGCCGCCGATTCCGTCGCCAGAGGACATTGCGGCGGCGGTCGACAGCGGCCTGCTACAGCTGATCGTATCGCTGGAAAGCGCCCGGCCCAAGCTGAAGCTATGGCAGGTGGAAGGCTCATCAGTGACGCCGCTTTCGCTGGCGTTGGACACGGAAGTCGATACCCCAATCGACGATCGCCTGAGCCAGCGTCATCAGGTCGCGATTGTCGTCGCTGCTGTCGCCAGCGTGTTGCTCTTGCTGGCGGTTTCGCTGATGCTGCTGCCGCCGGCGCCAGAGCTTGCGCCGCCGCCCTAGCGCCACGGAGAGCGCGCCTGTGGACGCTGTGATTCATATCGTTGCTGGCATCATGCTGGGCGGCTTGGTAAACGCGCTGGCGGACAATCTGCCGCACGGCCGTCTGTTGGCGCGGCCGCGCTATCCTGATGGCGCGCCGAGACCGCTGGTCGCCTGGCTGGCCCTGGCTGCGTTCCTCTTCAATCGGCGGCGTTCGCCAGACATTGGGACGCCGGGCCGACTTGGCTGGCGCTATCCACTGACGGAGCTGGCGCTGGCGGGTTTGCTGCCGGTCACGCATCTGGCCGGGGCGCAAGCGCCGCTTGGGCAACAACTGCTGTGGCACTCCTATGTCGTCGTCTTTGTGCTGCTTGGGATCCTCGACATTGAACACAAGCGGATACTCTTCTGGCCGGTCATCGCGCTTTCGGCGCTGGCTCTGTTTGATGCCGCCGTCTATCCGCAGCCGGCGCCCGCCGTGCCCAGCAGCCTTGCCGGTGGCGTCACCGGTGGCTTGGTGTTTTCGCTCGTTTACGCCGGCGGCCAGGTCTATCGCCAATCCTTCCGTCGTGGGGCTGAGATGCCTACCGCGTTTGGGAAGGGCGATGTCTATCTGATGGCAATGGGCGGCCTCGTCCTTGGCTTCCCTAATGTCCTTGCGGCAATGGCGGCGACTGTATTCCTGGGCGGCGGCGGCGCGCTTACCTGGCTGCTTGGCGCGCGCTTGCGTGGTCAGGGGTTGGCGCGCTTTACGGCGCTGCCCTACGGACCTTACATACTGGCGGCGACCTATGCGGCGATGATAGGTTTAGGCGGCGTCAGCCCGGGATTCTAAAGCTGGCGGCGTGCCGGTTTGTCAGAGCGTCCGCGTTGCTAAAGCGCGGCCAGGGCAGCCACGTCCGGGGAAAGTTCGCTTTCGGCAAACTTGGCGATGACGCCGCCCCCGAGGCAGATGTCGCCCTGATACATGACCGCCGCCTGCCCGGGCGTGATGTCGCGCTGCGGCTCGTCAAATACGACGCTGGCTGTTTGCCGCTCGCCGACCGCGATTGTGGCTGGCTGGGCTGCAGCGCGGTAGCGAATCTTGACCTCAGCGCGGAAAGTCGCCGCCGGCGGCGCGCCGGCCACCCAATTGACGTCAGTCGCGATCAGCCGGTCCCGACCCAACTCGTCACGGGCGCCGACAACCAACGCATTCTTGTAGGGGTTCATGGCCAGCACGTAGAGCGGCGCGTTTGATGAAATGCCCAATCCCTTGCGTTGACCAATGGTGTAATTTGCCAAGCCCGCGTGCTCGCCCAACAACTCGCCCTCCGAATTCAAGATGGGTCCCGGCGTCATCACATCGGGAGCGTGCAAGCGCAGAAAATCGCGATAGTCGCTGTTGCCCAGAAAGCAGAGATCCTGGCTGTCTTTCTTGCCGGCGACATTCAGTCCCAGCTCGTTCGCTAGTTCGCGGACTTCGCGCTTGTGGTATTCGCCGACCGGAAAGAGCGTACGCGCCAGCTGCGACTGTCCCATGACGCTGAGGACGTAGCTCTGGTCTTTCTCGGGGTCCAGCCCCTGACGCAGGCTCCAGCCGCCGGCGGGATTCGGCGTGATCCGCGCGTAGTGACCGGTGGCCAGGTAATCGGCGTCCAGGGCCAGGGCATGGTTGAGCAGCCAGTCGAAACGGATATGGCGGTTGCAGGCAAGGCAGGGGTTAGGGGTATAGCCGTCCCGATGCTGGTCGACGAAGTACTGCACTACAGTGCTGCGGAATATGTCCTTGGTGTCCAGCACGTAAAAGGGAATGCCGAGCTTGTCGGCAATGCGGCGGGCGTCGCTCATCTGCTCGGGCGTGCAGCAGCGGTTGTGCTCGGCGCCGCCCAGGGCGTCATCGGTCCACAAGCGCATCATCATGCCGACGACATCGTAGCCGGCCCGGACCATCAGCGCCGCGGCGACCGAACTGTCGACGCCGCCGCTCATCGCCACGACCACGCGGGTCTGCGCGCGGCTCACGGGGCTGGCTCCCGGCGCAGGCGGCTTAACTTGCCGACCGCGGCTACCAGTACATCCAGGGCGTAATCGATATCGGCTTCAGTCGTGCCCAGGCCGACGGATAGTCGCAGACCGCTTTTGGCCTGCTCGGCCGTGTAGCCGGCCGCCAGTAGCGACTCGGCCGGTTCCGGATTGCCGTTCATGCAAGCGGAGCCGCTGCTGACGGCCACGCCCTTCAAATCCAGGTGCATCAGCAGCGCATTGACGTCGATGCCGTTCAACACAAAGCTCGCGTGCGAGGGTAACCTGCGCTCGGGATGGCCGCTGAGCTCGGCCGCGGGCAAGCGCCCCAACACTGCGTCGATGATCCGGTCGCGCAGGCGGCGGAAGCGTGCATTGCGTTCTTCGCGCTCCGCGTATGCCAGCTGCAGCGCTTTTGCCAGCCCGACGATAAAGGGGGTATTATGCGTTCCGGCGCGGCGACCGGCTTCGTGCCCGCCGCCGGTTTGCGTCGGCACGAGATCAACGCCTTCTCTTAAGTACAGAATACCCACGCCTTTGGGGCCGTAGAATTTGTGCGCCGACAGGCTGAGCATATCGACGCCGAGCTGTTCAACGTCAAGCGTCAGTTGACCGCCGGCCTGCACGGCGTCTGTGTGAAACAGAATATCGCTTGCGCGGGCGATGCGGGAGAGCGCCGGCAAGTCGTTGACGCTGCCCAGCTCGTTGTTGGCGTAAATCACGCTGGCGACCGCGCCGCCGTCCGCGCTAGCCGCGGCATAGGCCGCCTGGTCGATCAAGCCGTAGCGGTCGACGGGCACGATTTCCGTTTCGAAATCCATTACATCGCCCAATTGCTGGACGGCGCCGCTGACGGCGCTGTGTTCCACCGGCGACGTGATCAGCTTTGCCGGCCTGCCCTGCTTTCGCGCGCGCCAGGCCGCGCCTCGCAGCGCCAGATTGTCGCTCTCAGAGCCGCCGCTGGTGAAGATGATTTCGGCGGGCCGGCAGTTCAAAATGGCGGCCACCGTCTCGCGCGCTGTTTCGATGGCGCGGTCGGCCTCACGACCATAGCGGTGCGTCGACGAGGGATTGCCGTAGACGTCGCTGAAATAGGGCATCATCGCTTCCAGCACGCGCGGGTCGACGGGCGTTGAAGCGGAGTAATCCAGGTAGACGTCGCGTGTCTTGCGCATGATGCAGGCTCTGCTCGTCCGTATCTTTTCGCTCTCATTGTAGTTCACTTGTGGGTTGGCCGGCAATGCGCAAGCTGGGTGGGGCACAGCGCGCCCAGCAACCCGCCGCGTGGGGCTGTGGGCGACTCACAGAGTCGCCCCTACAGAATTCGACAGGGAGGAGAAGTCCGGCACTGGCGGACGCAAGGTATATTGCGAGGTCGACGGGCGAGCCAATGGCTCGCCCCTACAGGCCTGGCGATTATTTGGGCAGGTCTCTAATGGCGCATTCATTCGAATGACTGTCGTGGAACAACTTCTGCGGCTCCGCGACGAGCGACTGCCTGTATATTTGCGGCGGATGCTATATAATCATGTCAGGCTGAAATTGTACGTTTGGCGGGACTGCAAGCCTGTAGCGGACCACAATTGGAGACATGATAGATGCCCACAATCAGCTGTGTTTTCGCGCGCGAGGTATTGGATTCTCGGGGCAACCCGACCGTCGAAGTGGAGGTGAGCCTTACGGACGGCGCGTTGGGGGGCGCGATCGTGCCGAGCGGCGCGTCGACCGGCGAGCACGAGGCGCTGGAAATGCGCGATGGCGACCAGGCGCGCTACCTCGGCAAGGGCGTACTGCGCGCGGTTGCGTCAGTCAACGAGGTCATCGCGCCGGAAATGCTGGGGCTGTCGCCCTTCGACCAGAAGGCGCTCGATGAATTGATGTTGCAGATTGACGGCACGCCAACGAAGCGCAAACTGGGCGCCAACGCCATATTGGGCGTGTCGATGGCGCTGGCGCGCGCGGCGGCGACCAGTCTGCGACTGCCGCTTTACGCGTATCTGGGCGGCGCGCACGCGCACGTCTTGCCGACGCCGATGATGAACATCATGAACGGAGGCAAGCATGCGCTGGGCAGCACAGATTTCCAGGAGTTTATGGTGATGCCGGTAGCCGCGGCCAGCTTTCGCGAGGCGCTACGTTGGGGCGCGGAGATATATCACTGCCTGGGCGGCATATTGCACGACCGGGGTTATCAGACGACAGTCGGCGATGAGGGCGGCTTCGCGCCCAGCCTGGGCAGCAACGAGGCGGCGCTGGATGTCATCATGGAAGCGATCGAAAAGGCGGGCTATCGCCCGGGCGACGAGGTGTTTATCGCGCTTGATCCGGCAACATCGGAACTCTATGAGGACGGGAAGTATCAACTCGAGATTGAGGGGCGCGCGCTCAGCGGCGAAGAGATGGTGGAGTTCTGGAGCGACTGGCGCGACCGTTACCCGATCATTTCAATTGAAGATGGTTTGGATGAAAATGATTGGGAGAATTGGTCGCGTCTGGTGGCCAAGATTGGCGATCGCGTGCAGGTTGTCGGCGATGACTTGCTGGTTACCAATGTGGACAAGGTACGCCGCGCAATCAATGAGAAGGCCGCCAACGCCCTGCTTTTGAAGGTGAACCAGATCGGCACGCTGAGCGAAGCCTTCGCGGCCGGCCAACTGGCGCAGCGGCACAATATGACGGTGGTCACCAGCCACCGCAGCGGCGAAACCGAAGACAATACCATCGCCGATATTGCCGTGGCCATGAACAGCGGCCAGATCAAGACGGGCGCGCCGGCGCGCACGGACCGAATCGCCAAGTATAATCAACTGTTGCGGATTGAAGAGCGGCTGGGCAGCGCCGCGGTATATGCCGGCATGTCGGCGTTTGCCAACCTGAATGCCGATGTAAAATAGTAGTGGGCGATCGGGCTCGTCAGACAAGGGGGAGAGAAGCGTGCGGCTTGGCTTGCACAGCAAACACACCAAAATCGTAGCCACGATCGGCCCCGCGTCTCGCGATTCTGACACGCTGCGACAGATGATCCGCGCCGGCATGAATGTGGCGCGCATTAACTTTTCGCATGGCGATCAGATATCGCACGGCGAGACCATCGACCGCATCCGGCGGATCGCTGCCGAAGAGGACAGCGTGGTCGCGATTCTGTGCGATATTCAGGGGCCGAAGATACGCATCGGTCGCTTGCAATCGGAGCCGATGGCGCTGGAGATCGGCGATTCGATTACCTTGACCACGGACGCTGTGCTGGGCGCCAACGGATTGGTGTCGCTGCCACACCCGGAATTCGTGCAAGACATAGTGGCCGGGACGACGCTGCTGCTGGACGACGGGAATCTGCAATTTCAGGTTTTGGCGGCTGACGGTCGCAACCTGGATTGCGAAGTGGTGGTTGGCGGCGCGCTAAGGTCACGCAAGGGCGTGTCAGCGCCGAACGCTCGGCTGACGCTATCCGCCATCACCGAGAAGGACCGCGCCGATATTGAATTCGCGTTGGCGCAAGGCTGCGACTATATCGCGATGTCCTTTGTCCGCTCCGCCAACGATATTCGCGAGTTGAAGCTGCTGATGTCGCAGCTGGGCGCGGAAGCGGCGATCGTCGCCAAGATTGAGATGGGCGAAGCGCTGGAGAATATCGAAGACATTATCGACGTCTGCGATGGCATCATGGTGGCGCGCGGCGACCTCGGCTTGGAAACGCCGGCGGAAGAAGTGCCCTTTCATCAGAAGCGCATCATCAAGCTTTGCAATGCGGCGGCGATACCGGTGATTACGGCGACGCAGATGCTGGAGTCGATGACGGACAATCCGCGCCCGACGCGGGCTGAAGCGAGCGATGTCTACAATGCCATCCTTGACGGCACCGACGCCATCATGCTCAGCGCCGAGAGCGCCAGCGGCAGCTACCCGGTGCGCTCGGTGGAAGTGATGAGCGAGATCGCCTCGATCGCGGAGCGCAACCTGAAGAACTTCGGCGGGCCGGGCATCAGCCACGAGATCGAAGCGACAGCAGGGCGCAGCGACCTGGAAGATATTTCAATCGCGATCAGCAAGGCGACTTCGGACATAACGCAGGTTATCAAGCCGAAGGCGATTGTGACCACCAGCATATCGGGCTACACCACGCGGCGCATCGCTATGGAGCGGCCCAATACGCGGATACTTTGCATGACGCCAAACGCCAAAACGCAGCGTCGCATGGCGCTGGTATGGGGCGTAGCGCCGCTTCATGTCGACGAGTTTACGACAATTGATGAAATGGTCAGCATCACGATTCGCGCGGCGCACGACAAGGGACTGGTTCAACGGGGCGACCGAGTGGTGATTATCGCGGGCGTGCCCTTCGGCATTGATGGCCAGACCAACCTCATCAAGATTCACACCGTGGGCGAAGAAGGCGAAGTCTAGGCGGCGCGTGACGTCTGGCAGCCCACGAGTGATCCGCTAATCGAATTGCTGAGAGGCGACCCACTTGGCGTCGATGGGGTCTGGTTCCGAGGGCTGGACGTGACGCGAATTCGTCGCGATCATGCCGTCTGAGGTGTAGCTGACCTGGCTGACGGTGCAGCGCGGGCAGATGTTCCAGGGCAGCTCCAACAGGTAGTCGCAGTTGACGCAGGCTTTTTTCAGCCGGTGATGACAATTCGGACAAGCTTGCCAATCGTGCTGAACGCGCTGGCCGCAACCGGGGCAGCCGGGCCGTTCTTCAATCTCCTGCAAAAGCGCCTCTTCTTCCAGCGAGCGCTCATAGGCGGCCGACAGCGTCTCGCGCGGGCGCAACAGAATGTATATGAACAAGCCCGGCGCGTTGAGCAGAAAGACGAGAATGGCGACAAGGAACTGGGCGAGCGGATCCCGGGAGCGCGAGCGCATATCGCGATAGGCCCACATGACAATTGCCAGCCAGAAGGCGGCAATGACCACAGCCGCGAATACGGTAGCGATTAGCAAGAAATCGTTCAGGCTTTCAGACATGCGTCAAACTCCTGCCAGATTCGTTTGTCCCACGACGCCCTGGACTCAGCCGGCGGCTGAATTGCTCAGCAGCAATGCCATCTCGCTGATCAGCGTATCAAACTGATGGCCCGAGGCGTAGAAAGACAGGGACTTGATTGTGGCCGGCCGCTCCTCTTCGACGATGAGATTAAAGAGATTATCGGAATCGAAGGTGTGCCACACGGCCGGATTGATATCCAGGTGATCCTGAATACAGGTATCGCAGCGCTTGCGGACGACCCCGGAAATGTCGGGGGCATAATAGAAGCCGCGGTACCATTCGGCGTCTTGGCGGCGTTCGTCTTCATCGACGTACTCGTAGTTGACCTGTAGCATGAGAGGACATTCGCTGGCCGCGCGCCCACAAACGCTGAGGTTTTGGTAATTGGGCAGGAAAGTGGTCACGACGCGCACGGTGTCATAACCCTGCACATCCAGGCCTGCCCCGGCGAATGTCTGCGTACAGCGCACCTCGCCATTGGACTGGGCGTTATTAAGGCGGCGCAATCTTAAGGCGACGCGCCCGTCGAAGCGCGCCAGCGAGAAATCGCCCGGGGGCGCTTGCTGTTGCCGAATGCTGCAGCGCCAGTCATTCAGCGCGCGCGTTGCCCCACTGTCCTGCAACAGGCTGAATTCGCCGTTCTTCAGCACGTTAGGCTGCGACTGGAGTTGCGTCATGCTGCGCGCGCCGATTCGCACGACCAGTTCGTTGCCACTTTTGGCCGACTCGCGGCGGCTCGGTTCGTCGCGGAAGTATACGACCGCCTCGCCTGCCAGGCTCAGTAGGCGGACTTCATCTTCGGACACGCTGAGGCGGAAGCGGCCGTTGCTTTCGAATTGGACGTGGACGCCTTTGTCGCTGCTCAGGCTGTCGCTGTAGAAATCCATGAGGAAGGGGGTACGATTGCTGACGCCGGCGATCAAGATGTCGAGCATGCCATCCAGGCGAGAGAATTGTATGCGTTGCGGGATACGTCCCCATTCAAAGCGCGGACGGTTGGCATGATTGAAGGTGACCAGCGTATTCCCCTGGAGCGTGACCGCGGCCAGGAGTTCGGCCGTCTCGAACTCGCCTTCGTCCAGGTCTTTGATTTGGATTGTGGCTTGCGATAGAGAATCTGTGCTGACGCTCGTGACCGAACTGGTCAGGTCGTCGCGCTCGCGTTCGGCGGCGACGACAAGGTCGGGGCCAGTGATGCCGACGGTGCCCTTCGATACTTGCAGCACGGCCGCCATGGGCACAGTCGAGCGAAACAGGTAATGGTAGACGCCGAATATGGTCGTCAGGGTAACGGTGCAAAAGAGTAGGAAGGCGCCCAGCATGACGATCCAGGCGATACGTTCGGGCGGGACTGGTCCCTGGTATTGGAATTCAGATTCTTCGCTGGCTGCTTCAATGATATCCTCAGCCTGCTGCATTACATCCATTAAGGCGCGCTTTGACAAACTATCTGGAATTATGCCATCGTATTATAGCACTGTGTGCCTTAAATCAGCGCGCGGAATAGGCTATAATCGTCGTACTTATAGACGTCAACGTGTCAGGGAAGGGATGCGTCCATGTCCGGACACAGCAAGTGGTCGACTATCAAGCGGAAGAAGGGCGCGGAAGACGCGAAACGCGCCAAGATCTTCACGCGGCTGGGGCGCGACATCATGGTGGCCGCGCGCGAAGGCGGAGGCGACGAGGGCGCCAATCCCCGCCTCAAGCTTGCGATTGCCAAAGCCCGCGCCGCCAATATGCCCAAGGAGAATATCGAGCGCGCCATCAAAAAAGGCACGGGTGAAATTGCCGGCGGCGAAGTCGTTGAAATACGCTACGAGGGTTATGGGCCCGAAGGCGTCGCCTACATCGTCGAGATCCTGACGGATAACAGAAACCGGGCATTGGCCGAAATCAAGCACGCTTTCAGCAAACATGAGGGCAGCCTGGCCACCAATGGCGCGGTGATGTGGCAATTCGATCAGAAGGGCTATATCACCATCAAAGGCGAGAGCGACTTTGACGAGCTCTTTCTGGAGGCGGCGGAAGCGGGCGCCGAAGATGTCGTTGACGAAGAGGGAATCGTCACGGTTTATACGCCGCGCGACGAATTCTCGGCGGTGGAACAGGCGCTGTCGCAAGCCGGCTATCAGTTAGACGATTGCGAGTTGCGTTGGTTCCCGCAGAACGAGCTGGATATTTCCAAGTCCAAGGCGCTGCAGAACATGCGGCTCATGGAGACGCTGGAAGAGACCGACGACGTGCAGAGCGTCGCCTGCAACTTGAGCATCACTGACGAAGTCCTGGCCGCCTACGAGTCCTAGCATGATTTCTTTGGGCATTGATCCCGGCACTGCGTCACTGGGTTACGGACTCGTTCGCGAGCGCGGCGATGGCGAATTGGAGGCGTTGGCTTACGATGTGATCCGCACCAAGGCGGGCACGCCGATGCCGGAGCGACTTCGTCAGATACACGATGAATTGGATGCGCTGATTCGCGAATATCGGCCGGACCGCGCCGGTGTCGAGGAGTTGTTCTTTTCGCGCAATGTCACGACTGCGATTACCGTAGCCCAGGCGCGCGGCGTGGTCTTGTTGACGCTGAGCCAGGCGAATTTGGTCGTCGCCGAGTACAAGCCCAATGCAGTCAAGCAGGCGGTCTGCGGTTATGGCGGCGCCGACAAGAGCCAGATGAAAGAGATGACGCGGCTGCTGCTTGGGCTGGACAAGGCGCCGAGACCGGATGACGCGGCGGACGCGCTCGCCGTCGCCATTACCGACTTGCATAGTTATCGCTTGCACGACTTTGAGGGCGCTTGAGGGTAGCCGCCGGCTATGATTACCACACTGGAGGGCAATCTGGTTGCCAAGAGCGCGGATCACGTCGTGGTGTCGCTGGGCGGCGTCGGGCTTGAGGTCTACGCGCCTTTCACCACTATCGAAAAACTCCAATCCGAGCGCGTATTTTTGTACACGCGGCTTGTCGTGCGCGAGGAGTCGCTTACACTGTACGGATTCGCGACGGCGGGCGAGCGCGAAGTCTTCGACGCCGTGCTCAAAATCAGCGGCATCGGGCCAAAGCTGGCGGTCGCCATATTGAGCACGCTTAGCGTCGACAATCTGCGCAGCGCCGTTGTCAACGACCGGCCGGAAATCATCAACCGCGTACCCGGCATCGGCAAGAAAACGGCGCAGAAGATTGTGCTTGAGTTGCAAGACAAGATCGCCGGCGGACTGGACAGCCTGCCGCTGGCCGCCGAAGACGATGACAGCGGCGTCTTGCTGGACGCGTTGACCGGACTGGGATACAGCGTTGTAGAAGCGCAAGCGGCGATTCAGTCGATTCCGCTTGGGGCGCCGGATGACGTCGAAGAGCGTGTGCGCATCGCCCTGCAAAATCTGGGCGGATGACCCGACCGGGGCGAAAGCGGCGCGGTTTTACCTGTAGTGGTCCCGAAAAACTGGACACCAAGTAGAGAGAGTATACTGGTGTTTC
>VXLV01000026.1 GCA_009841405.1 Chloroflexota bacterium | reverse complement strand
CCTTTATGGGGGGCGGGGGATGGGGGGTGTCACACAAACTCAATCAGCGCGCCGCTGTGCTCGGCGGCGTACCAGGCCAGCGCCAGCGCCATCACCGTGTCGTCATGCTGGCCGGGCCGCGCGCCGTAGCGATAACCGCCGCTCGGCAGGCGCTCCAGCGAGAAGCTGGCCAGCTCGCCCAGCAGCACGGGATCGTCCAGCAGCCCCAGGTAACCGCGCTCGATCGCCAGCGCCAGCGCTTCGATCAGCGGCGACTTGCTGGCCGACGTGGTGACGAAGCCGCGAACCGGCAAGCCTTCGCGCTGCAGCGCCTCGATATTGGGCTCGCCGATGCTGTTGGCTTCCGCCCAGATAACTTGCGCGCCCCAACGCGCCGTCAGCGCCTGCAAACGCCCGCGCTGCAAGCTCCAGCCGACCTTGTTGAAGCGATCCAGCGCCACCAGTTGGCCGGCAGTGGCGTCGATGATGGCGATGGCAGTGTAATCGACGCTGCGGCCCCAGTCGACGCCGGCGACATAGCGATGCCCTTCGAGCGGCGCCGGATTGCCCAGCGGGCGAATGGCAGCGCGGATGCCGCGGAAGACCTGGCCCTGGTCATCGTTGAACTCGGCCAGATACTCGCTGCGCCAGACTGCATCGGAGGTCTGCCGGCGGATGGCCGCCAGTTCCTCGGGCGCGATGAGACCACTGCTTTCAGTCGCGAATTGGAAAGCGGTCCAGTCGGGCTCTTCGGCGTCCATGCCCAGGCGGAACAAATCCCAGAACCAGTTGCGGCCAAAGGGCGTGCTCAGGAAGAGAGCGCTTCCCTGCGATGTCGCCAGCATGGGGCGGACGATCTCCTGCCAGATGCGCGCTTCCATGTAGGCGGCCTCGTCCAGAACGGCCAGGTTTAGCCCGTCGCCGCGCAGGTTATCGGGCTGATGGCTGCTGCGCACGGCGATCATGCCGCCGCCAGCGAGGTCGATGCGGCGTTCGACCTCGCTGATGGCGACGCCCTTGATTTCGCGGACGGCCGCTTTCAGATCACGCCAGGTCTGGCTCGCCATCAAGCGCGTCGGCGCCAGCCACCACACCCGATGCCGCGCCAGAATCGCGTGCTCCAGAATGACCATTTTGCCCAGCTCGGTCTTGCCCCAGCGCCGGCCGCAAGCCACCACCTTGAAGCGCGCGCCATGCTTCCTCGTAGCTATCTGCCCAGTGTGGAGCTGCCGCAGGCGCACCATCGCTGGAGTACTCGAATCGGATGACTTGTTCTTGCGCTTCGTCCTCATCAATCGCCTCGATCGCCTCCGCTAATTTCAGGGCGTAACTGACCAGGCTGCCGGCGGCCGACGCCAACTGATTTAGCGGCGCTTTCGTCAGCTTCTCGCCTTCCAGCTGCTTCAGGATGTTTTGCGCGCGTTTGAGCATCTCGTGCTGCAGCTCGACCGCCAGCCGGTCGACCTCGCGCTGACGGCGCAGGCCGTAAGCGCGCCGCAGGCGGTCTTCATCGCGCAGCCACTCGCGCAGCTCGGCCTCGGGGACGCGCCGGGCGTCGCTGACGGCGGCGACATCGCCGTCCATGCGGTCAATCTGGTCGAGCGCCTCGATCTGTTTGTCCAGGGCGTTGCGGTGTTCCACAGGCGACTCCTTTTGTCGTGCGCGGCGCGGAAATCGAAAAGAGACGCTCATCGCTCGCCGTCCGGCTGTTGGCGGTCCCGGTCCGCAAGGTCCGTCCGCGCATGGGCGTCTCTTTCGTTCTGATGTCAAGTTAGCACAAACATTCTAGTCAAAGGTGAATGTACGGTCGCGTACCCGGGTTTGGGCGTTGTCTGCATAGCGGCGACTGTAGGGGTGGCATCACATGCCGCCCGCGATCGTCAGTACTTGTCGGGGGGCTGGGCTAGTGTAAATCGGATGCTGTCAGAGGTTTTGACGCGCTTCAGCCGCTGCCACGAGTTGTTTAAGTTCAGCAACGCTGATGTCTTGTTGCTGGCTCTTGCTGTACATTGTCAGGAGGTAAATCTCGTTGCGCACGATGACGTAATAGATGATGCGGTATCCCTTGCGCGCGCCTCCCTTTACTGCCGGGTTGCGCACCCACGCCTTGAAGACAGCGGCGCCAACACGTGGCACAACCTTACCTGGGCGTTCGCCGTTTTCCAAACGCCTGGTAAACTTCTCCGCTTGATCGACCGCGTTGCGGTATTTCTTTTCGAGCGCTTCAAGCCGATCGTCAAATCTCGGCAGCGTTTTAACGCGAGTGGGCATCGCCTGCGATTTTCCGACGGATTTCAGCAAATGCTTCGTGCGCCGGGCGTCCCTCGCCGGCCGCCGCTTGCTGCAAGCCGATGCGGATGTCGTCCATGAGTTCGGCTTTGGTCGGCTCGTCGGCGTTCGGCGCAGACCGCTGGCGCTGTTGTCGCTGCGCAGTTTGTTGTATTACGGAGTTTGAGGCTTCCATCCAAAGATATCCCTGAAAATAGTGGAATTCTCACTTGGACTTTAGCCCACTTTATAGTCAATTGTCAAGGAAAGCCTTTACACACGCTTGCAGTTGGCAAAAGGATACGCCAGCGATGTAAACGCCCAGCCCCTCACTCCAGCGCCTCGCGCGCGACATCGCGATAAGCCGCCAGCGCCGCCGCCTTGACCGAGTCCGCCACCAGCGGGAAGGGGGGGAGATGCCGGCGCTGACGTGGGTTCCCTACTTGATCGCCGACGACCGGCGCTTGATACGCCCGCAATCCAGCGAAAGCCGTCGGGCTTACGGGCGACCCAATGGCTCACCCCTACAGACGATTTGTGTGGCGGGCGGGAATGCTATAATGACAGCGATTCCCCGAACGAGGACACGCAGTTTGAGCGAGCGCTATCCGGACAGAATCATCATTGGCTTAACGGGCAATATCGCCGTGGGCAAGAGCCTGGTTCTGGGCCTGCTGGCGCAGCTGGGCGCGGCGGTGATTGACGCCGACGAAGTCGCGCATCAAGTGTTGCGGCGCGGCGGCGCGGCTTATGCGCCGGTGCTGGCGGCTTTCGGGCACGGCATTCTGGGCGCGGACGGGGAGATCGCGCGCGGCAAATTGGGCGCGATCGTCTTCGCTGATCCAGCGCAGTTGCGGCGGCTGGAAGCCATCACGCATCCGGCCATCCGCCTGGAAATCGACCGGCGCATACGCGGCGCGGCAAGCAGCGTCGTGGTTATCGAAGCGATCAAACTGCTCGAAGGCGACTTGAAAAATGCCGTAGACGCGGTCTGGGTGGTTGATGCCGCGCCGGAGACGCAACGCCGGCGGCTGATGGCTGAGCGCGGCATGAGCCGGGTCGAGGCGCAGCGGCGCATCCGTGTGCAGAACAGCCAGGCCGATAAACTGCGTCAGGCCGATGTGGTCATCGCGAATGACGGAGACCTGGCGGCCACGCGCGCGCAGGTGGAGCGGGCCTGGGCGGCGCTGCGCGCCACCCGCCAAAGTAACCAGCCGTAGGGGCGACATATCATGTCGCCCGCGCATGGCCGAGAACGGGCGACCGCCCCTACAGTCGGCGCCATTTGTGATGTACTGTTGCGCCCAACTGATCCAATTCGAGTAAGGGCCCGACCCATGAGAAGGCTTCTGGTATCATTTGCGCTACTGCTTGCCGCAGCTGCGATTGGCGCTGCGGCGCGCGCCGACGAGGTTTGCGCCGACGCCTTGGGCTGCGTCGAAATCGGCCCGGATGACAAGATTGTGATTGCCGGCCTTTTGCGCTTCTCGGGACCCGAACCCTGGACGGGCAATGTCGCTGTCAGCGCGTTTCAGCTGGCGACGCTGGCGCGCGGAGGCGCGCTGCTCGGCCGGGAAATCGAGCTCGTGCTGGAGGACAGCGCTTGTTCGGAGGAAGTGGCGCGCGAAGCGGCGCTGCGAATCGCCGCGGATCCAGCTGTCGTCGGCGTCATCGGCACCAACTGTTCGCTGGCGGCGAAGGGCGCGTTGCCCGTGCTCAGCGAGGCCGGCCTGCTCATGATATCGCCATCAAATTCGTCGCCCTTCCTGACCAATGCCGATCCTGATGCCGGCGGGCTCTACCGGCCCGGCTACTTCCGCACGGCTCATAACGATCTCTTCCAGGGCGCTTTGAGCGCGCGCTTTGCGGCAAGCGTGCTCGGCGTCGAAACGATAGCGACGATCGACGATGGCGATCCCTACACCCGCGGCTTGGCGGGCGCGATGGCCGACACGTTTGTCAGCCTGGGCGGCGCTGTCGTCTTGCGCGGCCAGATCAATCGCGGCGATACCGATATGAGCGCCGTGCTCAACGCGGTCGCCGAAGCCGGGGCGGAACTGGTCTACTTTCCAGTTTTCGCGAACGAAGGCCATCGCATCGTTAAGCAGCTAGCCGAAACGCCGGGGCTGGAGGACACCATAATGATGTCCGCCGATGGCGCCTTTACCCGGTCATTCGCCCAAGACGCTGGCGAGGCCGGCATCGGACTTTATGTTGCCGGTCCACAGGTCTCCGGCGCCGCCTACGACGCATACGTCGACGCCTGGCGGCGAGAGATCGACGAATCGGGCCCCAGCGGCGGCTTCCACGCCCACGGCTATGACGCCGCCAATTTGCTGTTCGCGGCGCTGGAAGCTGTGGCGGTCGAGCGCGAGGATGGCGCGCTGATCATAGGCCGCGCGGCGCTGCGCGACGCGATGTCGGCTGTTGAGGATTTTCCCGGGTTGACCGGTTCGCTCAGCTGCCAGGAGGAGTCGCCCCATGCCGGCGACTGCGCCACCGGCGAAGCGCTGGCGATTTTCCAGCTCAGCGCGGCTGAGGTACACGACGGTGACTGGCCGCCGCCCGTGGTCTGGACGGCGTCTATGGCGGCGTCGGGCTAACAAGCCCATCAAATTGGCAATTTGTAGGGGCGAGCCTTGGCTCGCCCGCCCTTCGTGACCGGGCTACGACGCGTTGTCGCCAGGATTGCCCGCGTTCGGTGTTGATGGCGCCGGGCGCACGCCGTCAGCGACTCGCTTAAACCAACTGCGAAAGTTTCTGCCGCGCCGTTCTACAACCACATCAAAGTCGGGGTCGGGATTTTCTACCAACGGCGCCAAGGGTATCAATTCTACCGTGTCGGCCTGTTGGCTGTTATCATTCTTCGGGTCATCGTTGACCATAGTAGACTCGCAAGAGAGTTTATGGATACGGACAAGCCCATGGTAATGCAAATTACGCCGGAAGCGAAAGAAGAAATCATCATACGAAGTAGAATATATCACGGATATTGTCCTCTAAGCGAACACTGCGCAATTTTTTTCACCACAGAGCCGCAGAAGTAGAACTAACAAAGTAATGAGAAACCGGAATTAAGTTGGTTGTAGGGGCGACAGAACCGCAGTGTCTACGCGCGGCTGAGTGTCGCCCTAAAATGCGCGATAAAAACGCTGGGTGATTCACAGAATCGCCCCGGCGACGTCCCAATATTCATCGAATGACAAACTTGGAATTACTGAGGGGCGCGTAGACACAGGCCGCTGGCACAAAGAGGGCGAGCCAAGGCTCGCCCCTACAAGCTACTCTTGTTGTGCTATACTTTCTCGCCGTGTCAGACAGCAAGTTTCAACAGGAAGCTGCATGACCGAACTCACCAGCCTGACCATCAGCGACGCGCTCGAGCTGATGCGCGCGGGGGACATCTCGGCGCGCGAATTAACCGAAGCGCACCTGCAGCGCATCGAAGCGCTTGACCCGGCCCTTGGCGCCTATCTGACCGTCACGGACGATCTGGCGCGGCAGCAAGCGGCGGCGGCTGACGCGGCGCGCGCGGCCGGCGACGAGCGACCGCTGCTCGGCATCCCTATCGCGCTCAAAGACGTGCTGTCTACGCGCGGCATCGAGACCACCTGCGGCTCCAGAATCCTTAAGGGCTATGAGCCGATATACGACGCCACGGTTGTCACGCGCCTGCGCGAGGCGGGCGCGGTATTGCTGGGCAAGCTAAACATGGACGAGTTCGCCATGGGCTCCTCCACCGAGAACAGCGCCTACTTCCCGACCCGCAATCCCTGGAATCTGGAGCGCGTGCCCGGCGGCAGCAGCGGCGGCAGCGCGGCGGCGGTCGCGGCGAATATGGCGCTGGCCACGCTCGGCACCGATACCGGCGGCAGCATCCGCCAGCCGGCGTCGTTCTGCGGCGTCAGCGCCATCAAGCCGAGCTACGGACGCGTCTCTCGTTACGGCTTGATCGCTTATGGCTCGTCCTTTGACCAGGCCGGCCCCTTCGCGCGCACGGTCGAAGATCTGGCGCGGACGCTAGGTGTCATCGCCGGGCACGATCCGCTGGATTCGACCAGCATGCCGAGCGCCGCGCCCGATTACGTCGCCGGTCTGGCGGGCGATGTCCGCGGCCTGCGCATCGGTTTGCCGCGCGAGTATTTCGCCGAGGGCTTGCAGCCGGAGGT
Source organism: Chloroflexota bacterium (assembly GCA_009841405.1). Taxonomy (GTDB): domain Bacteria; phylum Chloroflexota; class Anaerolineae; order Aggregatilineales; family Phototrophicaceae; genus UBA6055. The sequence goes on along the minus strand of VXLV01000026.1, from coordinate 707 downwards.
CGAGACGGCCGTGCGGGCGGCGGCGGCGCATTTGGAAAGCCTGGGCGCGGAAGTGCGCGAGCTCAGCTTCGAGCACGCCGATTACTGCCTGCCGGCCTACTACATCATCGCCATGGCCGAAGCCAGCGCCAACCTGGCGCGCTATGATGGCGTGCGCTTCGGCGCGCGCGTCGAAGGCGCCGACCTGATCGACAGCTACAAGAAGACGCGCGGCGCCGGTTTCGGCGAAGAGGTAAAGCGCCGCATCATGCTGGGCACCTACACGCTGTCAGCCGGCTATTACGATGCCTACTATGGCAAGGCGCAGGCGGCGCGCACGCTGATTCGCGGCGACTTCGACGCCATGTTCGCGGGGGTCGACGCGCTGTTGGCGCCAGTCGCGCCCACCACCGCCTTCAAGTTCGGCGAGGTGACGCGAGACCCAATGCGCATGATCCTGGCCGATGTGCTGACGATCTCCGCCAATCTGGCCGGCATCTGCGGGCTGAGCCTGCCCTGCGGCTTTGACGCTGGCGGCTTGCCCATCGGCATGCAACTGCTGGGCGCGCCCTTCACTGAAGAGCGCCTGCTGCGGCTGGGGGCGGCCTTTCAGCGCGCGACCGACTGGCATCTGCGGACGCCTGATCTGGCGCATTCGTGACACTTCTTTTGAACCACAGAGACCACAGAGAGCACAGAGAAAAGCCTTTGTAGGGGCGACTCTGTGA
>VXLV01000099.1 GCA_009841405.1 Chloroflexota bacterium | reverse complement strand
TTCTTAACCAACCCCCCCCCCCCCAGCCCTACCCCCGCACGATCGCGGCCAGCCGCAGTTGTGTATACCCCCCCGGCCGGGGGGATGGGGGGTAAAGTGCGCATCATAGACGAAGCAGTCCTCGAAGATCTCGCCCTCGGCGCGGCGGTACTGGGCACCGGCGGCGGCGGCGACCCCTACATCGGCAAGCTGATGGCACGGCAAGCCATTCGCGATTACGGACCGGTCGAACTGTATACGCTCGACGAGTTCGAAGACGACGACCTGGTCGTGCCAACCGCGATGATGGGCGCGCCGACGGTCATGGTCGAGAAGATGCCCAACGGCGATGACATCGTCAACGCCTTTCAGAGCGTGGGCAAGTATATCGGCAAGCCGGTAAAAGCTACAATGAGTATCGAAGCCGGCGGCCTGAATTCCGTGGTGCCCATCTATTGCGCCGCGCGCCTGCGCGTGCCGATGGTGGATTGCGACGGCATGGGCCGGGCCTTTCCCGAGTTGCAGATGGTCACGCATACCATTCACGGCATCTCGTCGACGCCCTTCGCCATGTCCGATGAGCGCGGCAATACCGTGCTGATGGAGACGATCAGCAATTTGTGGACGGAGACCTTCGCCCGCAGCGTCACCGTCAACATGGGCGCCATGGCGATGATCGCGCTTTACGCTGCGACCGCCGCCCAATTGCGCGAAGCCGCCATCCCCGGCACCATCACGCTGGCGGAAGAAATCGGCAAGGTAGTGCGCCGCGCCCGCCTGGAAGAAGACGAGCCGGTGGAGACCATCCGCGAGGCGGTCGGCGGCTTCTTGATCTTCAAGGGCAAGATCGGCGATGTCGAACGCCGCACCGAAGCCGGCTTCGCCAAGGGCGACGCTGCGATTGACGGCATCGACGAATACGCCGGGCAGCGCCTTCGCTTGAGCTTCCAGAACGAGCACCTGGCCGCGCGCATCGATGGCGAGTTCAAAGTGACCGTGCCCGATCTGCTGGCGGTGCTGGATGTCGACACCGGCGAGCCGATCACGACCGAGGGGCTGCGCTATGGCTTCCGCGTGGCGGTCATCGCCATTCCCTGCGCCGACAAATGGCGCACGCCCAAGGGCCTGGAATTGGTCGGCCCCGCCTACTTCGGCTACGACGCCGAATATGTCCCGGTCGAAGAGCGCTACGGCGCTTGAGTGGGTCAGCCACCGGCTGACCCCTACCGGGATAAACTCTATCCAATTCGGTAGGGGCGACCCGGTGGGTCGCCCGCCGCACAACAATTTGTAGGGGCGACCTATCAGGTCGCCCACGCGAACAGACGGGGGTCGATAAATGCGTCTTTTGCACGAAGAAAACATCGAAGACATCGCGCTGGGCGCGGCGGTGCTTGGCACGGGCGGCGGCGGCGACCCCTACGTGGGCAAACTAATGGCGCGCGAAGCCATACGCCAATACGGCCCGGTCGAGCTATACACGCTCGACGAACTTGATGACGACGACCTGATCGTGCCGGCCGCCGGAATGGGCGCGCCAATCGTCATCGTGGAGAAACTGCCCGCCGGCGACGACATGATCCGCGCCTTCAAAGCGCTCGGCCGCTACTCGGGCCGCGAACCACGCGGCACGATGAGCATTGAGGCGGGCGGCTTGAATTCGGTCATGCCGATCTACGTCGCCGCTCGGCTGCGCATCCCGATGGTGGATTGCGACGGCATGGGCCGCGCCTTCCCCGAAATCCAGATGACCATTTTCACAGCGCACGGCATTACCGCCAGCCCCTTCGCCATGTCGGACGAACGCGGCAACGTGCTGCTGATGGACACCGTCAGCAACCACTGGGTCGAGACTTTCGCGCGCTCCTGCGTGGTGCACATGGGGGCGGAAGGCATGATCGCGCTCTACTCGGCCACCGTCAAGCAACTCAAGGAGGCGGCCATTCACGGCACGATCACCCTTGCCGAAGACATCGGCAAGACCGTCCGCAACGCACGCCGCCAGGAAGCGAATCCGGTCGACGCCGTGCGCAAGGCCGTCGGCGGTTTCCTGATTTTTCGCGGCAAGATCACGGATGTCGACCGCCGCATTGAAGGCGGCTGGAATCGGGGCGACGCCAAGATGGCCGGCACAGGCGACTTCGCAGGCGACGACTTGCTGCTGGAATTCCAAAACGAGCATCTGGTCGTGCGCGTGAATGGCGAGTTCGCCGCCACTACGCCCGACTTGATCGCCGTGCTCGATAGCGAAACGGGCGAGCCGATCACGACCGAGGCGCTGCGTTACGGCATGCGCGTGGCCGTCATCGCTTTTCCCTGCGCGCCGCAATGGCGGGAGCCGGCCGCGCTGGAGCTCGCTCACCCACGCTACTTCGGCTACGATGTCGATTATGAGCCGGTTGAAGAAAGATACCTCCATCACAGCCGCTGAAAGCTGTAGGGGCGTTTCGCCGAAACGCCCGCAACGCGACGGTAACACGAAGGGCGTCTCAGCGAGACGCCCCTGCTACACCCCGACAAGGCCGGAGACTCGCCATGCGGCTGCTGGACGAAGCCAATATCGAAGATATCGCGCTTGGCGCGGCCGTGCTGGGCTCGGGCGGCGGCAGCAACCCCTACATCGGCAAGCTGATGGCGCGCGAAGCCATTCGGCGCTGGGGGCCGGTCCAACTTTTGACGCTGGACGAACTGGATGATGACGACCTGGTCGTGCCCGCCGCTGGCATGGGCGCGCCGGTGGTGGGCGTGGAGAAGCTGCCGGCCGGCGATGATTTGCTGCGCGCCTTCGAGGCGTTGGGTAGATATACGGGGCGAACACCGCGCGCCACAATGAGCATCGAAGCCGGCGGCATGAACTCGATTCGTCCGATTTATCTGGCGGCGCGCCTGGGCATTCCGGTCGTCGACTGCGATGGCATGGGACGCGCCTTCCCCGAGATTCAGCAGACTGTGCTGACCGCCGCCGGTATCAGCGCCAGTCCTTTCGTCATATCCGATGAACGCGGCAATGTCGTGCTGATGGATGCCGTAAGCAATAAGTGGGTGGAGACTTTCGCGCGCTCCTGCGTGATTCAGATGGGCGCAGTCGGCTCAATCGCGCTCTATTCGGCCACCGTGCGCCAGCTCAAGGCGGCCGCCATCCACGGCACGACGACCCTGGCTGAGTCTATCGGCCGGACCCTTCGCAACGCGCGCCGGCGCGAGCGGAATCCGGTGGATGCGCTGCGGCGCAAAGTCGGCGGCTTCCTCGTATTCCGCGGCAAGATCTGCGATGTCGATCGCCGCGTCCGGGCGGGCTTCGCCAAAGGCAGCGCTCGCATGGACGGTACCGGCGACTTCGCGGGTCAAGCGCTGCTGATCGAATTTCAGAATGAGTACCTTGTCGCGCGGGTGGATGGCGAGTTCGCCGCCACCACGCCGGATCTGATTGCCGTGGTCGATAGCGAAACGGCCCAGCCCATCACGACGGAGGCGCTGCGCTACGGCATGCGCGTGGCCGTCATCGCCATCCCCTGCGCCCCGCAATGGCGGGCGCCGGCGGCGCTGACGCTCGTGCATCCGCGCTATTTCGGCTACGATGTCGATTATGTGCCCGTGGAGGCGCGCTTGGGATGATACGCCTCCGAGGCGCGGGATTAGCATCAATTAAGTCAACAGAAAACTTACCACAGAGTACACAGAGGATACACAGAGGTCTCCGAGTAAAGCAGTTAATTGGTTGTATGCCAGCGACTGTCTCAATTTGCTAACTGGCTGCCTCTGTTGCGGCAGAATCGAAGCAATACAGAATCCTCTGTGCCCTCTGTGTATCCTCATTTTCCTCTGTGGTAAAAGTATCAATAGTCCGCCCTTGGAGAGTGCAATGAAACAAGTCACGCTCAACGACACGAACGCCATCGCCATCGGCGCCGGCATCCTGGGCACGGGCGGGGGCGGCAGCACCTATCTCAACCGCCTGCGCCTGGACAACGAGATCCGCCGGCAAGGCCGCTCCGTCGACGTGGTGCAGGCTGACGACGTGCCGGATGACGCGTTGGTCTGCGCGGTGGGCGGGATGGGCGCGCCCACGGTCAGCAGCGAGAAATTGCAAGCCGGCAATGAGATCGCCACTGCCGTCCGCGCCCTGGAAGACCACCTGCGGCGGGAGATCTACGCCATCGTCATCGGCGAAATCGGCGGCGGCAACGCGCTGGGACCGATGGTGGCCGCGCTGCAGCTGGGCTTGCCGGTGGTCGATGGCGATGGCATGGGGCGCGCCTTCCCCGAGTTGGATATGGATACCTTCATGATCTACGGCGTGGAGCCTTCGCCTTTCGTGCTGGCCGATTCGCACGGCAATGTGTCGATCTTCACGCGGATTCGCTCGGCCAAGCACGCCGAAGAATTCGCCCGCCGCCTGACGATCGAGATGGGCGGCTCGGCCGCGCTGGTGATGCCGGTGATGACCGGCGCCGAGCTGAAAGCGACGGTCATTCGCGACACGGTCAGCCTGGCCAAGCGCATCGGCGAAACCGTACTCGACTGCCGCGCGCGCAGCATCGAGCCGGCCGCGACGGTGGCGGCGCTTTGCAATGGTCGCGTCTTGTTCAGCGGCAAAATCATCGATGTCGAGCGGCGGACGGTACAGGGATTCGCCCGCGGCAAACTGATTATCAGCGCCTTTGACGACTTCGAACAGCAACTGCGCATCGACTTTCAGAACGAGAACTTGATCGCGCGCCGAGACGGGCAGGCGCTCTGCACCGTGCCCGACCTGATTACGCTGGTCAGCCTGGACGATGGCGAAGCGATCGGCACGGAATCGCTGCGCTATGGCTTGCGCGTGGCGGTGCTGGCAATGCCGGCGCCGAAGGAGCTCAAGACGCCGGAAGCGCTGGCTGTGGTGGGCCCACGCGCCTTTGGCTATGAGGTGGCGTTTCAGCCGCTGGCGGGGGATTTGCTTTAAGCGCCGGGGCCGCCGGATTTGACATAACGCGCGGCTTTCGCTAGGCTGGGTGTACGTGCGGAAAAACGGAAACGGTGCAGCGATGAACGAGCGCCACGGTTTCAAATGGACCAATCACGAGCATGGCGTCTGCCAAGCCGACGCTGAATTCCATGCCTACTGCGAGGAGCACAAGCAAACATTGCCGCTGACGCGCGAAAGCTTGAAGCAACTGCCCCGCGAAGTCGAGCTGGAGTTTTATCGCCGTATGCCGGCGTGGATGGCGGACGAATTAGGCTTTGGTAAATCTGAAGATGACCCGCTGCTCATCGTGTTGCGGGAAGTTGATCACGGTGTCTGGAAGTATGTGTTTTGACGCCGGATGAGATACCTGCTCGATACAAACATCTGCATTTATTGCATCAATAGAAGATATCCGCAGCTATTCGATAGAGTGCTGCTGGAGCATCGGGAATTTGGCGTTTCCATCAGCGCGATTTCGAAAGCGGAAATGTACGCTGGCTCGCACCGTCGGCGTGTGCCCGCGCGCTATCGGCAAGAGCAGGACGAGTTCCTTTCGTACTTCCCTAGTTTGCCCTTTGATGACGCGGCTGCCGACATTTATGGTCAAATTCATGCGCGGCTAAGAGACAGGGGGCAGCTAATGGGCGTCGCGGACATGCAGATTGCGGCTATTGCAATGGCAAATGATCTGACTGTGGTGACGCACGACTTGCGTGGTTTCACGCGCTTGTCCGACTTGCCGATTGAAGACTGGACGGTCGCGTAGGCGCGCCGCGCATACAGGAGCCTACCCATGCCCAAGCAACCCCACATCATCATCTTCAACCCCGACCAGTGGCGCGGAGATGTCATGGGCCACCTGGGCAATCCGGCCGCCGTCACGCCAAACCTGGACGCGATCGTCGAGACGGACGCTGTCTCCTTCCGCCACGCCTTCTGCCAGAACCCCGTCTGCACGCCCAGTCGCTGCTCTTTCATGACCGGCTGGTATCCGCACGTACGCGGGCACCGCACCATGTTCCACATGCTCCAGCCGGATGAACCGGTGCTGCTCAAGAAGCTCAAGGACGCCGGCTACTTCGTCTTTTGGGGCGGCAAGAACGACCTGGTCCCGCGCCAGAGCGGCTTCGCTGAATACTGCGATGTCAAGTACGAAGCGAATCGTCCGCTTAGGCCCAATCTGCACCGCGCCGATGCCTGGCGCGGCGACCCGGATGGCGACAACTACTACTCGTTCTTTGCCGGGCATCTCGACACCGCCCCCGGCGAGGTCTACTACGACAACGACTGGGCGATGGTCGATGGCGCTATCGAGCAGATCCGCAATGCGCCGGACGATCAGCCGCTCTGCATCTACTTGCCGCTGGGCTATCCGCACCCGCCCTATGGCGTGGAAGACCCCTGGTTCAGCCAAATCGACCGCGAACGGATTCCGCAGCGTTATCCCACGCCCGACTGGTCAAAGAAACCGGGGCTTACCGCCGGCATCTACGAGCGGCAGGGCCTGCAGGGCTGGAGCGAGGCGCGTTTCAATGAGCTGCGCGCCGTGTATTATGGCATGTGCGCCCGCGTTGACGCGCAATTCGGCCTGGTCGTCAACGCGCTAAAGGAGAGCGGACTGTACGACGACAGCGCCATTTTCTTTTTCTCCGACCATGGCGACTTCACCGGCGACTACGGGCTGGTAGAGAAGACGCAGAATACCTTTGAAGATTGCCTGACGCGCGTCCCGCTGATCGTGAAGCCGCCGGCGGACAAAGCCGTAGATCCGGGCATCCGCGATCAACTGGTCGAGTTGATCGACTTCACCGCCACGGCTTACGACTGGTCGGGCGTTGAGCCGGGCTACGATCATTTCGGGCGCTCGCTTTCGTCGCTGATCGCCGGCGCGACCGACGAACATCGCGACGCCGTCTTCTGCGAAGGCGGGCGCTTGATCGGCGAAGAGCACGCGATGGAGAAGGACAGCCCGTCCTTCTACGATCCCAGCGGGCTCTACTGGCCGCGTGTGCAACTGCAGGGCAGCGAAGGCGGCGAGCACAGCAAAGCGACCATGTGTCGGACGCGAGATCACAAATACGTGCGCCGCTTGTACGAGACCGAGGAGCTCTACGATTTGCGCGCAGACCCTGGCGAGCTGCACAATCGAATTGATGATCCCGCTTGCGCGGGCGTCCTCGCCGACCTGCGCGAACGCATGCTGACCTGGTACCAAACTACCTGCGATGTCGTGCCCTACGAGACCGATGTGCGCTGAGTTTTTCTCTGTGCCCTCAGTAATTCCAAGTTTGTCGTGCGAAAATCTGGCCCGCGAGAAGCGCTCCCCTTCCCTAGCTTGCTGGGGA
>VXLV01000058.1 GCA_009841405.1 Chloroflexota bacterium | reverse complement strand
ATCCCCCGGCCCCTTCCCCCATTAAGTGGGAAGGGGTGAAAAGCCTTGGATTCGCTGCGTTTAAGCCCCCTCCCGCTTTATGGGATGCTCGCCATAGAGATGGCGAGAGGGGGTTTGGGGGTGGGGGAAAATTGAAGCGATTGCGCATGGATTTTGAAGGCCTACTCAGCCCAACGCCCGTTCCAGGACCGGGAAGCCGGCGGCGGTGAGTTCGCCGGCGATGCGCTCCACTTCTTCCGGCGGCAGCGGCCGAATCGGCCGGCGCATGCGCATGGACGGGAATTTGCCCAGCAGGGTCATCGCGCACTTCATGCGCTGATGAGCGTCGCTCGAGGGCTCGCCGAAGCGGTAAACGATTTGCGACAGCGGCCGCACCTTGCTCTGGATGCGATTGGCTTCCGCCAGGTCGCCGCTCAGCGCCGCCCGCACCAGTGCCGTAATCAACTCCGGCACGAAACCGGCGAAGCCCACCAGCGCGCCGTCCGCGCCATCCAGGAGGGTCACCAGCAGGTACTCGTCCAGGCAGCTGATGATGCTGACATCGGGCGCGGCCGCCTTGAGATTGCGGTAATCGTACGCCCAGCGGGACATCTCGCGCGTGCCCATCTTGATGCTGACGACGCGGTCGATCTTGACCATCTCCAGCATCTCGGCCAGGCTGTAGCCGGCTTTCGTCCAAGCCGGGTATTGATGCACGATAATGTCGATGTCGGCGTCCGCGGCCACATCCTGGAAGAAGCCGACGGCCGTCTCGCTGGTGCGGCCAAAGCGCAGCCAGTGGTGCGGCGGCATCAGCAAGATCGCGTCCGCGCCGACCGCTTTGGCCGCCCGCGCCTGCGCGATCGCTTCATCGCTGCCCTCGGCGCAGACGCCCGAGACGATCTTGACCTTGTGGCCGACTTCGTCGGCGATCACCTCGGTGACGCGCGCCCGCTCATGATTGCGCAGTGACATGACCTCGCCGGTGTGCCCGTTGCAGACCAGCCCGGTGATGCCGTCAACCGAGGCCAGGTAGCGCGCGTAGTCGCGCAGTCCGATTTCGTCGATGCTGTCATCGTCATTAAAGGGGCAGAGCGTCGCTGGCAGGACACCTGTCCACGGTTTGTCGAACATACTCATTCCTTTCCCAACCCTTCCTGATTACTGAAGTCTGTATCGCTCAAGAAAATCGTAATTCGGCGTAACGCCCAGCCCCGGCCGGCCGGGCACGGTCAGGCAGCCGTCCGCGTCCAATCTCAACTTCTCTTCGAAAACATGCCCGCGATTTACATCGACCGTCTCGCGATAAAACTCGACGATCAGCCCGTTGCTGATTGCGCCCACCAACTGCAGATGCACTTCCTGGTCGCCGTGCGGCGCGATATGCAGTTCGTGCGCGGCCGCCAGCGCGGCGACATTCATGAACTCGGTGATGCCGCCCAGGATTTGCGCGTCGGCATTGTAAATCGTCGCGGCGTCGTGCGCGATGAGATCGCGGAAGCCATAGCGCGTATATTCGTTCTCGCCGGTGGCTATTGGGATAGTCGTGGAGCGCGCCAGTATGCCGTGCCCGCGATAGTCGTCGGGCGCCAGGGGCTCTTCGAACCAATAGACATCGTAGGGCGCCATGCGCTCGGCAATTTGAATGGCTTCGCGCAGGCTGTACGCGCAGTTGGCGTCCACCATCAGCTTGACCTCCGCGCCGATCGTTTCACGGGCGACGCGGACGCGCTCGACGTCTTCGCGGATTGACGCGCCTCCGATCTTCATCTTGACCGCTTTAGCGCCCAGCTCGAGGTTGGCTTCCATCTCCGCCGCCAGGCCGGCCAGACCCTTGCCCTCTTCGTAATAGCCGCCGGCGATATAGGCGGGCAGGCGGTCGCGGAACCCGCCAAGCAATTTGTGCACGGACTTGCCGGTCGCTTTGCCCATCAAATCCCAAAGCGCGATATCGATGCCGCTGATGAAGCGCGTGCTGATGCCGCGCCGACCCACCAGCTTCGGAACCCAGAGCGCGTGCCAGATGCGGCGATAGTTGAAGGGGTCTTCGCCGATCAGCAGCGGCTTGAAATGCTCCAGCAGCCCCTGCGACACTTTCGCCATGCCGTGCGTCTGCGGCTTATGCGCCCAGCCCAGGCCGGTGAGGCCGGCGTCGGTATGAATGCGCACGAGGTTGAGCCCGCTATGCGTATAGGTGTGCCTGCCGTTGCGGATGGGCTTGCCCCGCTCCCAGCGATATTGCAGCAGGTCGATGTCCGTAATCTTCATCGGGGCCATCAGCTGTTGCGGCGCGGGTCAAGCGCGTCGTTCAAGCCATCGCCCAGGAAGACGAAAGCGACTTGAATCACGCCGATCGTAACAGCCGGAATGAGAATCAAGTGCGGGAAGATTTGCCAATAGCGCCGCCCTTCCTCCAGTATCGAGCCCCAGCTGGCGTTTGGCGGCTGGACGCCGATGCCGAGGAAGCTCAAGCCGGCTTCCATCGTGACTGCCCCGCCCATGCTGGCGGTCACAGCGACGACCAGCGGTCCCAGCGCATTGGGGATCACATGACGCAGCATAATATGCCACTGGGATCCGCCCAGGGCGCGGGCGGCCAGCACGTAGTCCTCCTCGTTGATGCTCAAGACCTGGCCGCGCACCAGCCGCGCCAGGCCGGGCCAGGCGATGAGCGCCAGGGCGCTAAAAACCAGCACATAATCCAGCCACAAAGTATTCAAATAGAAGGGATTTTTGGTCTGTTCATAGAGCGTGTCGAACCAATTGATTATGGGGCGGCGCAGCGTTGTATTGATGAGAATGACAAGCAGCAGACCGGGCATGGCCTGGATCAAATCGCTGATCCACATAAGCAATTCATCCATCCGCCCGCCGTGTATGCCCGACCAGGCGCCGACCAGGATGCCGATAGCCAAGCTGATGGTCGTCGACAGAAAAGCCACCAAAGCGGCTGTGCGCGCGCCGTGCAGCATGCGGCTGAAAACATCCCGCCCCAGGTCGTCGGTGCCCAGGAAATGCGCCGCGCTGGGCCCTTGAAAGGCATTGACGATATTCTGTTCCAGAAAATCGTAAGGGGCGATATGCGGACCAATCACAGCCAGAATAAGGAAAACGACGACGACGAACAGACCGCCGACCGCCAGCCAATTCCTGCGGAAGCGCCGCGCCGCGTCCTGCCACAAGCTGCGATGGTGTTCCAGCGACAGGCTCTTGTCATCAATGACGCGGGAGCGTCTTGGCTGGGTCGCCGCCGCGCTCATTGCGCCCTCACGCGCGGGTCCAGTATCGGATAAACGATATCTACCAAAAAGTTGCTGACGAAGATGATCAATGTGCCGACCACCGCCACCGACATGATGATGGGATAATCGACCTTTTTGATGCCTTCAATCGTCAGCAAGCCGAAACCAGGGATATTCAAGATGTATTCCACAAAAAGCGAGCCATTAATGAGACCAATCATGATTAGGCCGAGGGTTGTCACCACGGGCGTCAGCACCGGGCGCAGCATGTGGCGCAGGATAATTCGCGATTCGGACATGCCTTTCGCGCGGGCGGTGCGCACGTATAGCTGGCTCTTGACTTCGAGCATGGCCGAGCGCGTCTGGCGCACGACGATGGGCAAGATCCCGATCGAGATGACCGTCACCGGCAAAACGGCGTCGATATGCAAAAGGCCGTTCCAGCCATAAGGCACGTCGATAACCTTGAGTTGCAGGACGAGCAAGAGCATCAGCACAGGCAGGATAACAAAAGTTGGGATGCCGTTGATGAACAAGACGGTGCTGACAATCAGCCGGTCGAGCCAGCGGTTATGATACAGCGACGCAATAATGCCCAGCGCGATGCCGGTCGCCGCGCCGATGACTGTGGCGGCGAAGCCCAGCTGCATGGATATGGGCAGGCGGAATTGCACGATTTCCAGCACCGGCCGATCGACTTGCAGGCGTATCGAGCGCCCCCAATCCCCCTGCGCAAGATTATTAAGATAGTTGCTGAACTGTACCAGGAAGGGCTCGTCCAGGCCGTATTTTTTGCGCAGCGCCAACATGACGACTTCGTCTTCGCTGTCGAAGTCTTCGCCCTGGATGAACATCATGCGGATGGGGTCGCCCGCGCCATAAAACATCATCGCGTAGGTCACGAATAAAATCAGCAGCAGGCCGACCGACCAGCGCATGAGTCGTATGAATAAGAAGGATGCCATAGGTGGTCTACCTCACCCCCCGGCCCCCTCTCCGAATCATCGGAGAGGGGGAGCGCAATATCGAAACCTGTAGCCTAATGTTCTTCATTACGTGAGGCCGCGCACAGTCGCTAACTTCACATCCTCAAGTCACCCTTCCCCGCTGATACGGGGAAGGGCCGGGGATGGGGTAGATCCGTTGCGACTTACATCCGCTCGATCGAAATCTTCCAGGGTTCGATCACGCTGACGTCGGGACCGCTGTAGTAGTTCTTGACGTGCTCGCGGGCATTGGCGGTGCGCAACGGCTTGCCGAAGTGCATGATCACGTAGTCGCCTTCATACTGCGCCTGCGCCTCAAGCGCCAGTTCACAACGCCGCGGATCATCCGGCTGCAGCGTCAGCGCTTCATCGACCGCCGCTTCCAGCGCCTCGTTGTAGTAGCCATTCAGCATCGAGCTGCTGGGAACCGGACCAGACGAGTGGCCGGCCGCCCACATATAGGTGGCGGCGTCGGGGAAGCGAATGACGACATCGTCGCGGCTCAGGTTGATCTTGTCGTAGTCATCGCCGAAGCTGTTGGGATCCTGCTGGAACTCAACATTCTCGATGCCCAGGTTCTGGCGCCAGAATTCGATGACGGCTGTCAGCGCGCGGTTGTTGAACTCGTTGCTGCCGCGCGGGGTGACGCGCAGCTTGGGCAAGTTCGCGGCGCTGCCATAGCTTGAAGCGGCCAAGGCGGCCTGCGCGCCTTCGACATCGTAGGGATAGCCGCTGGCGTCCGGGTTCTGGCAGGTGACGATATCGTCAAGCGTCTGCGTGGTCATCACTCCGCTGCCCTCGATGGGGAAGGCGGCCTGGAATACGGCGTTCCAGTCGACCGACTTGATCAGCGCTTCACGCACCAACGGATCGCTGGTCGGCTCGCGCGTGGGCTGCATCCAGAAGGTGTTGAAGCCGATGGCGTCGAATTGACGGAAGTAATCCGGCATCTGCGCGCGCAGCACCGAAGGCGCGGCCGCAAGGCTGGCGTCGATCTGGTCGTTCAGCGCCATCGCGCCGACTGTGGTCTGATCGGTGACGAACTGGAAGCTGACCTTCTCCAAAATCGGCCCGTCTTTCCACCATTCCGGATTCGGCGTCATCTCGGCCGTCTGCAGGTCGGCGTCGAAGCTGGTGAGGATGAAGGGTCCGTTGACGATCGGATTATTCTCCGGCTTCCAGAATTCGTTGAAGCCGTGCGCCAGAACGTCCTCGGCGCGGGCGATAGCCATGTGCGCCGTCGCGATGCGCCAGAAGAAGATCGGATCGGGCAGGACCAGCTCCACCTGAACGGTCGAGTCGTCCAGCGCCGACAGTCCGCTGACATCGACGGTCAAAGCGTCTTCAGCGGCCGCTTCACGCGCATCGGCGAAACCGGCGACATTGCCCAGATAGGTGCGGATGCGGCCAACGCTGTTGAGCGGCGCCGCTTGCACTTGCCAGGAATCGATGACCTGCTGCGCGGTGATGGACGTGCCATCGGACCAGCGCGCGGCAGGGTCGACCGAGAAGGTCCAGACAGTGCCGTCTTCGTTGGAGCTCCAGTCGTTGAAGTAGCCGGTCTGCAAATTGAAGTCGACATCAAAGTAGAGCGGCGGCACGGACTGGAAGGTGATCCAGTTCTGCTGGTCGCCGCCGGCGGACAGAATCTGGAAGCTGAAATTGGCCACGCCGGACGAACCGGTGGCGATCCTCAGCACCTGATCCTGCGCCATCGCGCCCGTCGCGCTGAGCAGCAAGACCAGGGCGACAATGAATAGGGCAAGTAACTTCTTGGACATTGTTTCCTCCTGTATTTATCGGATTTGCTTCGCACATTGGCGAAAAGGCGCAAGCCATTCCCGCCATTGTAGCCAACTCTGCTCTGCTTGTATTTGCGATAGCGGCTCCTTCTCTTCAGCGGTTAGACCGCTTCCGGACGTTGAACAAAACGGGTGGAATCGCGGATGACCAGCGATGTCGGCAGTTTGATGACCGGCTCGGTCGGCGCCTCAGCGTTTTCGATGCCCTGCAAGAGCAGGCGCGCCGCCGTCACCCCCAGCAAGTCCAGGTCGCGGCGTATGGCGGTGATCGGCGGGCGATAGAGCTGCGTCAGATGAATATCGTCGCAGGCGATCAAGGCGATATCGCGCCCGACAACCATGCCCAGCTCTTGCAGCGCCATCAGCGCGCCGATGAGGATGATATTGCCGGCCACGATCAAAGCCGATGGGCGCGGTTCGCCCCGCAGCAGCAGCAGCGCCTCGGCCAGGGCGTCCGTCTCCGTGAACGACGCGAAGCGCGCATGCTCCCGCCGCAGTGGCAGCCCGCGCGCCCGCAGCGCCTCCGCGTAAGCGCAATAGCGCTGCTGCGTCGGGAAGAAATCATCTGGCCCGCCGATAAACGCGATATCGCGATGCCCATTCGCGGCCAGGTGCGCAACCGCCTCGCGCAGGCTGCTGCCGTGGTCGGACTGAACCGAATAAAGCCCAGCGCCCGCAGCGCCTTCACGGTCGAGCATCACAGTCGGGATACCCAATTCCTGGAGCAGGCGCCGCGACGGCTCCGGCGATTCCGCCGCCGACGACACGATCAATCCGCTGACTTGCCGGCTGGCCAGCAGGCGCAAGCTGGCGACATCCAGGTCGGCTTGATTGCGCGACGAGACCAGCGTGATCGAGTAACCTTTGGCCGCCAGCGCTTCCGAGGCGGCTTCGAAAATCGTCGATATCACCGGATTGGCGATCGTGCCTACGAGAAAGCCGATGGACTTGGTCTGGCCGCGCCGCAAGCCATCAGCCAAAAAGGCCGGCTGATAACCGAGCTCATAAGCGGCTTCCATCACGCGGCTCCGCAACGCCTCCGAAACGTGAGGATAGTTGTTGAGCGCGCGCGATACCGAACCGACCGAGACTTCGGCTTGCTCGGCGACTTCGCGAATTGTGACCCGTTGCGACAAAAGTCTGCCTCGCCACTCGAAAGCAGAAAACGATTTCCGACACAGTAACCTATTTCCAGGCGCTTGTCAAATTCCCGGAACGATCGGCTGCGTATCCGTTTGGTCGAATAAGGCCGGTAGGGGCGGACCCCGGGGTCGCCCGCGGGGCCCAAAAAAAAATATTAAGGACGCTACCACCCGAGCCCCCACAAGAACTAC
>VXLV01000080.1 GCA_009841405.1 Chloroflexota bacterium | reverse complement strand
TGGCTTCTTCCAGCGCCCAGTATTCGATGTCGAAGGCTTCCTGCCGCGGCAGCGCCACGTAGCCGCCGACGGCCTCCGCGCCGCGCATCACCGCGACCGCGCAATTATAGAATTCGGCGGTAACGCGCGATTCGCTCTTGTTCTTGCCCCAGGCGATCATGCCCAGCCCGGGGATTAGTATCACGGTTGGATTGGCGTCGCGCATTGGCGGGCTGTCCGGGCGTCTGCAGGCGTCGTAATAGGCGGCGTAATCCCCGCGATATTCGACGATGCCCTTGCGCAGCTTCTCGAGGAGCGCGGCGGTATCTGCGCCGCCCGGGTCCCAGTCGACATAGAGCGGCTTGATCTTGGTGCGCAGGAAATGGTCGGGGCAGGATGTGCCTAGTTCGGCAAGGCGCGCGGCGTCAACGCTGTTAGCAAAGGTTAAGATTTCGGGGTCGTATTGCGCGGTGCCGATGAAGCGGTTCTCGGCTGAAACCATGCCGCGCAGATGGGGCAGGATCTCGACTAATATGGTCTGCCGCTCGCCCTCGCTGATGTTCGCGTATTTCGCGCCGCCGAAAGTCGCGCCGCCTTTGTCGTTCGCTTCCAGTCGCCGCGCCGCCATCTCGATCAGCGTCAGCGAGAGGTCGTAACAGGCTTTGTCGTCGTCAGCCCAGTTGATCAAGCCGTGGCCGCCGAGCACGATGCCGACGCAGCCCGGGTTGGCCGCGATCGTCTGGCCCAATACCAGGCCCAGGTCGAAGCCGGGACGCTGCCAGTCGACCCAGACGACGGCATCGCCGTAGATCTCGCGCGTGAGCTGCCGTCCGTTGCGGCTGGCGGCGATGGCGATGACGGCATTGGGGTGGGTGTGGTCGACATGGCGGTAGGGGATGAAGGCGTGCAGCGGCGTGTCAATCGAACTGGCGCGCGGATTCAAGTCGTAGACGCAATGCGGGTACATGGCGACCATGCTGTCTTCAATCGGCGTCTTAACGCCCCGGGGCTCGGCCGTGTTGTAGACGCTCTGCAGCCGCATCAGCTTGTCCATGTAGAGCGCGGCGAAGTTCTCGCGCTTGCTGGTGCGCAGGTCGCCGCCCGAGCCCTTGACGTACATGATATCCACGTCCACGCCCGTCAGGGGATCGACCTGTATGATCTTGCTGGAAGTGTTGCCGCCGCCGGTATTGGTGATACGCTGGTCGGCGCCGAGCAGGTTGGAGCGGTAGACCAGCCGATCGACGGGGTCGAGCGCGTCGGCGCGGGCATCCTCCCACAGGTAGGATACATGGCGGTATTCGGAGGGTTTGAATGTTTGCATGGCTGCCCCTGTCTTATGCGCAGACCGTTCGATTATTCAGCAAGTATATGGATTGCCCGCTGACGCGATAAGGGCGAGCCAAGGCTCGCCCCTACAGATTTCGCTTTGGGCTGGCTTTTCCTTCGTCAATCCCGCTGCGACAGCACCGTCCGCTCGTATTCGCGGATTTCGTCCATGAAAGCCATGCCGACCGGCACGCCCTGGGAGCGGCAGTAGTAATCCCAGACGGCGCCGAAGGGCAGGCCCTTCAGTTCTTCCAGCAGAGCGAGGCGGCCGGTGAAATCGCCCGCGTTCTCGTACGCCCGCAGCAATTCGCGCGGCTCCAGCAGCGCCATCAGCAAGGCGCGGCAGGCATTGCGCGTGCCGATGGCCCAGGCGCCAATGCGGTTGATGCTGGCGTCGAAGAAGTCCAGGCCGATATGCACCTGTTCGAGCGCGTCGCAGCGCACGATCTCCTGCATGATCGCTTGCAAATCGTCGCTGAGCGTGACTACATGGTCGCTGTCCCAGCGCACGCCGCGGCTGACATGCAGCAAGATCTCGGGCACGTAGAGCAAGATGGACGAGAGTTTGTCGGCGATGGTCTCTGTCGGGTGGAAGTGGCCCGCGTCCAGGCAGAGCAGCTTCTGACGCGACACGGCGTAACCTAGGTAAAACTCGTGCGAGCCGACGACATAGCTCTCCGAGCCCAGGCCGAAGAGCTTGCATTCGATGGCGTCGAGGTTTTGCGCCGGGTCCAACTCCTCGGCGAATATTTCGTCAAGCGCGTCCAGCAGGCGCTGTCGCGGCGCCAGACGATCGGCAGGACTGTCTTTGTAGCCGTCAGGAATCCAGACATTGTTGACCGACGGCGTGCCCAATTCACGCCCGAAGTAAGCGCTGATATGGCGCGTGGCAATTGCGTGATCGATCCAGAAGCGGCGGATGCCGGCGTCGGCGTGCGAAAGCGTGAAGCCATCGTCGGCGAGGTCATGCGAGAAAAATGTCGGATTGAAATCCAGGCCGTGATTATTGGCTTTGGCCCAGTCGACCCAGGATGCGAAGTGTTCCGGTTTCAATTCGTCGCGCGGAACTTTGGCGGCGCTATCGAGATAAGAGCCGTGCAGCGCCAGGCGGTGGTCGCCTGGAATCAGGCTGTAGGCCTTGTCGAGATCGCCCCGCAATTCGTCGATATTGCGCGCCTTGCCCGGATAATTGCCGGTCGCCATGATGCCGCCGCTGAGCCCGCGCTCCGGGTCTTCGAAGCCGCCCACATCATCGCCCTGCCAGCAGTGCAGGCTGATGGGCACTGTCCTTAGCTTCGCCTGCGCGGCGTCGGTATCGACGCCCAAGGCGGCGTAGCGTTCCCTAGCAAGCTCGTAACCTGCGTCAATTTGCTTGTCTGAAGTTTGGAAGTTCATCGTTTATCCTTTGCAGGCAGCTTACCCCACCCCCAGCCCCTCCCCGACGAGTCAGGGAGGGGAGCAAAACACTGCGTGTTGAAAGGTATTTTGCGTGGGCGGTGGCTTTGCCGCGTGTATGTTTACAGACGCTTGTAGCTGGTTGACCTAACGGGCGCCGGCGGCTTGCAGGCAGGCTTGCATGTGCCCGCGCGCCTCGGCGCCAATGGTGATGCATTGTTCAAGCGTATGCCCTTGCGCCTTCGTACCGATCACTTCCAGGTTGAGCGGGCCAGTGTAGCCGTGCGCGTGCAAGACGCGGATGTACCCGACCAGGTCGATATCGCCGCGGCCGTTGGCCTGGTCTTCGGGCGAGCCTGGGCCTTGCTGGCGACCCTTACAATCGCGGATATGCACGTGCTTGATGCGGTCGATCACGGCTTCAATGGCTTCGACCGGGTTCTCGCCGGCGCGGTGGATATGCGAGGGGTCCATGTCCAGGCCGAAGTTGGGCGACGTGATGTCCTCCAAGACTTTCAGGCTGGTAGGTGTATTGTAGACATATTGTCCGACGTGCGCCTTGGCGCAGAGCGTGACGCCGTAGTGTTCGGCACGCCCCACCAGCGCCCCCAGTTCATCGAGGACTTGCTGATAGGTCGATTCGTCATCGGCTACCCCGCCGGGCCCCACGTTGATGATGGGGATGCCGGTCTCGGCCGCGGCTTGCATGGCGCGCTCCATCAGGTCGGGATCGCGCGAGGACTGCTCCATCGCCAGCAGCTCGAGCTCGTACTCCTTGGACAGCCGCACAATCTCCGGCGCGCATTCCTGCCAGCGCGACAAGACTAAGTGCTGGCTCATGGCGTCAATCGCCGACATCTCGATGCCGTCATAACCCGCCATCTTCAAGTACTTGAAGGCGGTCTCCATGTCCCAACTGCCGAATAGAAGTGAGTTTGCTCCCAGTTTCATGTCTTTGCCTCATTCCGATTCTGTCTTTTGCTTCTGCTCATAAAGAGTTTGTCACAGTCTTACTACCGAGGGTAGCGAGTTTTCTCTAGTTCACAGAGGATAAGACTCGTCAAATTGGGCTGCCACGCTTGAGAGTCTGGCAACCACTTTCGCCTTAAGTCAACTCTGCGCCCTCGTTTTTTTCTCCCTGTCCTCGGTGGTAAATGTTAAGCCTACCCGCCACAATCAACATATACTACTCGCTCAGTCTCCAGCGACTCGATCGCCGCTGCCAGCGCCTTTTGCGCCGCCAGGCCCTCGGCAGCGCTGCCGTCGATGTCTTCCGGCGCCACGCCGTCCGTTACTTGCCGCAAGAAGCAGTGAATCCGCTCCCGGAATGTGTTCTCAAAATTGTGAAAGCCGCCGAAGAGCGGGTCGGTGTAGACCGTCTTCTGCAAGTCCCCCGCCGGGTAGAGCGTCAGCTCGCGCCACATGTCGTCCAGCACGAAGCGGCCGCCGGTGCCCGCCACTTCGCAGCGCTCCATGGGATGGCCGCGCTCAATGTCGTAGCTGCCGGTCAGCGAACCGACCACGCCATTGCGAAAGCGGAAGCTGAACTGCGCCGTCGACCAGATCTGCCGGCCCGGCGCCTTGGTCGCGAAGCAGTGCACCGTCTCGATGTCGCCGCAAAAATAGCGCATGACATCGACCGTATGCGGATGCAGCGACTTGATATGGTAGTAGGGCGAGGTCTCGGCCGGGTTCATGATCCACATGGCCATGTTGACGAAGAGCAGATCGCCGAGCCGCCCCTCATCGACCCAGGACTTCGCCAGGCGCGCCGCCGGCGTGAAGCGGTGGTTGAGGTTGATGCCGTAGCAGACCCCCATCTCGCGCCCTTTGGCCACCATCTCTTCCGCGGCGCCAATCTCGTTGGAAATCGGTTTCTCGCCCAGCACATGGGAGCCGGACGCGAGCGCTTGCATCGTCGGCAGGTAGTGGTCGCTGCTGTTTTCGAAGCCGCCGGTTGCGACGCTGACGACATCGGGCCCCAGGTCGCGCAGCATTCGCTCGACTTCGTAGAAGGCCGGAACGCCATAGCGTTCGGCCGCTCGATTAGCGCGCTCCGGGATGATATCGCAAACGCCGACCAGCTCGGCCAAGTCGTCTTGCGCGTAGAGCTTGGCGTGCCGATTGCCAATTGGCCCCATGCCGATGACCGCTACTCGTAATGCCATTGTATTTCTCTGTGTCCTCAATATTCGCCAGTATGTCACGCAACTCTTACCACAGAGTACACAGAGGCCGCCGAGTAAAGCAATGAAGTGAGTATATGCCAGCGAGTTCTGCATTTGACGGATGGCCGCCTAGATTGCGGCAGTTTCATATTATTACAAAACCCTCTGTGTCCTCTGTGTATCCTCATTTTCCTCTGTGGTGAAGTAATCCTGTTCTGTGCCCGGTCAAACCCGAAGAGTGGCGACTACTTGGGTATTTCGTACCCATATTCGCGCATGGCAGGTTCCAGGAAATCGAAATAGTTGACGCCCTCGTCGCGTTGCCAGCGGTTTATCGTGTCCTGCCGCATGACGATGCGCGCCAACGGAATGCCCAGGAACGCTTCCAGCCGCTGTAGCGTCTCTTCCTGCTTCGTCACGAAATCTTCAAAGCGGACTTCAATCCAGCGCTTGGGCTTGAGCGACGCCTTGACCAAGTCATATTGATACTTCCAGGAGATGGCGCGGCGAAGGCGTTCGTCGTCGGTTTCGGGATACTGTATGCCGAAATCGCGCATGTCGTCCGTCTTGTGCCGGCCGATGATGCAGTCGCGCGGATTGCGCACCCAGAAGATGTAATGCATGTCCGGATACAGTCGCGTCAGCCAGGGGAAGACCAGCGTCGTCTCCGGCACTTTCCAGCCCTTGAGCGGTCGCGAATGATTGTGCACGGACTCGAGGTAGCGATTGAGATTGCGAGTGAACGCGGGCGGTATCTCGGTCGTGAGGGCGCGGCTGAAATCCCAGCTCAGGTCGCCGTTCCACTTGACGTAGCGCGCGAAGACGCGGCAGGCGTCGTACATGGCGTGGGCCGGCACCAGATCGCCCGACGGGTTCAGCGTTTGGCCCATATAAACGCCCGAGGCGTAGAGCGTATGGGATATCGCGCGCGTACCGCTGTGGCCGCGGCCGATGACCGTGATCACAGCGAGACGACCTTTCCGGTATCCCAGGATTCGATGGCCGCTTCAATGATGCGCTGGACGTGCAGCGCGTCCGCGCCGGAAGCGTCGATCTTGTCCGGCGCCACATTCGCCAGGTTCTGCTCTACCCAGTGGCCGATGCGGCTCTGGAAAGTCTGGCCGAAGTGGCTCATGCCGCCGTAGTTCTCGTGGCGCTCGGTTTGACCCTTGAAGCGCGGATAGAAGGTAAGCTCTTCGCAGGCGTCGCGGAGGAAGATGCGCCCGTCCGAGCCGAAGACGTCCAGCGTCTCCAGGCCGTAGGAGCCGCCGCCCATGCTGGTAGCGCCGAAGTTGCCGTCGTAGCTGCCGCGCAGGTGGCCGATGATGCCGTTTTCGTAAAGCAGGTTGACCTGTACGTTGGACCAGATCGTCCGTCCCTTGCCCTTCTTGAAAATCGCGTGCACCTGGCTGACGTCGGATTGGGCGAAATACCGCATCACATCCAGCGAGTGCGGGTGCAAGGCGCGCATGTGGAAGTGCGGCGAGGTCTCGTTGGGGTTGTTGATCCACATGGTCATATCGATCATGCTGACTTCGCCCAGGCGCCCCCGCAGCACCCACTCTTTCGCAAGCGCGGCCGCGGGCGTGAAACGGTGATTGAGGTTGATGCCGTAGCGCAGGTTCTTCTCCGCCGCCAGCGCGACCATTTCTTCGGCTTCGGCGATGCTGTTGGAGATCGGCTTTTCGCCCAGAACGGGATAGCCGGCGCGCAGCAACTGCATGGTGGGCGCGTAATGGTCGCCGCCATTTTCGACGCCGGCAGTCGTCACGCTGGCCGCGTCAAATTCGATGCCGCTGTCCAGCAGCGACCGCACCGAGTAAAAGCCTTGACAGCCAAAGGCCTCCGCCGCTTTGTCCGAGCGCTCTTGCAAGATATCACAGACGGCGACCACCTCGGCATCCGGGTGGTTGGTGTAGCAGCGCCCGTGATTGTTGCCGATGCCGCCCATTCCAACGATTGCTACGCGTAAGGTCATGTTTTGGGTCTCCTTCCATTTGAGTGGGCGACCCACTGGGTCGCCCCTACGAAATCCCTCTGGGCGGGTATCTAGTCGAGTCGCCCTTACGAACGATTATCGCGACTATTCTTCCTCGCGCGATTGGGCCTGCAGCCTAATCGCTTTGTCCAGATCGCCGAGGTACAAGGTGTCGTAGGCTTGCTGCGAAGACTTGAAGGCGCCGATGCCCTTGGCGCCGTGCCAGTCGCCTTGCGTCAGCATCGGGTTGGGCAAGCCGGTTTCGGCTTCGCGCTTGGCGATCCAGGCATCCATGCGCGCTCGCAGCGCGTCAACCACATCTGGGCGCTCTTCCGCCAGATTGTTGTCCTCGTTCGGGTCTTCCACCAGGTTGAATAGCTCGACTTCCGGCTTGAAGTGAAAGTCCGGCTCCAGCGCGACCATCAGCTTCCAGTTCGGCGTGCGCCAGCCGTGCTTGCGCATCCAGGTGCATTCGCTGATGTAAAACTCGCTGTCATGCGACGCGACTTCGCCGCGCATCATCGGCAGCAGGCTGCGCCCGTCGAACCCCCATCCCCCGGCCCCTTC
>VXLV01000119.1:5006-7422 GCA_009841405.1 Chloroflexota bacterium | reverse complement strand
GGGGTGGGGGTATTGCAAGGCAAGAGGCGCTGAGCAGCTGGCTCAGGACTCCATCGGGTAACGCAAACCCCATATTTCGCGGATGCGATCGAGGGTCTCCATGATGGCGATGGTCTCGTCCAGGGGGTATACCGGGCTTTCGGTCACGCCCTCGCGAATGTATCCGCCGACCGCCTCGATCTCGTATTGGAAGCCTTCGCCGGGGAAGTCGAAGCGATGCGTCTCCGGCGCTTGACCGCCCCGGTGCACCGTGATCTCCGCCGGATGCCAAAAGTTGGGAATGGCGATATAGCCCGCGCTGCCCATGATGCGCGCTTCGTGCGCCGTGTTGAGGCGAATGGCGGTGGCGATGCTCGCCATTTCGTAGTCGCTGTATTTGAATACCGTGACCGACAATTCGTCTACGCCGGTCGAGCCCAAGGTCACTTGCGAGACGATCTCGCGGGGCTGCTTGCCAAACACCATCGACGCCAGTTGCACCGGGTAGGAGCCGACATCGAGCAGGGCGCCGCCGGCCAAATCGGGGCTGAAGGTCCGCGAATCGGGATTGACGCCGGGCGTGCGGTAGCCGAAGTCGGCTTGCAACAGCATGACGTCGCCGATTGCGCCCGCCGCCAGCAGCTCGCGGACCTTGGCCATCGCCGGGAAGAAACGCGTCCAGAAGGCGTCCATCAGAAATAGCTTCTTCTCGCGCGCGCAGGCGACCATGTCGCGTGCTTCGGCGGCGTTGACCGCGAAGGGTTTCTCGCACAAGACCGGCTTGCCCGCGTTCAGGCTCAGCAGCGTATGCGGCTTGTGATAATTGTGCGGCGTGCCCACGTAGACGACATCCACATCGGGGTCGTTGACCAGCGCTTCGTAGCTGCCGTAGCATTTCGTCGCGCCGAATTCCGCGCCGAAAGCGTCCGCCTTTGCTTGCGAGCGGGAGGCGACGGCGTAGATCTCGGCATTGGGCGCGTAGGGGAAGCAGCTGCCGAAGCGGCGGGCGATGCTGCCCAGCCCGATGAAGCCCCATCTGATTTTGTCGCTCATGCAGGTTTCTCCTCGGTTTTCATTTCCAACCAGGCGATCTCGTCCGCGCTGAGTTCGATATCAGCGGCGGCGGCGTTGATGGCGATTTCGTCGGCGCGCCAATTGGCGACGATGGCATGGTAGCGCGGGTTGCTGCTCAGCACGTAAGCGACCGAGATCTGCGCCGGCGTCGCGCCTTTATCGGCGGCCAATTCCAGGACGCGGTCCAGGCGCTTGAAGTTGCTCTCGTAGGCGTAAGCGCCGATGGGGTTGGTGTCCCAGTAGTTGTCGAAGCTGTCGAGGTTGTCGCGCGTGAATTTGCCGGTCATGAAGCCGCCGGCCAGGCTCGACCAGGTGAAGAGCGAAATCTCGTTGGCGTCGTAATAGGCGCGGTCGGCTTCGCCTTGTTCGCCGCTGACGCTGATGCAGCCGGCCCAGGGCGGCTTGATCATCTCGGCCACGCTGAATTGCGGGCTGCTGACAGTGAAGGGCGTCTTGCCGTTTGCGGCGGCGTAGTCGTTGGCGGCTTTGACGCGATCGCCCAGCCAGTTCGACCCGCCGAATGCGCCGATTTTGCCGGCTTCTTTGAACTCGTGCAGCACATCAACGATCTCGCCGACCGGGTAATCGCGGCTGTCGCGGTGCAGCAGGTAGAGCTCGACATAGTCGGTCTGCAAGCGCTCGAGCGATTCTTCCAGGTCGCTGCGGATGTATTCCGGGCGGACGCGGTCGGGGATGCCCTTCTCGGGGTGGGCGCATTTGGTCAGGATCACGACCTGGTCGCGCAGGCCGCGGTCGACGATCCAGGCGCCCAGCTCGGTCTCGCAGGCGCCGTTGCCATAGCCGTGGGCGGAATCAAAGGCGGTGAAGCCCTTTTCAAAGCAGGCGTCCAGCAGGCGGAAGTTGTCGTCGCGCTTGTCGGCGGTCAGCATGACCGTGCCTTGCAGCAGGCGCGCGACTCTTTTGTCGATGCCGGGGATGGCGGTGTACTTCATACGCAAGTCCTTTCACTCAGCGGCGTATTGTAGCGCAAAACCAGCGGATGTCTGTAGGGGCGGCATGGTATGCCGTCCGCGAGTCTATTGCGGGCTGGGAGGCGGGCGACCAGGTTGGTCGCCCCTACACGGCGTACGCTTCATCGCCCCGGCGTCACGTCTCTCGATTCTTGCCTTGTGTATCAAATGCTATATAATATGCAGATGTATATCACAACAGGCATATCGTCTGACAATGTCGCAAACAGGAGGACTGAAAATGACTGACAGCCGCCATAAAATCGTGCCCGCGTCCGCCCCCGGCACGATTGGAACTTTGATTTGCGGGGGGGGGGGGGGGGGGTTTTTTGGTGGGGCGATCGGAGCCGCGTCTTGATTGGTTTTGTTGTCCCCGCGCAGCGGACTAAAAC
>VXLV01000119.1:0-4996 GCA_009841405.1 Chloroflexota bacterium | reverse complement strand
CCCCCCCACCACCCCCCCCAACAACACCCCCCCCCCCCACCACCCCCCCCCCCCCCCCCCCCCCCACCCGAATCCCCCCCCCCCCGCCCGGGGGGGGGCGGCAGACTTCTTAGGCTAAGCCTTCCGATCCTCCTCTTGCTTGCTTTTCTTGTCCCCGCGCAAGCGCAGATATCCGCGCCATCGAATATTCAATTGAATCCCATCACTGGCGACCTCACATGGAATGCGGTCGCTGGCGCGTCCAGTTACCGCGTGGCGCTTGGACTTGCAGGATCCAACGTCTCAGGCACCGCTCTCGTCTTCGGGACCAGTGAGAATTTAAATTCTGCCGCTGGCATTACCTGCTGCACAGTCGGCACTCGCTATCGCTTTCGTGTAGCTGCCGTACCTAGCAGCGGATCATTTGGCTGGTCAGCCTGGATTACCTTCACCTATGGCGTTGATTCTGTCGTCAGGTCTGGGCGCCGGGCCAAGCGGACGCCCACGCCACAGCCCGGGCCTATCGCCACGCAAGACCATTCGCAGTTGCCCGCCGGCGCGACCGTGCAGAGCGACAGCCCCTGGATTATCTTCCGCGAAGTATCCGGCGCAGCCATCGGTGATCCTGCGGTCAGGGCGGCCGCCATGTCCGCCATCGACATCTGGAGTCCTCTGGGCGTCGACGCCGAAGTCTGCTTTGTCGGCAGCGGTTCGCTGCTGCTGCTGGACGCCGCCTACAGCCCGCGCGCTCAGGTAAGGATGGACAGCTACGTTCGCGGGGACGGCATGACCTGCGCCCGGCTGGACCGCAACGGGACGGTCGTGCTGATGCCCAACGCGCAGCCAACCGCCGCCGCCACCGCCGTGCCGGAAGCGACCGCCACGCCCGACCCCTACCTGATCGCCGACAGCCTCGACGACATGGTCGCGCTCGAAAATTGCATGGTCAGCGCGAATGACTTGCTCAACTTCCGCGAGAGCCCGGCCGGCCGCGTCCTCAGCCTCTATCTCGGCAGCAGCGAAGCGAGCGCGCGGACGGAGAACTGGTTCAAGGTCAGTTATCTGGGCGAGGAGGGCTGGATCAGCGCGCACTACGTCACGACCGAGGGCGATTGCGGTTAGTTTACCCCATCCCCGGCCCTTCCCCATTAAAATGGGGAAGGGTGACTTCACAAATAACATCAAACTGTGTGACGAATCTACACAGTTTACACTACTTTTTGACCATCACTTTCAGAGCGCTCCCCCTCCCTGGCTTGCCGGATGCTCGCCATAGAGATGGCGAGATTACGGGGCCGGGGGGTGGGGTAAAGCCTGTCCTGTCCTCAGCCATTGATATGGGGTGATTGAGGGGGGTAGACCACCGGTGGCGCGGCGCCGCCTACGGCGGCAGGACATCGCGCGGTTTGGAGCTGCCTTCTTTGGGTGGGCCGACCACGCCGCGCTCTTCCATCATATCCATCAGTCGCGCCGCCCGCGTGTAGCCGATGCGCAAGCGGCGTTGCAGCAGCGAGATCGAGGCTTTCTCCAGCCGCCGCACCATCTCCACCGCCGTCTGATAGAGTTCGTCTTCGTCGGGTTTGGCATTGCCGGGCCCGTCTGACTTGGGCGCCATGTCCCAGAAGGCGGACTGGCTGCCCCCCGTGTCAGCAGGGGGCTGCGCGCTCGGCTCTGATTTGGGCGGCAGCGGTATAGGCGCTACGCCTTCGACCCCCGCGCCTTGCAGCTTCCAGTAGCGCGCGATGCGGTTGATTTCGTCATTGGAGACATGCACGCCCTGCGCGCGCAGGGGCGCCGGCGCGTCGCCCGACAGATAGAGCATATCGCCCTTGCCCAGCAAGCGTTCCGCGCCCGGCTGGTCGATGATGACGCGGCTGTCGACGCTGCTGGCCACGGCGAAGGCGATGCGCGCCGGGCAGTTGGCTTTGATCAGCCCGGTGACGACATCGACTGAGGGGCGCTGGGTGGCGATGACCAGGTGGATGCCGGTGGCGCGCGCCATGGCGGTGATTCGGGAGATGGCGCGCTCGGTGTCGTCCTGCGCCATCATCATCAGGTCGGCCAGCTCGTCGATGATCACGACGATATAGGGCATGGCGGCCAAATCCGGATCGAGCATGCTATTGTAGTCGATAATGTGGCGGGCGCCGGCGCGGCTGAATTTCGTGTAACGCTCGTCCATCTCGGTTGTCACCCAGCGCAGCACGCCGATAATGCGCTCCAGGTCGACCACGACCGGCGCCACCAGATGGGGCAGGCCGTTGTAGCCGGTCAGCTCAACGCGCTTGGGATCGACCATGATGAAGCGCACGGTTTCTGGCGAATTATTTGCCAGGATGCTGTTGATGATGGCGTTGACGCAGACCGACTTGCCCGAGCCGGTGGTGCCGGCGATCAGCAGATGGGGCATCCCCGCCAAGTCGGCGGCGATGGGCTGGCCGTCGACCGACATGCCCAGGGCGATGGCCAGCGGCGATTCGATCTTCTGATAGGCTTTGGAGTCCATGACATCGCGCAAGCCGACCCGCGCCGCCGCCGGATTGGGCACTTCAATGCCGACGTATCCCCGGCCCGGCACCGGCGCTTCCATGCGCAGCGAGCGCGCGCCCAGAGCCAGCTGCAAGTCTTTGTCCAGCTTGGCGATGGCGCTGACTTTGACGCGGCTGCGCTTGCCGGTCTTCGCGGTCAAGTAGGCCGGCTCGACGCCATACTGGGTGATGACCGGGCCCGAGTTGGTTTCGACCACGCGCCCGGGCGCGCCAAACGCGGCCAAAGTCTCCTCGATGATCTGCGCTTGCAGTCGCAGCGGCTCCTGGTCCAGGTCGCTGGCCGTGCCGCTGCTTAGCAGCTCGCGGTAGTCCGGCTCCTCCCATTCGATGCGGGACTTCTTGAGTTTTTCCAGCGCGGCTACATTTTCGGCTGTGTTTTTCTTGCCGCCCTCATTGTCTGGCGCGTCATCGCTTGCATCGGCGCCCGGTCTTGCGCTTGCGCTATCAATGGCAGCGGGCGGCTCGTAGGCGGGTGGGGCCTCGGGTTGGGCGGGAGGCGCGACGGGAGTCGGCTCAATCTCCCGGACTGGTGGCGGCGACGGTCTGCTGGTCGAGCGCCATTCTGGGTTGAGTTTATGTGGGCCAGGTCTGGCGGGCGGGCGCTCAATAACGGGCGCGGCGCTCGGCGTCGGCGGCAGGTCGTCGCCCAGATTGAGGAAGCGTTCCAGCGCGGCGACGGGCCCGGTCTTGCTCGCGGAGTCGGTTGCAGGCGTAAACTGCTCGCCCTGGCGGCGGTTGCGGTTTAACAAGCGCTGCGCGATGCCCGGCGCGCGCGCTTGAGACGCCGGTTCCATCGTCGCGTCGGCGTCCGCGCGGCGCCCGAATAACTCGCGCAGGCGCACGGGTATCGGCATGGTCTCCGCGCTGGGCTCGGGCAGCGCGCGCCCGGCCACTGGCGAAGCGGCCAGTTGCGGTGGTTGCGGCCTGGAGACGCGTACGTGCCCCTCGGCCGCGGTCAAGGCGCCCTGTTGCTGCGCTTGCAGGCGCGCCGCCCGCCGCTTGACCGCATACTGGCTGAGGCGCGTGCGCAGGCTGCGGCTGAGGCTGATGCTGACGACCGCCATCTCCGCCATGCTCGAGCGGGTGATCATCATCGCGGCGAAAGTCAAGACCATCAGCGCCACGACAAAGCCGCCGATCTCGGTGAGGTTGCTGACCAGCGCGCTATAGAGCCAGCCGCCGACGAGGCCGCCGCCTTCGCCGTTGAGATAAGCCTGCTCGACTTGCCGCTCCATGCAGCCAGGCCCGCAGGACGAAGGGTAGCCCAGGCTGTCGAAATACTGCAAGCTCACCAGCGCGCCCAGGAAGGCCAGGGCGACGCCGAACAGGCGGATGGGGTCGATTATTGGCGCTTGCTCGCCGAAGTGCCGGACGATGAGCCACATGCCGATGCTGAACATGGCCAGCGGCAGTGCAATTACGCCCCAGCCCAGCAGTTGTCCGACGATACGATGCAAACCGCCGATGGCGGCTCGCTCGGGCGAAAGCGCGCTCAAGACGAAGACGATCGCGCCGAAGACCAAGGCGACGCCGATCAGGTCCAGCTTACGGTCCAGGTCCAGCCAGTCGCTGGATTCGATCTTGGGGGTTTTGCTCGCGCGGCTTTGCTGAGCCGGCCGGGACGCGCCGCGTCCACCACCAGAGCGGCTCCCCGCTGCGCCAGTCGGCGGCGCTTCTGCGGTCGCAACGCGCGCTTTACTGGAGCGGAAGCGGCCGCGCAAAAACCGGCCGATGCTGCCGGCGGCTTTGCCGAGACGGGCATTCTTGCCGGCGTCCGCAATAGAGCGCGATTCGCTGCCGCTCTCCCCGCGGGAAATGCGCGCCCGTAAGCCGCCGAGTCGTCTCTTGCGCTCCGATTCGCCTTTGTCCGGCGCGTCTGCGGGGCTGTCCATGCGAGTCTTGCCGGGCGTATGTTTGCCGGCCAGGCGCGCGCGGCGTTCTTCGCTGCTGGCGACAGACGGCGCCGGATTCCGCGCTTTATACGCTTTGGACGCTGCCGTATTCTTGTCGTGCTTGCGGTTGCGCCCGCCAGCGGCCGGCTGGTCGAAGTCGCCGCCAGCGCTTCGCGAGCCGCTGCCGCCCAAGACATTGGAACCGCCTTCGGGGTCGTGGAAGTCATCGTCGTCGATGTATTCGGGTTCGCGCCAGGACATGCTCTTGCCTTTGCTCATCCAGTGGCCTGCGGAGACGACAATACGCGCCGTCCGCAAGGCACACGATTCAGCTTAGCATAGAATCCAGAATCGGGCGATTTGCCTTAGAACAGATTTTCGCGCAAAGTGACTTGTCAAAACGAGCGCATGCGAATCGTAGGGGCGACCCGATGGGTCGCCCGCCTGCGAAATGGTTGGCGACTTGGGCGACCCATCGGGGCGCCCCGACCACACACACCTACAAGGAGCTGCGGAAGGAGGTGGCCAATGTTGAGCCAAACGGGTGGGGGGGTCTTATAAACAAAAAAACCGGCC
>VXLV01000151.1 GCA_009841405.1 Chloroflexota bacterium | reverse complement strand
CTCCCCCATAAAGAGGGAGGGGGATTGACGATTGAGCTGCCAGAAGCGCGAACGCGAGTGCGCCCGAAATGTGGCTATGAACAATGACTATCAGTCAATCGAGTTAGTGAAGTCCCTCCCCCCTTGTGGGGGAGGGATTTAGGGTGGGGGGTGGTTTTCACCCATGCACAAATACATCATCCGCCGCCTGCTGCTAACGGTCGTCGTGGTCTTCGGGGTCACGCTTTTGACCTTCTTGTCTATCCACATGGCCGGCGATCCAACCATCTTCTACATCAGCGAGCGCGCGAGCAAAGAAGAGCGCCTGGCCGCGCGCGCGCGCCTCGGCTTCGACCGCCCGCTGCATATCCAATACCTGGATTTCGTGATCAATCTGGCCCGCGGCGACACGGGCAACTCGCTGGCGCACCGAGTGCCGGCTTTCGACGTGGTCATGGAGCGCATGCCGGCCACGCTGGAATTGACCATCGGCGGCTTTCTGCTGTCAACAATAGTCGCTTTTCCCATCGGCGTGCTGGCGGCGACGCGGCGCGGCACGATGACCGACGGCACATTGATGCTGGGCGCGATGCTGGGGCAATCCATGCCCAGCTTCTGGCTGGGCTTGATGTTCATTCTGTTTTTCGCCGTAACCCTGCGCTGGATGCCGGTGTCCGGGCATGTGCCCTTTATCAAGCCGCTTCTTGAAGGCGACGCCGCCTTGGCTCTATCCAACCTGCCCAACGCCATCCGCCACTTGCTCATGCCGATGGTGGCGGTATCCGTGTATTCGATTTCGCGCAACTCCCGCCTCATTCGTTCCGCCGTGCTGGAAGTGCTGCGGCAAGATTATGTCGTCACCGCGCGCGCCAAGGGCTTGAACGAGCGCGCCGTGATGATGCGTCACGCCATTCGCAATGCGCTTATCCCGATAGTCACCGTATTGGCGCTGCAATTCGCCTTTCTCTTGAATGGCGTCATCGTGACCGAGACCGTATTTTCCTGGCCCGGCGTCGGTCGTCTGGTCTTTGACGCCGTCAATCAGCGCGATGTGCCCCTGGTCATGACGGCGGTCGTCTTGCTTTCGTTCTTATTCGTCGGCGCCAACCTGATCGCCGATCTCATGTACGGCTTCCTTGATCCACGTATCCGGCTGGAATGAGCGAGAATCCATGAGCGCCGAAAAAGAGCCCAATCCGCCCAAGCCCAAGAGCCGCGTTCTGACGCTCGAACGCCGGCTGGACGAGATGCACGCGCCGCAGACCTTCATCCAGCGCGCGACTTCCAGCATGGTCAAGGCGCGCTATCCGGTGGTCGCGATCTTCTTTCTGACGCTGATTGCGCTCTGCGCCGTATTCGCGCCGCAACTGGCGACAAAAGACCCCAACCGCGTCGAGATATTCGAAACGCTTAAACCGCCCCTCTCTTTCGACCGGAAAGGCGAGTTTCAGTTCAAGCTGGGCACGGATTCCACCGGTCGCGATGTGCTCTCGCGGGTGGTCTACGGCGCGCGAATATCCTTCTTCGTCGGCTTGGCGGCGGTCGGTCTGGGCGGCGGCGCCGGCACCATTCTCGGCTTGACGGCCGGTTACGTCGGCGGCCGCGTCGACGACCTCATCATGCGCCTGGCCGATATTCAGCTGGCTTACCCCTTCATCCTCTTCGCTATCATGATGCTGACGATTCTGGGCGAGGGCGTGCTGAACCTGGTACTGGTCCTGGGAATCGGGCAATGGGTCACCTACGCGCGCATCGCCCGCGCCGAGACCCTGGTGCAGCGCGAGCGCGAATATGTGGAAGCGGTGCGCGCCCTGGGCGCCACCGAATGGCGCATCATGTTCCGCACCATTTTGCCCAACATCTTGACGCCGCTGATCGTCATCGCCTCCTTCAACGTCGCCGGCGTAATCTTGTCCGAGGCGTCGCTGTCTTTCCTCGGTCTGGGCGTGCCGGAAAGCGTGCCCACCTGGGGCGCGATGCTGGCCAACAGCCGCAACCAGCTGCTCAGCGGCTCCTGGTGGCTGGCGGTTTTCCCGGGCTTGGCGATCATGTTCACGGTGGTGTCGCTGAATATCCTGGGCGATTGGATGCGCGACTTCATGGACCCCCGTCTGCGCGGCTCGGGCCAAGGTCTGTAAGGAGAAAACATGCTACCGGGACAAGCAGCCGTGGTTACGGGCGCGGCGCAGGGTTTGGGTTACGCCATCGCCAAAGCCTACGCGGCGGCCGGCATGCGCCTGGCGCTAATGGATCTGCGCGGCGATATCCTGGAGCGGGTCGCTGACGAGTTGCGGGCGGACGGCGGCGACGTGCTCCCGCTCACGGTCGATCTGGCCGATGCCGACGCCACGCAAAGCGCCATAGACGCCGCCCTCGCCGAGTACGGCCCGCCGCGCGTCCTGGTGCACAACGCCGCCCTGCTCATCACCCGCTCAATGTCCGAGATTACTTTCGCGCAGTGGCAGCGCGAAATCAACATCATCTTGCAAGCGGCCTTTATCCTCAGCAAGGCGGTCTGGCGGCCGATGATCGACGCCGGCGGCGGCAGCATCGTCTACCTCTCCTCCGGCTCGGGCTACAAGGGATTTATCGAGGAGGTCGCATATAACCCGGGCAAGCACGGCATCGAGGGCCTGATGAAATGCCTGGCGCTGGAAGGCAAAGCCTTCAATATCGCCGTCAACGCGGCGACACCGGGCGCGCCGATCAACACGCCCATGTCCGACTCCAATTACACCGATGCGCAGAAACAGTTCTGGGTCGATCCGCAATTGCTGGCGCCGGCCTTCGTCTTCCTGGCGCGGCAGGACGCGTCCGGCCTCACCGGGCATAGGGTGGCCGCCCGCGCCGACGGCAGCTGGGACGCGGTTGACCTGCTTTAGGGTGGCCGCAGAGGCAGTAGTTGTAGATTGGCCACAGAGGCACAGAGACACAGAGGAAAACAGGTTTGACGAGGTTCGACGAAATTGACGGCCATTATACAGTCGGATCCGCTGACGTATCAAATTATTGGCGCGGCAATCGAGGTGCATCGTATCTTAGGACCGCAACTGCTGGAGAACGTCTATGAAGAGGCGCTCTGCATTGAGTTGGATCTACGGCGTCTCAATTACGAACGGCAGAAGCATATAAAACTTTCATACAAGGGTCATGCAATCGGCGATTTCTTTGTCGACATCATTGTTGAAAATAAAGTTGTCGTAGAATTGAAATCAGTCGCAAATTTGGCGCCCGTACACGAAGCGCAGCTGATCAGCTACCTAAAGTTAACTGGTATACGCCGCGGATTGCTCATCAACTTCAGTGTGGCAACGTTGAAAGAAGGCATTAAGCGCTTTGTAGTTTAATCATTTCTCGGTGCCTCTGTGCCTCTGTGGCAAAACAATATGGGAGTACGAAATGGCTGAACATTATCTGGACGACAGCGTCACCCAACCATTCTGGGACAACTCGGTAACGCCGCGCCTGACCATTGACCCGGGCGATACGGTCGTGATCGAATGCGCCGAGCCGGTGGGACAAATCACGCCCGACTCAAGCGCCGACGATTTGGCCAACCTGGACTTTTCGCTCGTGCACGCCCTGACCGGCTCGATCTATATCCGTGGCGCCGCAGTCGGCGACGCGCTGGAAGTCGAAATCCTCGACATGCAGCACAAGGGCTGGGGCTGGACCGGGCATATCCCGGGCTTCGGCTTGCTGCAGGAAGACTTCGACTACGCCTATATCCATCATTGGGAGCTGGACGGCGAGACCTGCGATTTCGGCGCCGGCGGCATCCGTCTGCCCTTCGAGCCCTTCCCCGGCTGCGTGGGCGTGGCGCCGGCGGAAGCGGGCCGGCTGACGACCATCCCGCCCCGCGTCAACGGCGGCAATGTTGACACCCGCGATCTCGTCGTCGGCTGCACATTCTGGCTGCCGGTGCTGGCCGAGGGCGCGCTATTCTCCACCGGCGATTGCCACAGCGCGCAAGGACAGGGCGAAGTCAGCGGCACAGGCATCGAGTCGCCAATGACCGTCGCCATGCGCTTCAACGTGCGGAGAGATCTCAATATCCCCGAGTTGCAGATCCAGCGCCCCAGCCCGATGACCAAAACCGATAGCGCCGGCTACCACATCACCACCGCGCATGGCCCCGACTTGATGGAGAACAGTAAGAACGCCGTGCGCTATATGATCGAGTGGCTGGTCGCCAATCGCGGCTTGAGCGAGAGCCAGGCTTATTGCATCTGCAGCACGGCGGGCGATTTGAAGATCGCGGAAATCGTGGACGCGCCCAACTGGGTGGTCGCTTTTCACATGCCGCTGAGCATCTTCGAATGAGGACTCGGCCAGCGGCTTCAATCTAAGACTGGGCCGCGTCCAGCGCGCGCTCCAGTTTCTTGATTTTCGCCTGCGCCTTGGCCAGCTTTTTCTTCGCGTACTTTCTAGCCAATTTCTTGGCTTGCTTGCCAGCACGCTTCGTCACGCGCTTTGACATGATCCTGGACGCTTGCTTCTTCAAGCTCTTCGTCGCTTGCCGCGCCAGCGCCAAGTCGGCCTCGGCTTGATCCAATTTCGCTTCCGCCTGCGCCAGGCGCCCTTGCTGCTCGCTCAGCTCGGCGCGCGCCTCCGCCAGATCGGCATTCGCGGCCGCAAGCTCAGCTTTCAACTCGGCGCCGTGCGCCTGCAATTCCTGCTGCGCCTCTTCGACTTGCTGGAGCGCGTTCATCAATTCGGCCTTCCGTGCCTCCAGCGCCGCGGACTGCGCCTCAAGCTCTTCCCGTTCCCGCGCCAGCTTATTGCGCTCGCGGGTCAGCAAACCGCGCGCTGTCGCCAGGCGTTTGCGTTCCGCTTTCATTTCTTCCAGTGATGGCTGATTCTCTGTACTCATGTAGATCCGCGTCCTCTTAAACTTTCTCTAACACTCTTGACCCAACTATAGCGCCGCTTTTATTCTTCCGACGCTTGCCGCGGAGGGAATCTCGGCCGGGCCTGCGCCATGCTCGCCAACTGCTATAATGACGCTCATCAATCGAGATGATACCGAAAGCCTGCCGGTCATGGCAAATCACGAGCTAAGCATCGCCTTTCAGACGGATAAGCGCGCCAGCGAGTACGTCGCCCTGGCGAAGCTGGTTGACCAATACGCCTTCGACGCCGTGACGGTTTATTGCGATGCGCCCTACCATCCCAGTTACGGACCGCTGCTACTAATGGCGCCGCATATCCAGCGCGCCCGCATCGGCCCGTCCGGCATCCCGCCCTCGCGCATGCACCCGCTGGACATCGCCGCGCAAACCGCGCTGCTGGCTGATCTGGCCGCGGGCGGCGTCTATATCGGGCTCGTGCGTGGCGGCTGGCTGGCCGAGCACGGCATCCGCGAGCTCGAGCCGCCCATCGGCGCCATTCGTGAAGCGGCGCGCATCATCCGCGCGCTGCTGGCGGGCGACGCCGCCGGGTACGCCGGCGCGGTCTACCAGATCGCCGAGCATGTGCGCGCGCCCTACCCGCTGCCGGACGCGCAGATTCCGCTGCAAATCGGCACCTGGGGGCGCAAGCTGGCGGCGCTGGCCGGCGAAATCGCCGACGAAGTCAAGATCGGCGGCTCGGCTAATGCCGATGTGATTCCGCTAATCGCCGACTATATCGCGGCGGGCGAGACGCGGGCCGGGCGCGCGCGCGGCAGCGTCAACGTAGTTATTGGCGCGGTCTCGGTGATCGACGACGATCGCGAGGCGGCCCGCTGGATGGCGCGCAAAGCCGTAGCGCTCTACCTGCCGATCGTTTCCAGGCTGGATACCACGCTGGAAATCGACCCCGAGCTGATGGCGCGCGTGCAGGGCCGGGTCAACGCGGGCGAGGACGAAGCGGCCGCTCGGCTCATACCCGATGAGATCCTCGACCGCTTCATTTTTGCCGGCGCGCCGCGCGACATCATCGAGCAGTGTGGCCGGCTATACGACGCCGGCGCCCAGCGCATTGAGCTGGGCACGCCACACGGCGTCGACGAAGCGGCTACAGGCATCCGCCTCATCGGCGAGCAGGTTATTCCCGCTCTGCAAGGATACCGATCGCGCTAATCGCAGCTACGTTCGACATCGGCCGCGCCGCATCGTACAAGCTCTTCATTGTCGCGCCCCGCGCCACTCGTTATACTATTCGTTACTTGTCCAAACATAATGAAACATACAGAAGGGAATCGGAACATGTTCAGGAAGCTGCTTGTCTTGTGTGTCATCGTCATGTTGTCCGTAACGCTTGGCGCGACATCAATCGCCCAGGACGACATGGAGACTTACGTGCTGGGGGTGGCGCTGCCCTTCAGCGGGAACCTGGGTACCTTCGGCCAGGACTTCGCCCGCGGCGTCGAGCTTGCCGTAAGCCAGGTCAACGCTGAGTTGGAGGCGGCCGGGTCGGCGATCCGCTTCGAAATCGCCAGCGCTGATACGGAGAATACGCCGGAAGGCGCCGCCCGCGCCGTGCAGACCATTGCCCAGACCACTGGCGCGCAGGTGATGGTTGGTCCGCTGACTACCAGCGAAGTGCTGGGCGCCAAGCAATTTGCCGATGAGAACGGCGTGGTCATCGTGGCGCCGGCCTCCAGCGGCGCTGCGGGCGCGATCCCGGGCGACAATATCTACCGGGTCATCTACCCGCCTGATGTCTTTGCCTCCAAAGCTTACGCCAATATCGCGCTGGAACGCGGCCACGAGAACATGGCCGTGCTGCACCTGGACGACCCCTTCGGCAACGGCATGAACGAGAGCTTCACAGCCAACTTCCAGGCCGGCGGCGGCGGCGAGGTCGCCTCCTTCGCGTACGCGCCGGGCAGCACCGAGCTCTCGAGCGAAGCCGCGGCCGTTAGCGCGGCCCTGGCCGGTTTCGGCGATAATGCCGGATTCTTCTGCGTCTGCTTCTTGTCAGGCGCGCAGGCTTTCCTGCAAGTCGCGCAGATTGATCCAATCTTGACCTCAGTGCAATGGATGGGCAACGAAGCCATGACCGCGGAGGAAATCCTCGCCGACCAAGGGCATGCGCAGACCCTGGCCAACGCGGACTTCATCACCGTATCGTTCTCGGCCGAGTCGACGCCGCTGACGCAGATCTTCATCGACGATTTCAACGCCATGTTCGACAAAGATCCGGGCATCTTCACCAACTACGCTTTTGACGCCGCCAATATCGCCATGCTGACCATGCTGGCCGTCGGCAACGACGGCGCGGCTGTCAAGTCGATGCTGCCCTTCATCGCCAATCACTATATCGGCACCGCGGTGCAAGCCTTCCTGGATGACAATGGCGATCAAGCCATCGCCAGCTACGGGCTCTACCAGGTGAGCGACGATCTGTCGGAATTTGCCGAGGTCGGCGCCTACAACGGCAACACAGACACGATCACTTACAACTAGCGACTTATGGGGGGACTTTTGCCCCCATCCCCCTGCCCCTTCTCTCCATCTCTATGGAGATCATCGTACCAGGAGGGAAGGGGAGATATGCGCGGAATCTGGGAATTCTGAGTCCCCCTCCCCCTTTATGGGGGAGGGGTTAGGGG
>VXLV01000077.1 GCA_009841405.1 Chloroflexota bacterium | reverse complement strand
TAATCTGGTCGGCTCGTACTTTGTTTTATATTCCCCCCCCTTTTTTTGGGGTGGGGGGTTTGGGGTGGGGGTCACATCCCGCCCATGTAACCGATGGCTTGCTGGTAAATCTCCAACTGGCTGTCGACGTCAAGGTCGTCTGTCACTTCAGCCCAGTCTTCGGCGGTATTGTCCAGCGCTTCCTGCGCGCTCGACTGCCCCGTCATCGCCTCGGACAAACGAATGTCCAGCGTCTCCTGGATGTACTCCAGCGTGCCCGGGATGCGCAGGTAGGTCAGCGAGGTCGGCTTGTCGTAAACGTTCGACCCGTAGGCGTTGATGTAACGCTCCATGTCGCCAGCGTCAAAGCCGACCGCCGTGTAGTCCTCGGAGACCGCAGTGCCGCGCGGCTCATACAGCTGGTAGGTGCAGCAAGGATCGACGCCTTGCCAACCGGTGGTGGCGTTGTAGAAGTTGATCGACGGGTTGGCGATCAACGCCATGTAGAAATAGGTCAGCTCGGGGTTCTCGCTGAAGGCCGACATGGTCGGGTGCCAGGAACCGCCGGTGGTATTGCCGACGCAATTCGGGTTCTCGGTATCAACGACGAATTCGCCGATTTCGCGGTCATACCATTCGCTGGAGCAAGGCGTCACATCGGCGCCAAGCACGCCGCGAATAGCCGAGCGCTCCGTATTCTGCGACAGCGAGCCGACATCGCCCCAACTGAAGGTAGCGATAGCGTTGCCGCCGAGGAAGTTATCCCAGGCTTCGCCCAGCTGCCAGCCGAATTGCGCTTCTTGCCCGGTCGCAGCCAACTCTTGCAGGAATTCCAGCGCGCGGACGTGGCCCGGTTCGTTGATCAGCGGGGTCATGTCGTCCGGATCGAACCAGTAGACGTTGTCGTATTTGGTGACGGCGCGCGGATCATCGCCATCGGCCGGGGTCACGGCGAAGGAAGCGGAGAGCGTGGCGAAGTGGAAGTGCCCCTGCCCGCCCGGCGCCAGGTGCAAGCTAATGCCGTCATCAGGATCGCCGTCGCCGTTCCAGTCCTTGCCGTTGAAGAAGCTGGTGATCGCCAGCAGATCCTGCCAGGTGACGATGGGATAGGGCATCGGCGAGCCGACCTCGGCTTCGTAGGCGGCCTGCCACTCGGGATCGCTTAAGATGTCATGGCGATAGTAAAGCAGCTGCGCGTCGCCGTCCATCTGGGTGCCGTAGGTCTCGCCGCCCCATTGCAGCAGCGCGCGGAAAGCAGGCGCCGTATCTTCCGGCGTCCAGTGAGCGAAGCGCTCGTCGCCGATCCATTGGTCAACAGGCTGGATCCAGCCGTTGCTGACCCAGTCGCCATATTGCCAGGCGGCGCCGATGAAGACATCGTAGGTGTACTGCTGCGTGAGGAAGTCGGCCGGGATGGTCGTGCCGAGCTGATTATAGGGAATCTCGACGATCTCCAATTCAGCGCCGGTCGCCGCTTCAAAAGCGTTGCGCCAGAAATAAATGGTGCCGGAGATGCCGCCGCGCGAACCCTGACCCAGAACGCCGAAGGTAATCGTCTTGCCCTCGCCTAGGGCGTGGCCGTCGGGGATGTTCGCGTTCAGCAGCGCTTCAAACGCGAGCGTCTGCTCGAGTTCGGTTTCCGCGACTTCCGGGATGGGGAAGAGGTCTTCAGCGGTCTTGCCGAAGAAGGTGTCCTGCGCCGCGACGCCGAACACGCCTGTCAGCAGGACAAGTATCGAAATGAGAATACCGATTTTGACTTTCATGGAAATCTCCTTCATACAGAACGATTCGATCAATAGCGAGCGGCGCGCGCGCATGCATCCATCCGCCCCTGCGCCAAAGCGTAAACAGTGTAACAACTAAAACGCCTGATAGCAACAAATCGCAAATCCTGTCCATGTGCGGGCCGCAGCGGCGCGCCCCCGGCCTGGCGCCGCGACTCATTCTCGCTGGCTGAAGGCGCGGCAATCGATCGCCAGTTTGCCTTTGACACGGTTGCATTCGGCGCAGAGCAACTGAAGATTGTCGTAGCGGGAGCGGCCGCCTTTGGCGATTGGGACGATGTGATCAAGCACCGTATTGTCCGGAGCGCCGCAATTGGCGCAGCGCTCGCCGTGCTCCGCGGCCAGGCTTTGATGCCAGCCCGCATAGTTAGCGCGCAGAGCCTGGCGCTCGCGCCGCTTGACTTGTGGCGGGACGGCCCGCTTGTACGCGCTGGAGCGCAGCAGCGGCGCGCAGGGACGGCCGCCGCGCGCCATGAAACGGGCGAGGTCGCTATGCGGCGTATGGCACTGGCAGCGGCGCGCCAGCCGCCCGCAGTAAGCGCAGTACATATCTATTGCTCGCCTCCCTGAGTCTGGCTTGGGCGCCAGCTTTGCAGATTCGCCCCGTCAGCTGTCCGGCGGACCGCCTCACTGCGGCTTTCACGCGTCGCCAGGCTGGGCAGCGCTGGGGCTTTCGATTAGAGTGTAGACCATTGCAAAGCAATCCGAGTCCGTTCAATGCCAGCAAAAGTGCTGATCGCTTCTTACCTTGAGCCGGAGCATGTTGAGCGCATCCGCGCCGAAGTCCCGGGGGTGGAGGTCGTATATCGCCCGGATTTGATCGGCGTGCCACGCTTCCAGGCCGACCACACCGCGCCCATGCAGCGTACACCAGAGCAGGAGGCCGAGTGGCGCGAATTGCTGGCGGGGGCCGAGATCCTCTTCGACTTTGATCATACGCACCGCGAAGATTTGCCGGCGATCGCGCCCAAGCTGAGGTGGATCCAAGCCACCAGCGCCGGCATCGGCCAGGCGGTCAAACGCTACGGCTATGACGGGACGGGCTGGCGCTTCACCACTGCAAGCGGCGTGCACGCGCGTCCGCTAGCCGAATACTGCCTCATGGCGATGCTGATGTTCATCAAGAATTTCCCGCTTATGGACGCGCAGAAGCGCGACCGCCATTGGCAACGCTTCAACAATACCGAGTTGCGCGGGATGACGGTCGGCATCGTCGGCTTGGGGCGGATCGGGCGCGATATCGCGCAAGTCTGCAAGACCTTTGACATGCGCGTGCTCGCCTGCCGCCGCAGCGAGGCCAGCCCGCCGTCGACGGTCGACGAGCAATTCGCGCCGGAGCGGCTGGACGAATTGCTGCCGCAAGCCGACTTTGTCGTGCTCTGCGCGCCACATACGCCCGAGACCGACGGCTTGCTCAGCGC
Organism: Chloroflexota bacterium; assembly: GCA_009841405.1. GTDB lineage: Bacteria > Chloroflexota > Anaerolineae > Aggregatilineales > Phototrophicaceae > UBA6055. Next base: position 60,198 of record VXLV01000077.1, on the reverse strand, counting down.
CGAGCGCATCCGGCTTATGAAAGTGGGCGCGGTCTTGATCAATATCGCGCGGGGCGCGCTGGTCGATCACGCGGCGCTGAAACGGGCGCTGCGCGACGGACATCTGGGCGGGGCCGCGCTTGATGTCACCGACCCGGAGCCACTGCCGCCGGATGACCCGCTATGGCATATGCCCAACGTGATCATCAGCCACCATTCCGCCAGCACAGCCGATACCGAAAACGGCAAACTGACCGCGCTGTTCATTCGCAACTTGCAACGCTATCTCAAAGGCGAGCCGCTAGAGAACCAGCTGGACATTGACCGGATGTACTAGCAGCGCGCAACCGCATTAGCGGCTATTGCGAGGGCGCCAGGTACACCGGCTCGCCGCCGATCAAGGTCGCCTGCACGCCCTTTTGCTCGTCCCAGATGACGATATCGGCGTCCGCGCCCGCATGCAGCGAGCCTTTGCGGGGATACATGCCGATGGCGCGCGCCGGCGCCCGCGTGAGCATGGGCAGCGCTTCCGCCAGCGACAGATCGCAGAAACGCATCAGGTTTCGCAGCGCCTGCGACATCGTGAGCGTGCTGCCCGCCAGGCTGCCGAAACGATCGCGGGCGATGCCGTCCTGGACGACGACCGCCACATCGCCCATGCCGAATTCGCCATCGGCCAGGCCGGCCGCGCGCATGGCGTCGGTGATAGCCAGCACGCGCTCAGCGCCGACTAGTCTCAGCAGCAGCCTAATCACAGCCGGGTGCACGTGAACGCCATCGGGTATGATCTCCATATTCACCGCCGGGTGTTCGCTAGCGGCGACGAAACTGCCGGGCTGCCGGTGATGGATGCCCGCCATGCCGTTGAAGGTATGCGTAACTTGCCGAAGGCCGGCCGCGATGAATTCCCGCGTGTCCTCATAGCTTGCGCCGCTGTGCCCCTGCGAGACGGTAATACCGCGCTCGATCGCGGCCCGAATCAGTTCTCCGCCGCCATCAAGCTCGGGGGCTAGGGTCAGCAGCTTGATCAGTCCCGAATCCAGCCAGGGCATGTACTCTTCCGGCTGTGGCGCGCGCAGGTGTTGTGCGGGCTGGGAGCCGCGAAAAGCGGCGTTGAGATAGGGCCCTTCAAGGTGAACGCCGATAAGGGGGCTCTGCGGACGATTGACGAAATCGCGCAGCGCGTCAAGCGCGGCGTCAATGCGTTGGCGTGAGTCGGCCATTGTCGTGCCGAGGAAGCTGGTCACGCCCTGCCGCGCGACAAAATCGCAGAGCCCCTGCAGCGCCGCCGCCGACGCGTCCATCACATCAAAGCCGTCGCTGCCGTGACAATGCAAGTCGACAAAGCCGGGCATGATAAAGCGCCCGTCAGCGGCCAGGCGCCGGTCGCCGGGCTGCACTGCTACATCCTCTGCCGGCATCAGCTGCTTGACGCGCCCGTCGCTGACGATCAGCGTGTGTCCGGTGATGAACCGGTCTGTTTGCCAGACAGCGCCGTCTTCAATCAGTGTGCGTGACATTGCCCGACATCTTCTATTGTTAGCGACATGAATTGACGTATTATTCTCGCTGGGACCATCTGCGCTCTCGGAACTCCGGCGTAGATTCTGAAGGTACTGCATCTCAGGCGAAATACATAGTGTTCAGGTGAAAGCAATGTTTGGGCGGAAGCGCGCAAAGCAGTCAAGTGAATTGCTGGAATATCTGGCAAGAACGCAATCTGATCAACGCAAACGCCTGGTTGATCAAGCGTCTGCGGCAGACGAAAAAAACGCCAAGCTGGAAGCGGAGCAAAACAGTTTGGAGCAGTTGCTGGCTGACGCGCTCGCTACAGATTCCTACATCGACCTGGACACCTTGAAAAAGACGCCGCGCACGCCTGCGTTTGACGGGAAGCAACCCCGTCGCGACGACTATTTGCCCGCGGCCCTCTCAGCCCTTCAATCGCTGTTGCCGTGGAAGCGAAGAGCCTACCGCGACCAATATCAAGCGGCCGAGGCCAGGTTCGACAAAGACCGACAGAACTTTAGAGACGCGTTCTATGAACATCAAGCGCAGGCGGATCGGGAGCAGGCGCAAGTCGATGCGCATAATGCCGAGGTCGAGACCTACAAGCAGGACTTCGACGCAGGCGAGCCCTATGCAATTGCGAATTACTTTGAGTTGATCCTGGAAAGCAGCGCCTATACCGTCGGATTCCCAAAACAGACGGACATCGAATTTGTGGCGGAAAGGCAAGCACTGCGGGTTGAGTTCAGCCTGCCGACGCCTGATGTCATACCCGACGCATCCCGCTACGTCTACGACGCAACACGCGACGAGATTGTCGCGGCGGCCATGTCAAACAAGCGGCGCCGCCGGCTCTACAGGTCGATGCTGGCGCAAATCAGCCTGCGCGCCGTACATGAAATCTTCACGGCCGACCGAACGGAAAAGCTTGACCGCATAGACTTTGGCGGCTATGCCGAGGGGATAAACCCGAGTAGCGGCCAGGAAGGACGCTTCTGTTTGGTTGCGCTGGCTATCACCAGACGGCAATACGAGAGCCTGGACCTGCGGCGGGTTGATCCGCTGGCTTGCCTCGCAGGCCTTGGCGCCCGTCTATCCAGCAAGCCCGATCAAATGTCGGCTGTGTCCCCGGTGAGCCAAGCGGAAACCCAAGGCGCCGGCGATGATCCCCAGACTGGTCAACCGGTCAACGAACTCCAAGGGCAAATTCATGCGCAAGCCGATCAGATCGCTGACCTGGAGCGCAAGCTGGAAGCGCATCGAGACCGCATCGCCATACTCCAGCCGGCGCTGCGCGACGAGCAAGCGCGCACCGTTGAATTACAGGGCGAAGTCCAGAAGCACAGAGACTCTATCGCCAGTCTGGAAAAGCAGCTGAAGACGCGAAGTGGAGGCACATCCGACCTGCGCGATGAACAGGAGCGCAACGCTCAATTGCAGAGCGAGCTCGACAGCCAGCGAGACGCCATCGCTGAGCAGGAAAAACAGCAGAACGTGCAATTTACCCGCCACGCGCTACTGGCAACCGAGCTGCGCGACGAGCAGGCGCGCACTGCTGAGTTACAGGGCGAAGTCCAACGGCAGAGAGACTATATCGCTGAGTTGGAAGATCGGCTTGACGCGGAAAATGCAGCAATGGCCAAGCCTGACGACAGCGCGTTTGAGGACTCGGACGACACCCAACCCACAGAAGCTGTGTCGGATTCGTCGGCAGACGGCGAATTTGCGGAAGCGGAGATGTTCGCGCCGATAGCCGGCGAGACTGTGGACGAGGGCGTTGGCGGCGTTCCCGTTCCGCCGCGGCCGGGGGAAGCGCCAGCCAACATGCACCTGGCGCCGCACCCCAAACTCCTCCAAATCATGTCGCTGTTTGTCCGCGCGTGCAAAGGCGGCCAATATGCTAGCTACAATCAGTCGACGCTCTATGAGTACCAAGTCGATCGCTTGTTGCAGGCGGGATTGTTGGAACGCAGCGCCCTCGATTCCTCGAAGTTCCGCCCGCGCCCTGCCGGCGTAGAGTGGTATGACAAACACAGACAGCGCCAAGAACCGCCACAGCGCGACGACAATGGCGATTCATCCCAAGTTGAGCAAGTCGCCAAGTCATCGGTCTCGCTGCGTTCATTGCTTGAAGCGACAGATACGAAGGCAGCGTCGCAATCCACCACTGAAGAATCGCCCAGCGGTTCTCTAACGCAGCGCGGGCAGTCCCGCCTGGTGGCTTCTCCCCTGAATCGGCCCGATCCGGCGGAGCGCGAATTGCTGATAGGCATTATCGGAAGCCCGCAGAGCGAGTCGGCGCGCCTGTTAGTCTTGATGATGCAAAGCAATTGGAGTATCGACGCGAGCGCGCTCGACGCGGCATTTCCGGGCGAGTTTGTTGACGTCATAGTGGACGACATCAATGAACGCGCTAATGACAGCCTCGGCGAGAATCTCATATTCTATGAAGACGAAGAGCTAGTCGTAAACGAAGACTACTGCCACGACGTCGAAACCATCATCTCCCAGTCCGAATATGCGAATCTACGACACAATAGCCAGTAATATAGCTAGCAAACCGATGTTGTATAAAGTAATATCTGTCAACTCCGCATGGACTGCCGGGAAATTCGATGTCAAACAAACTGACCAAGAGACTATCCAGCGCAATTCTCAATTCACTTAGCGCCGGCGTTGTACCTCGCAAAGGCGCTGAACATATCGTTGTGGGGCGCGAAGCTGAAATAGACGCGCTTCGGCATGACCTGGATAGCATTGCGGGTGATTCTGATGGCGGCGGCGCTACCTGTCGACTCATCGTCGGGCGATATGGATCAGGCAAAAGTTTCATGCTGCAGTTGCTCCGCAATTATGCTCTGCAGCACAACTTTGTCGTTGCCGACGCCGACCTCAGCCAGCAGCGCCGCTTGACCGGGTCCAAAGGCGAGGGCTTGGCGACATATCGCGAATTGATGATGAATATGGCTATCAAGACCCGGCCCGATGGCAAAGCCTTTGACACGGTGCTCGAGAAATGGATCAGCAAGGTACAGACCAAGTTCGTGCGCGCCGGCATTGACCGCAAATCGCGGCGCTTTGCTACAGCTGTCGAACAGGGCATCTATGACGTCGTCGATTCAATGGAAGATATGGTGCACGGCGCAGACTTTGCGAAGGTCATACACGATTACTGGCACGGGCACCAAATAGGAGATGATGACCAGAAGGCAGCGGCGATTCGCTGGCTGCGCGGAGAATACAACAGCAAGATTGAAGCGCGTCAGGCACTGGGCGTGCGTTCCATAATCGACGATAGATCTTGGTACGATTACGTCAAGCTTATGGCGTATTTCGTCCACGAAATCGGCTACAGCGGGTTGATCGTTATCCTCGACGAGGCGGTCAGCCTATATCGTATTTCGCATTCCGTTTCCCGCCGCAACAACTATGAACGTTTTCTGACGATCTTCAATGATACGCAACAAGGCGGCGCGGAGTATCTCGGCGTATATTTTGGCGCGACGCCCGACATGGTAGAAGATACTCGCCGGGGTCTATTCAGCTATGAGGCGCTTCAGACACGTTTGCAAACCAGCCGATTCGTGCGCGCAGGTCTGCGGGATCTGAATGCGCCTGTTATCCGGCTGGATCAGCTTAGCGGCGAGAGCATTGGTCAACTGCTGGAAAAAATATCCGCCATCCACGCTTTCTTTTACAGTTACGAGCCAAGACTGGGCGCTGAACATTTTCGCGCATTTATGACCGAAGTCAGCAGCCGACTTGGGGCCGACAGCTTGCTTACTCCGCGTGAGGTCGCCATTGACTTCGTCACGATATTGAACTTGCTGCGACAATATCCAGACGAGACATTTGAATCGCTCCTGGGCATGATAGACTTTACCGCCAGCACCAACACCGACCCCGAACTGGTCGACTCCCCCTACGCCAGCTTTCAGATCTGATGAGCGACACTGCGTTCGACAAGCTCGCGCCCTTCATTCAAGAGTACGTTTATCGCAACAAATGGCATGAACTGCGCGACATTCAGGCGGAGGCGATAGGCGCCATTCTCGATGGCGTCGACCACATCCTGATCTCTAGCGGAACCGCAACCGGCAAGACCGAAGCGGCGCTGCTGCCCATCATCACGGACTTGCACAATAATCCACCGGCTACAATCGGCGCGCTGTACATCGGCCCGCTAAAGGCGCTCATCAACGATCAGTTCGAGCGCATCACCGACTTGCTGAAAGACACGGACATCCCGGCGCAGGCCTGGCATGGCGATGTGGCGCAAGCGAAAAAGACGCGCTTTCTGCGCCAGGCGCGGGGCATCCTGCAAATCACGCCCGAATCGCTGGAAGCGATGTTGATCAACCGGCAGCACGAGCTCAAGCGGCTCTTCGGCGAAACCCGCTACATCATCATTGATGAAATACACGCCTTTATCAACTCGGACCGCGGCCGCCAGGTCATGTGCCAATTGGAGCGACTGGCGCGCTATCAGAAGACGCCCTCGCGGCGGATCGGGCTGTCGGCGACCATTGGCGAGCCGTGCCTGGCCATGGCCTGGCTGCGGGGCAATTCCAGGCGCGAGGCGCAGTTGATCGCCAGCGAGGAACGTTCCACGGCCGAAATTGGGCTGGCTTATTTCCAGCTGCGCGCAGATGACAATAACGAGGCGGTCGGCGCGCAAAAGGCGAAGCACAAGCCAAGGGAATCGCAAGACGCATTAAGCGGCGAATTGGAATACTTTGAGCATTTTCACCAAATGACCCAGCGCGTGCCCAAGACCCTCATCTTCGCCAATGCCCGCGCTGATACCGAAGCAATTGTCATGAACCTGCGTGACATATCCGCGCGCCAGAACAGACCGAGCTTTTATCATGTGCATCACGGCAGCATCTCGGCGCCCCTGCGGGAAGCCGCCGAAGCCGCCATGAAAGACAGAAGTCAGCCAGCCTGCACCGCCGCGACCATTACGCTGGAATTAGGCATTGACCTGGGGCTATTGGACCAGGTGATACAGGTCAATTCGACGCATACAGTGTCCAGCTTTGTGCAGCGGTTGGGGCGCTCCGGGCGGCGCGGCGGCCCGGCGCGGATGTTCTTCTACTCGACCGAGCAAGCGGGAGAGAAACGGCATCTCGGCGAAGAGCTGCCCTGGAACCTGCTGCAAACCATCGCCATTATTCAGCTCTACGCGGAAGAAAAGTGGATTGAACCGCCCGAAGTTCCCAAAATGCCATTGAGCCTGCTCTATCACCAAACGATGAGCATCGTCAAGTCACAGAGCGACCTGTCGCCGGCGCAACTGGCCGAGCGCGCGCTAACGCTGTCCTCTTTTCAGTCGATTACGCAAGACCAATTTCGCCGGCTGCTGCGCCACCACTTGGAAATCGAACACCTTGAACAAACCGAGCAAGGTCGCTTGATCATCGGGATAGAAGCCGAGCGGATCGTCAACGACTACCGCTTTTATGCCGTGTTCGAGGACAATGCGGAATATCGCGTGCGCGACAAATCGCGCGAGATCGGCACGATTTCGGGCCCGCCCAATCTTGAAGACACGATACGTTTGGCGGGTTATGTCTGGCGCGTGCTCAAGATTTACGAAGACGAGAAAGTCATCGAAGTGGAACGCGTACGCGGCCAATCAGCGACCTACTGGGAAGGTCGAGGCGAGCTGGAAATCCACACGCGCATATTGCGGAAGATCCGTGCGATACTCTTATCGCGCGACGATTATGCGTATCTGCTTGAACCGGCCCGGCAGCGCCTGCAAAGCGCCCGCGAAGCAGCCCGAAGCAGCCGGCTGCAAGACGAATCGATCCTGCCGCTAGCGCCAAATCGCTATCTGGTTTTCCCCTGGTGCGGCACGCGCCAATTCAATACGCAACTCGCCTTGCTTGAGCGCGCCGGTTTTGAAACTGCGCGCCCTTGCGCGCCGTACTATTATCAACTGGAGAGCAGGGCCGGCAACGCCGCCGAACTAAAGCGCGAATTGGCGGCGATTTGCCAGAATCCGCCGGGAGCCATGGAATTGTCCGAGCAAATCAAGGGCGTCAGCGGCCGCCTCAAGTACGACCGTTTTGTGCCGCCTGACCTACTGCGGGAGGCATTTGCTCGCGATTATCTCGACATTCCCGGCGCCATTGAAAGTTTGGAGGCGCTATGACCGCGGGCCAACACACGCTGCGGGAAATTATGAGCCAGCCGGAAGTCTGGGCTACGGCGCTTGCCGTCGTCGACCCCGACGATCCACAGCTGCGTTCGCTGCTGGCGTCGGGCGCTTTCGACCGGGTGATCGTCACCGGCTGCGGGTCAACCTATTATCTCGCGCTGACCGCGGCTAGTCTCCTGCGCCAGGCCGGCTGTCATGCGCTCGCCTGCCCGGCATCTGAACTGCTGCTCCATCCGAATTCGGTCTGTCTGCCCGGTCAGCGCTATCTGCTGCTGAGCGTCTCGCGCTCCGGCAGCACCACCGAAACTGTTCGCGCTCAAGAAACGTTCAAGGCCTACGCGCGCAGTCCAGTCCTCGCTGTGACCTGCGACAGCGGCAGCCCGCTCGCCTCCGATGCGGACGTCGTCATCGCCATCGACGGTGCGCAGGAAAACAGCGTCGCCCAGACGCGCTCCTTCAGCAGCATGGCGGTCGCCGTCCAGCAGCTGGCGGCCCTGGTCGGCGGACGCGATCTCGGCGCCAGCCGCAAACTGCCCGCCACTTGCCGCCACCTGCTGGAGCGCTACGGCGACCTGGCGCAATCGCTGGGCGAGAATAGCAACATAGCGAAGTTCTTCTTCTTGGGGTCGGGCGCGCTCTACGGCATCGCCTGCGAAGCCATGCTCAAAATGAAAGAGATGTCCTTGTCTTACAGCGAGGCCTATCACACGCTTGAGTTTCGCCACGGCCCCATGTCGATGGTCGGCGCGGACAGCCTCGTCATCGGCTTGATATCACCCGACGCCGCGCGGCACGAGGGGCGCGTGCTGCAAGAAATGGCGGCGATGGGCGCGACTGTGCTGGCGATTGGGCCGGAACTCGGCGAATATCAGCATCAAGTCATCTTGCCGGTTGACTTGCCAACCTGGTGTATGCCGATCTTGTACTTGCCGGCGCTGCAATTGCTGGCTTACCATCGCGCAATCTTCAATGGCTGTGATCCCGATCAGCCGCATCAGCTCAGCGCCGTCATTTCACTGGATGACATTTGACTATCGCTTGGATAAAGGACAATTCAGCTATGGACGAAATCACACTCTTTCCACAGCCGCGCGAGCTGGAGCGCAAGACTGGCGGCTTCACGCTCAACCGGCATACGCGCGTCTTCGCCGCTGACAGCGCAATTGGCGCGACGCTGGCCGATTATCTCCGGCCCGCCACAGGTTTCGATCTGCCCGTGCACCCGCTTGATGACGACATTCTGTCCAATGCGCAGAACGCAATCTTACTGGCGCCGGAGGCGTCAGACGACGCCGAAGGCTACCGGCTGGAGGTGGAGCCGGGCCGGGCCCTGCTGTCCGCCTCGCAGCGCGCCGGGTTCCTCCACGGCATGCAGACCATTCGTCAGTTGCTGCCGCAACAGATCCTCGCGAGCGAAACGCAAGCCGGCGTCGACTGGACGATTCCCGGTGTCGTCATCAACGATAGCCCGGCATTCGGCTGGCGCGGCATCCATCTTGATGTCGGCCGGCATATCTTCCCGGTCGCTTTCATCAAGAAGTTCATTGATATGTTGGCCTTCTACAAGTTCAATACCTTCCACTGGCACTTGACCGAAGACCAGGGCTGGCGAATCGAAATCAAGAAGTATCCGCGCTTGACCGAGGTCGGCGCGTACCGTGAGGAGACTGTCGTCGCCGGCGCCTGGGACCAATACGACGGCGCGTCCTATGGCGGCTTCTATACGCAAGACGAAGTACGGGAAGTGGTCGCCTACGCTGCCGAGCGCGGCATTACCGTCATGCCCGAGATTGAGTTGCCGGGGCATGCGGTGGCGGCGCTGACAGCCTATCCGGAGTTGGGCTGCGCCGGCGCCGGCTACCGGGTACGGACGACCTGGGGCATCGCCGAGGACATTTTTTGCGCCGGCAAGGACGCGGTCTTCAGCTTCGTGAATGACGTATTGGGCGAAGTTCTCGAGCTATTCCCGTCGCAGTACATTCATATCGGCGGCGACGAAGCGCCGAAAGCTCGTTGGCAAGCCTGCCCGGCTTGTCAAGCGCGCATCCAGGCCGAGGGACTGGCGGACGAGCATGAGCTGCAAAGCTGGTTCATCCGCCAGATCGAAGCCTGGCTCAACGAGCGCGGGCGCAATCTGGTCGGCTGGGATGAGATACTCGAGGGCGGGCTGGCGCCCAACGCCACCGTCATGAGCTGGCGCGGCAGCGATGGCGGTATCGCCGCGGCCAATGCCGGCCACGATGTCATCATGACGCCGAATACCTACTGCTACCTGGACTACTACCAGACCGAAGACACCGAGAGCGAACCGCCGGCGATATCGGCGATCCTGCCGCTGCGGCAAGTCTGGCAATACGAAGTAATTCCCAGGCAGATCGCAGCCGACAAGCGGCATCACATCCTGGGCGGGCAAGGCAATATCTGGACCGAATACATGCCTCAGTCCGACCATGTCGAATACATGATGTTTCCGCGCGCCATCGCAATCGCCGATGTGCTTTGGCATCATCCCGACGAGCGCGATTACGACGCCTTGATCGCGCGGCTGGGGCGCCATCTGCCCGCGCTGGATGTCATGGGCGTCAATTACCGACCGCTCAACGACTAACCGTCATCCGCGAGGAGACTCATGCACCTGCAAGACGAAATCGCCCAACAGCCGGCCGTCATCGAGCGCCTGCTTGGCCAAGGGCGCGCCGACACCGAAGCAGCAGCCGCCGCCATTCGCGACTTCGACCCGCCCTTCGTATGCATCGCGGCCCGCGGCACATCGGACAACGCCGCCTGTTACGCACAGTATCTGTTCGGTCATGACCTTCGCTTGCCGGTCATGTTGGCGACGCCGTCGCTGCATACGCTCTACGGCCAGCCGGCGGACTTGTCGCGGGCGCTGGTCATCGGCATCAGCCAGTCGGGCGAAGCGGAAGACGTACGGACAGTATTGGTTGATGCCCGGCGGGACGGCGCGCTGACGCTGGCCATCACCAATTTCGACGATTCTCCGCTGGCGCAGGCGGCCGCGTTGCATCTGCCGCTGCGCGCCGAGCGCGAATTCAGCGTGGCCGCGACCAAGACCTACACCGCGCAATTGACCGTTGTCGCCATGCTGGCGAGCGCGCTCGCGGACGAGACGGAGCACTGGGACGATTTGGCCGCCTTGCCAGGCCTGGCCCGGGACACGCTGGAAAGCTCGGAACAGATCGCCGACTGGGCGGAGCGCTACCGCTACAGCGACAAGCTGGTCACGCTGGGGCGCGGCTTCAACTACGCCACTGCGCTCGAGATCAGTCTGAAGGTCAAGGAGCTGACGTATATCGCCAGCGAGGGCTACAGCGAAGCCGACTTTCGCCACGGCCCGATCGCGGCCATTGACCGCGGGCATCCGGTGATGCTGGTCGCGCCGCAGGGTCCTACGCTCGCGGGCATGGCGGACATGACGCGGCGGCTCGCCGAACGATACGCCGAGATCCTAATCATCAGCAACGTTGACGACCTGCTGCGCGCCGGGACACAGGCGCTGCCCGTTCCGGCTGTACCGGAGTGGCTCAGCCCAATTGTGAGCGTGATGCCGGGACAGATTTACGCCATGCAGCAGGCGCTGGCGCGCGGCTACGAAGTCGACAAACCACGCGGCTTGTCCAAGGTGACGATAACGGAATAGCCTGCGCCAGCCGCAAGACGAAGCAGCGCATAGTCGCGTCTTGACTACTCGTCCCCGAACATCGTGACGTAACTCAACAGTTGCTCGCGTGCGGTTGAAGTCTCGCCTATGAATGGATTGTCTTCCCAGGGCACATCGAGATGGAACAACAGCGCCACCGACGGCGTCAAATCGCCGGTCAGCTGAATCAGCAGTCGCCCAGCCTTGATCGCCTCCTGGCAAGGCGGGAATTCCTTCCAAATCTGCTCGCGCCAGTGAATATGGACTTCGGCGACATTCGCGAGTTCCTCTACGGTCAGGAATCCGCTGGTCAGCGAGTAGAAGATCGCCGACTGATCGCGCATACCCAGCAGAGACGGTTTGGCCGATTCCGCGCAAGCCGGAAGGCTGTCCGCTTGTGACGCCGCAGTCGTCGCGGGATTGGACGCCTGGTTGTCAGCCGCAAAGGCCGCGACCTTGAGCAGGCCAGCAATGGCCGTATCGACTAGCAGGTTGAGGTCGGCCGACTCGCCGGACAATTGCAGCGCCCGGAAAGTCGCAAAGTCAAGCGCTGTGTTGGCGGCGAGCAAGCTAATTTCGACCGCCTCCGCGCAGAAGGGCACGCCTGACCACAGCTCGCTTCGCCAGTCAATGAGCTGCTCGATGTAAGCCAGCAGGTCTTCAGTCGTCTCAATGCCGAACACTGGCTCGACAAGCGCGTCAAAGGACGACAGCATCTCGGCGACGGCCGCCTTGTCCACCGCGGCGCAGGCTGGCAGCGGGGATTCCAGGTCAGCCGCCACCTGCTCGCCGATAGACGAAATCAAGAACACCAGCAGGTCGCCCAGCAGGGTGAGATCGTCCGAAAGCGTGGCGGCAAATGGGTTCTCGGGCCCGGGAACCTGCGCGTAGCTGAAGGCAATCGCGGTGGCCAGATCACTAGCCGTCTGGCTCATGTTGCGGCCGACGCCGATCGATTCGCGGCAAGCGGGCAACCTGGCCCAGACCTGGTCGCGCCATTCCAGCTTCGCACTGATATAGTCCATTAGATCGCCTGGCGCCTGTACGCTGGTCCCTTGCACGATCAGGTCTTCATTTTCGCGCAACTCGGCGATGAGCGTCCTGACCTGATCTTCGCTGCAGTCTTCCAGTTCGCGATCGCCCGCGGCCGGATCTGCTGGGCGCTCGCCGCTTTCAATCAGCTGCTTGACCTGCTCAAACATGGACGCGAGAAGTTTGGTGTTGCTGCCCTCAAAGAACAGCCGGTCCTTATAACGATTCAGGCTGAGCGAAACGCCGGCATAGGTCAGCGCAGCCATGCCGCCCATGTCGCTTGTGTTCTGGCTCATCAGCACCGCGATGTCGATGGCTTCCGCGCAGCGCGGCAGGCCGTCCCAAAGCGGCTCGCGCCATTCGATTTGCGCTTGAGTAAAGACCAGGGTCTTGTCCAGCGAAGTATCGCCATCGGCGCTGAGGCTGGCAACCAGGTCGTCGTATACTGGTTGCAGCTCGGCCACATACGCGAGCTCAGAGGCCGAACAGAGCGGAAAGCCCTGGGACTGCGCTTGCAACGCCGGGGCAAAGGACATGAGCACTACCAGCACAATCATCAATCTACGCATGAAACTCTCCTTCTACAATTTCGGGGCTTTGCCGCGCGAAAATGTTACGCCAACTCGCGCAGCAGTCCCTCAAGGTCAAGTAAGTTACGGATACGGTAATAGCATTTCGGCGCGCCGGTCGCTGGCGCCGGGTCCGGGCAATAGTGGCAGAAGCGAATGCCGGCGCGCAGGCAGCCTTCGCGGTCGTGGCTGAGCGAGTCGCCGACGTACAACACGTCAGCCGCGCCCAGGTCCAGCCGCTCCAGCGCCATCTGGAAGATTCGCGGGTCGGGCTTGGCTACGCCGGCCTCCTCCGAGATGAGCAGCGGATCAAAGCGGTCGCTCCAGCCCGCCGCAGCCAGCCGCCCGCGCTGGGAATCGCTGTAGCCATTGGTGACCATGCCCAGCCGATACTGGCCCGCCAGATTCTCTACCACTTCCCGCGCGCCGGGGTTCAGCGCGCTGGATGCGCAGAAAGCTGCCCAGAACGCTTCGGCAAGCTCCAGGGCCCGGCTCGCGTCCAAGTCGAAGCGCGCCAGGAAGTCGCGCCAGCTCGATTCAATGATGTGGGCGCGCGTGGCCCGCGTGTCGTCGTCGGCGGCCTTCGCCAACCAGTACCCGCTGCTGATCGCGGCGTAGCGCTGTACGAAATCGGCCGGCAGTGACTCGAGCAGCCCGACGCTCCCCAGCGTACGCCGCAGCGCCTCCGCCTCGCAGCCGCTCAAGCTAAAGAGCGTATCGTCCAGATCAAACAGGATGGCTTTTATCATTACGCTCGGCATCCGTCCCTTCAGCCGGTCGATGTTGCTGTGAGGCTGCGCTGCAGTCGCCGGCCCGGTCTATTCCGCCCCGGTGAATTTCGCCTGCATCTGGTTGAGCAGTGGCAGGATTTCTTCTGCGAACTCATTGCTGGCGCGCGCATAAGCATTGTTTTCCTGGTCAATGTCGGCAAAGTCGAGCGCGAACAAACCCGCAAAGATGCCGACGCCTTGATGCAATAAGAGGCTAAGTTCCACTGCTTCGGCGCAGGGCGGCAGACGCTGCCGCAGATCCCTACGCCACTCAAATTGCGCTTTGGCGTAGCTGGCGAAATCAGACCGCGTTCCTAATTCTCGCAAGATATTTGCCAATGCTTGCCAGGTCGAGAATACGCGCTCATTTAGCCCCAACAATTGGTCGGCCGTACATCCAGACAATTGAGTCTCCTCATTGACGAATTCGCCGCTGGTCACGTCCGTCTCTATGACAGCGGCTTGCAGAGATCGAAACCGGTCCATCCCCAGAAGCGCCTGCTCGCGATACCGGGACGCCAAGTCGGGCTCGCCGGCGAGCGAGAATCCCTGCGCCGCCACCATATCGCTGCCTAACTCGCTCAAAGTCAGCGTGAGGGCCAACGCTTCTGCACATCGTGGCGACTCCACGAATTGCCAATTCCGCCAGTCAATCTCGACACGGGCGTAAGTCCTGAGATTGTCCCGATTAATCCCGTCCATGAAACTTCCATCATGCGCTCCCGCCAGTGCCAGCAACGAGTGATCGAAATACGGAAGCTGTAGAAGCTCGGCCGCGCTGCAGCCGGGCAAGCTGCTTTCGAACAGCGCGTAGACGGCATCCGGGTCTCGCAGCGCCGCCGGGATCATCCAGGCAGGCAAGCGAGACACATCGTCCATGAGCTGAGCCACGTAGGGGTTGGAATCGCGCGGCACGCCCAGGAACGCCAGCGCATGCCCGACCACGAAATCGCCACTGATGCGAAACATAAGCAAGGCGACTTCGTAAGCATCGGCGCAACGAGGCAAATCCGCCCAGGCGCTCTCGCGAAACTCGAGATGGGCGGCGTCGTAGCGCAACAGGTCTTCAACGGTGTCTACTGCCATGGCCTGGTTCAGTATCTCGGTATAGCCCTTCAGTTTGGCGCCGCGCGCGTATTGCCGCTGTGTTTCGCTGCACGCCGCCAGCGGTTCTGATTGCGAGTCTCCGCTGCCGGGGATCAAGCCGGCAAGGACGTATTCACCCAAATTCGCCAGTATCAGGTTTCGCGCTTCGCCGTCTATGCCTTCAACCAGCTTCCATCTGGGGCTCTCCTCTTGACCGGGGCTGATGCCTTCCATAGCGCTGGCGGCGAAGACGTCATTGAAGCGCGCGCTAAACAGGCTGGTAAATTCCAGATACACATCACAAAGCTGAAGGTCATCCCAAAGCTTCTGCCGCAGGCGCAGATGCTCGGCATTAACACGGAGCACATCCGCCATCGATTCAATGCGGCCCAAATCAGCTTCAATTGCGCTAATCTCCGGACTTAGGTCCCCGATGACGGAGAGCTGTTCCGGGCTGCAATGCGGCAGATCAAAGCTCTGGCCGTTTGCCGTCAGCAGCGAAATCAATAGCGCGCAGCACGTCAAGAGAAACCTGAACATCTGACGCTCCGTATGGCATTGTTTTGGGCTGCCTGTCTAAGTTTAGCCGGACGAATTTATGCTGGCGAGGAAGCCGGCGATGAAGCCGGTTTCGCCATTGTCAAGGCGGATCTCATACCATTCGCCCGAATCGTCGATGATCCGCAACTCCTGCTCCGCGGCGTAGACGGCCACGATCTCACAGGCTGTCGTCGGGCAGGCGCGGATGTTAGCGCCGTCGCTGCCGCTGACATGATAGAGCTTTACTGTACGGTTCCGATCAAGCGCCGCGACCACTGCCGCCGTCTTGTCGGCGAATCGATAGCCTTCACTTACGATCTGCGGACGCAGCGGGTTGTCCTCGTCGGCGACGCCGTTGACGCGATGCAGAATCAGCCCGACATAGTCGCCAAGAATCTGGTTCATCATCAAGCCGAACTCAACCGCCTCGCTGCAATGCGGCAAATCGTTCCACATCGCCTCGCGCAATTCGAGATAGGCGCCAGTGAATTCGACGAAGGCTTCCGGCGATGCCGCCGCTTGGGCTACAGCGACCGCGTCTTCAAAGCCAAGCAGCATGCCCGGGGCGAGAATCGCCAACTGCTCGTCGGAACACGCAGCGCCGGCATCATCAAGCGATTGCGGCGTCAGCGCGCCGTCATCCAAAGAAGCCCCCAAGTCTTCCAGCAGCGCGGCAACGCGGGAGCGCCCGATTTCTTTCGGTTCCAACAGCCAGCCGCTCTCCTCATCCGCCAGGTCCAGGGCGGCAACCGCTACTGTATCGCCCGTAACCTGGCTCATCAGCCAGCCAATCTCGAAAGCTTCGGCGCAGCGCGGCAGTGTCTCATTCAAGCCCAGGCGCCACTCGTACTGCCGCTCGACCAGGAAACGCAGCAGGCTGGCGTTGCGTGTGCGCGTGCCTTGCACCAGCAAGGCATCGTATACGGATTCGAGTTGCCGCAAGGTCTCAAGATCGGCCGCCGTACAGGGCGCGAACCGACCATCGCTCGCCTGCGCCCAAGGCGTCAAGAGCAACAGAATCAGCAGGCTAATCAAGACTGACTTAATCACGTTAAGGGCTCGTTCGCTTCTCGTTTATCAGCAGTCTAATCCTAACCCAGAAAAGCGAGCAGCGACAATTAACGCAGGTGAAGTGACCGCAAGAATGCCGTATGGCGGCAAACGCGCTAAGATTGTGTCACTCAAGTTCATCTAAAAGGAGCGCCCCATGTCCAGCGAGCGACTAGCGAGATTTCAACAAATTCTGGGTCAACACGCCGATTTGGCCTTCATCCCGATTTCATCCGATTTGCAATACTTGACCGGCGTCCCGCGCGACTTCCCCAATTACGGACACGTTATTCATCCGGGAGACTGGCTGGAGGGCGCCTGGATCACGCCGGATCGTCCGCCGGTGCTGCCCCTGCCGCGTATGACGGCCGAGTTTGGCGGACTGAGCCGGCTGGAGGGCATCGACATTCGCGTGCTGGGGGATTGGGACGTGCCGGCGGAGATGGTCAAGCGCATCCTCGACGACTTCAATCTGCCAGATAATCCGCGCGTGGCCATCAGCGATTTCACCAAAGGCGAGACGGTGTCGCATTTGCAGCCGCTGCTGCCGCGCGCGAGCTGGCTCTCGGCGACTACGCTGCTGCGGCCGATGCGCGTCATCAAGTCGCAGGCGGATATTGAGCTGATGAAGCAGGCGGGCCGCATCACCGAAGCCGCCTTCGCTGACACGCTATCGGCGCTGCGGCATGGCATGACCGAGCTGGAAATCGTGGAAGAGGTCAATTACCAACTGCGGAAGCACGGCTCGCTGGGCCAGTCCTTCACGACCTCGCTTTACAATTCGGCGCCCGATCACCCGCTGCTCTTTGGCGCGCGCATGGAAAGCTGGCATCGGGCGCTCAACCCGCCGGTGTCGATCCTGTTTGACTTCGGCGGCATCTTCGAGGGCTGGTGCTACGACTTTGGACGGACGGTCTTTTTCGGCCAGCCCAATGAGGAGGCGCAGCAGGTATATGACGTGATGATGGCGTCGCAGGCGGCGGGCGTGGCGGCGCTGAAAGCGGGCGAAGCGACCACGACCGATGCTGACGCGGCCGCGCGCAAGGTCATCGAGGACGCGGGCTATGGCGAGGCCTTCCGTCACCGGCTGGGGCATGGCATCGGCATGGATGTGCACGAGCCGCCCTTCCTGACCAAGGGCGATGAGACGCCGCTGGAAGAGGGCATGCTCTTCACAATTGAGCCGAGCATCATGCAGATCAACGACTACTCGGCGCGGGTCGAGGATGTGGTGGTGGCGCGTCCCGGCGGCGGGGAGAAGCTGACGAACGGCTGGCAGGAGCTGATTGTGGTGGATTAGCCGACTGTAGCCGTAGGGGCGACCCGGCGGGTCGCCCACAGAACCGCCGCCGCGCCACAAATGCGGAACGCGCGCGCAAAAGTATCGCATTTGAGAATACGATAGTTTGTGTAGTTTTACGATAGTTTGAGTGTGTTGATGGGCGACTCGCAGAGTCGCCCCTACGATTTCGCGCGAGAACCGGAGTTAACTCACGATGGTATGCGACTGCTCGCGCATGTACTGCTGCAGGTAGTAGTAGCTGCCGGAGGCTTTGTTGCTGCCGGTGCTGCCTTTCCAGCCGCCGAAGGACTGGTAGCCGGGCCAGGCGCCGGTGGTCGCGCCGGTCTCGCGATTGACGTAGAGCACGCCGGCTTCCATGTTGTCCAGGAACCAGTCGACTTCGCCATCGTCTTCGCTGTAGACCCCGGCGGTCAAGCCCAGAGCGACATCGTTGGCCAGACGCATCGCTTCGTCATTGCCCGCGACCCCGCGCACGGCCACGATTGGCGCGAACATCTCGTGCTGCCAGAGGCGGTGCTCATCGGGCAGGTCGGCCACGACAGTGGGCGCGACGAAGTAACCCGTGCCGATGGGCAGGGTCTCGCCACCGGTCAGAATCTTGCCGGCGCTCAATTCGCTGACGTAGCCCTGATAAGCCTTGTAGGCAGTTTCGCTGATGATGGGCCCCATGTAAGTATCGACTTCCGTGGGGTCACCAACTGCGACATCGGCGGCCAGGTCTACCAGCTTGGACAAGAATTCGTCTTTGACCGTGTCAGCCACATAAACGCGCGAGCACGCCGAGCATTTTTGTCCGGTCAAGCCGAAAGCCGAGCGCATGACGCCCAACGCCGCTTTGTCCAAGTCGGCACTGGCGGTGACGATGGCCGGATTTTTGCCGCCCATCTCGGCAATGACCGGGCGGAAGTAGCCGGCGGACGTGCTGAAATTCTTGATGATGCTCATGCCGACATCGTAGCTGCCGGTGAAGGTCAAGCCGGCCAGGTCGGGATTGGCCGCCAGCGCGATGCCCGGCTCATCGCCGCCAAGTACCATGTTGAACACGCCCGCCGGTATGCCGGCGTCGACGACGCATTGGGCGATCATGCAAGCGGTTAGCGAGCCCTCGGCGGCCGGCTTGAGCACGACGGTGTTGCCGGCGACCAGCGCGGCGCCGGTGGGCCCGCCCGTTAGCGCGGCCGGGAAGTTGAAGGGGCCGATCACGCCCCAGACGCCGTAAGGCTTGAGCACACTGCGGTTGAAGTGCTTGTCGGTCTCGCTTAGAAGCTGGCGCTCGAAGCCCTGGTTGTCCTTCATGGCGTCGACGCAATAGCGGATGAGGTCAGCGGCTTCTTCGACATCGCCGATAGCTTCGAGGCGGTTCTTGCCGATTTCCATGCTGACGACCGCGGAGATCTCGAAGAGGCGCTCGCTGATGAGATCGGCGAAGCGATTGACCAGCTCGGTCCGCTCTTGCCAGGGGGTATCGCGCCAGGCGGGGAAGGCCGCTTTGGCCGCCGCCACCGCTTGATCCACGTGATCGGCCGAAGCCTGCGCGAAGCTGCCCAGCAGCCAGTCGGTATTGATCGGCGAGCGATTCTCGAAGCTAACGTCGCTATCGACGCGCTCGCCGTTGATCAGCAGCGGGTAGCGCTGGCCGAGATTCCGCTTGAGTTCGGCGACATCTTCCTCGAAATATTCGTGCAGCAACGGATCGGGGCTGCCGAGTGTGGAATAGGTAACTTTGATATGCTTGCGATTCTTGGACATACGAGCCTCGCTTTCTATCGCGCTATCGCGCCAGCATTTGCCACTATTCTACCCGAGTAGGGGCAAACTGTTGAGTCGCTTGTACGCATTGCACGATGGGCGCGCGCCGTCGGCGCAGCCGGACTGGTCATCGCGCTGTGCGCCAGCGGCTGGAGTTCGACGCGCATCGGACCGTCCGGCCGCAGGGTGAAGGCGACGCTCTTCGCGCCAGTAGCGCTGCCCGGCAGTGGCCGCAGGCGAAAGCGCTGGGCGATGGCGGCTAGGATGATGGCGGCCTCCAGCATAGCGAAGTGGCTGCCCAGGCAAGTGCGCGCGCCGCCGCCCAGAGGGATGTAGGCGTAATGCGGAATTTCGCGGGCGTTGTCGCGAAGGTAGCGGTCGGGGTCAAAGCGCAGCGGATTCGGATACCAGCGCGGATCGCGCCCCAGGGTCCAGGGCGAAACGAGCACGGTGCTGTTGCGCGGCAGGACGACTCCCCCGATTTCGACCGACTCCAGCGTGGAGCGCGACAGCCCCCAGGCGCTCGGGTAAAGGCGCAGCGCTTCCTTGAATACGCGCCCGGTGTAATCGAGCGCGTGTATGTCGGCCAGCCGCAGCCGCCGCCCGCCGAGCGCGGCATCGACCTCGGCGTAGAGCTTGTCCTCGACTGCCGGATTTTGCATCAAGGCGAGCCAGGTGAAAACCAGCGTATACGCGGTCGTCTCAAAGCCGGCGCCGATGATGGTGATGGCTTCGTTGATGAGTTGCTCGTCGGACATCCTGGCGCCGTCTTTTGGTCCCAGTACCAGATTCAGCAGCGACGCTTCTTTGGCGCGTCCGGCGCGCCAGTCAGTGATAAAGCCGCGCAAGAGATCGCGGACGCGGGCGCTCAGGCGTTTGACCTCGCGATTGCTTTCTGTCGGCAGCCAGTTGGGCAATAGCGCATAACGCTTCATTCGCCGGTGCGCCAGGTGGAAGAGGCGCGTGAAGATGGCGGATAGCTCATCCGCGCTTTCGCCCAGCTCGGCGTCGAACATGGTCTCGACGATGACATGCATGGCGACGCGGGTCATCGCCGCTTCCAGATCGATAACGCTGCCGGCGCGCCAATCCTGCAGTTCGCGCTCGACGCAGATCTGCATGATCTGCGTGTATCGCTCGACATGCCGCAAGTGGAAAGCCGGCTGCAGCGCCTGGCGGCTCCGCTTCCAGGCGGCGCCGTTGCTCGTGAAGATGTTCTCGCCCAGGATGTCGCTCAGCGCGCGCTTGACGACGGCCGGCTTGCGGAAAGATTTGCTGCGGGCGGCCAGGACCTTGCAGACGTGGTCGGGATGGTTGACGAAATAGCCGCGCATGGGACCAAAGCGAATCCGCACCAGATCGCCACAATTTGCCGCGCTTTCGATGAAGCTGAGATTGTCCGTGTTGAAGTCCTTGAGATTGCCCCAGAGCCAGTGCCCTTTCAGAGTTGGGGCGCTTACGCCAGTCATGAGGATTCTCCAAATCAAGATGCGTCAAACACAGCCTAGCGTATTTGTGATAAATTTCACAAGCTAAACAGTACGCGTTAAGCGCGCTGATAGGTATTGCCAGCAGTTGGATGGCTTTTGATGGATTGCGGGAGTTGAGGCGCGGGTCAGGTCAGGTCAGGTCGTCGCTGTCCAGCGTGCGCTTGTTCACGCGCTCGATGCGCATAATCAGGCGCTCGTCGACATCAGGGCAAGCGGCGACGGTATCGCGCGTCATCCAGTCATTTTCGCTGAGCTCGCGCTGCTTGGCGGCCAGCAGGGGCAGCACAGCGGACAGCGCGTAGATGCAGAAGTGCTTGCCGTCGGGGATGCTCAGCTTGGCGCTTTCGGTCAGCTCGAAGTAGTCGCCGACTTCTAGGCCGCAGACCGAGCGGCCTTCGATGCGTTCGACGGTGACGCGCAGGTCGTAGAGTTCAAAGGGTCGGTTCATGCGGAAATACCATTGATCATGGACAAAGTACGCTTAGAGAAATACTAACAGGGAAATTCACCACAGAGGCACAGAGGACACAGAGTTTTTCCTGTGCCAAGTGCAGTCGGCATATTGGCCGAGTTGAGCACACTGTTCACGGTAGACTCTAGGTGAGCAATTTCAGGCAAGCGTCGCGGACGATGAGTTCCTCGCCCGGGTTGAGCGTCATGGGATTGAGATGGAACTGCCTTTCGTTCAGAGGCGAGACGGCGATGCCGGGCTCGTGCGCCAGGAAGGCTTGCACGATTTCATCTGCGGATTTGCCGAGTATGCACGGGTCAATGGTAACGCGGCACCAGGGCAACGGCTGACCGGCTTCGTTGGGGAATTCGCGCTCGGCGCAGACGCCCGGCAGCGGATTCAGGGCTTCGCAGAACAGGGTCACCGCGTCTTCGCAGTATTGGGCGCGGGCGTCGTGATCGAGCTGCAGATAGCGCTCTACCGCGGCGAGTATGCCCATCATCTCTTCCTTGCCGACTTTGAAGGGCCGGCCCAAGCCGTGGTTGGGGTTGCTGATGGGGCGGATCGAATCAATGAGATCGCGGCGGCCGAGCATCAGGCCGGTGGACTGGGGACCGCGCAGGTCTTTGCCGCCACTGAATAACGCAAGCGCCGCGCCCATCTCGGTGAAGCGCCACAGATTTTCCACGGGCGGCAACTGCGCCGCCGCGTCGACGATGACCGGGATATCGCGCGCCTTGGCGATAGCGATCAGCTCGGCCAGCGGCAGATCGTCATCCGAGACCAGGGCGCCATGGAACCAGAATATGCAGGCGGTGCGTTCGCTGATCGCGGCTTCCAGGTCGGACCGCGAGCCGGCAATCTCGACGTATTTCAAGCCGACTGCCTGGATGCTGTAATCGTAGGGGTTGCGCTGCCCGCGGAAGATGATCGCTTCGTCCTTGAAGGCGGCGATATCGGGGAAGCGCTTGAGCGCCTCCGGGTGCTTGTACATTACGGCGGCGGCGGCGGCCAGTTGAATGCCGGCGGCGGCGCCCGAGGTGACGTAGGCGGCTTCATTGTGGGTCAGTTGGGCGATGCGCTCCCCGACCCGGCGCTGCAAGTCGGCCAGGTCGACGAAGCCGGCCGCGGCCGCGGTCATCGCGCTGACGACTTCCGGCGGCATGAGCGAACCGCCGAATTTTGTCACGGTGGCGTAGGCGTTGATGAGGGGGCGTATGCCCAGCGATTGGTAGTCGGTCATGGATCGATGCTGCCTTTCGGAATGCGGATTTGCCAATAGGTCGGCGGCGCGTCTTGCCAGGCGGGCGCGGCACGCCCATTGATATCGTAGACGATCTCGCCGGCGCGGATGGTCATTTCGCAGCTGAGCTTGCGGTCGCCATTCATGCGGGCGTCGCCGCAATCGACATAGCCGAACTGGCCGCGGTCCTGGCGCAGCACGGCGATATCAGCTTCCGCGCCGACGCTCAGCGTACCCAGCTCGGGGTGGCCGATCTCTTGCGCCGGCGTCACTGTCGAGCGGTAGATGACCTCGTTGAGCGGCATGCCCATGCACAGCAGCTTGGACATGGTGTTGAGCATGTCGTGGACCACGCCATTGACGTTGCCGATATGCAGGTCAGTGCTGATGGAATCGGGCCCAAAGCCGCCTTCGTAGGCAGGAATCGCCTGGCGGAACCAGAAGCTGCCGGCGCCGTGGCCTAGGTCGAAGATGATGCCGCGTTCGCGCGCTTCAAACATGAAGTCAGCCGGTTTGTTGTCCGTGTTGAGAATGGGGAATTGCTGGGCGTAGACGTGCGTGTGAATATCGCCGGGCTGCATCTTTTGCAGCAGCTCCTGATAAGTGCGGCCCTCGCGGTGCCAGAAGTCGACCATCAGCGGCTTCTTGCAAATGTCGGAGGCTTCCAGCGCGCGGTCAACAGCCGCCCAGGGCGGATGCGCCTCGTCAAAAGGCTCGGATACCCAATAGTGGGCGGTCTTGATGCCGACGCAATCTTCCGGATAGGCGAGCACAATCGAAGCGGCCAGTTCGGGGTCCATTTCGTCGATATCTTGCTCAAATGGACCGATCATGCCCGATTTGACGATATTGATGTAGGCGAAAATACGCGTCTTCCAGCGGTCGATAACCGTGCGTTTGAAGTGCAGGAAGTGCTTGGCGCCGGCGGTGCCGGTATCGACCACGGTGGTGACGCCGGAGCGGAAGGTATGATGATCGGCGATGATGCTGAGGGTCTCCGGCTCGCGCGTGTGATAGACATGGACGTGCATGTCGATCAAGCCGGGCGTGACGTAGAGGCCGGCGACATCAACCACGTTCGCGGCTTGGGCGGAGGGGATATCGGGCGCGACCGCCGCGATTCTGTCTCCGCTGACGGCTACATCCATCGGCGCGTCGATGCTGTTGGCCGGGTCAATCACGTGGCCGCCTTTAAGCAAAACATCGTATCGGGGCATGTGCATCCATTCCGCTTCGATTCGAGTCAATCGGCGAGAATATCCAATCGCGCTGATCGTGCGCAAGGGAGCCTGTCTCGCCTCGACCATGTTTAACATAGACTGCCGAGAAACTCCACAATTCAATCGAATTAGGGCATTGTAGGTGCGAACCACCGGCCTGCCGGTTCGCGCCGAGGTTTGACGGCGAGGCGGGCAAAGGTGGCGGCGATGAGATGAATGCGCGGGCGACCCAATGGGTCGCCCCTACATCGCCCTAGGCAGGCGATTCACCAGCTCCTCACTGGCTCCCGAGCCGGTCGGTTTATGATATGCTTGAAGTAAGCGCAAGGTTCGGGAGTGGAATATGACAGCGTTCAAGGGAAAAGTAGCCATTATCACCGGCGCGACCGGCTTGCTGGCTTCGGGCGTGATACCGGTATTCCGCGCAGGCGGCGCGCGTCTGGCGCTTAGCTGCGGCGACGACCGCCTGTATCAGCGCTTCCCGGATTTGCGCGACGACCGCAACCACATTTGCCTGCAAAACGCGGACCTGTCGGACGAAGCGACAGCCGCGGCATTGGCGGCGCAGACATTGGAAGCCTTTGGTCGCATTGATGTGCTGGTCAATATCGTGGGCGGCTGGGATGCCGGCAAGCCCGTGCACGAAACAAGCGCGGAGACCTGGAATACCATGCTGCGGCTGAACGCGACGGTCGCGTTCATGATGAGCCGGGCGGTGATTCCAGCGATGCTTGGGCAGGGCAGCGGCGCCATCATCAATATCGGCGCCAAGCCGGGCCTGCGCGCCAACGGCATGGACGCCGCCTATTCGGCTTCGAAGTCGGCGCTGCTGCGCTTGACTGAGAGCCTGTCCGAAGATTACAAGCGCAGCGGCATCCGCGTGAACGCTGTGCTGCCTTCCACGATCGCCACCGAGGAGCAATATGCCGAAGATGCGCAGGCGGGCGTGACGCCGGCGCAGTTGGGCCGGGTGATCGCTTTCCTCGCCTCCGACGCCAGCGCGGCCATCCACGGCGCGCTGATCCCGGTTTTCGGCACGCGCTAAGCAGCGCGCCTAGCGCGATATCATGATCTCGTCCAGCGGCTTTTTGCTGATGACCGGGACTTCGGCATCTTCCGCCGGGTAGCCGACCGGGATCAGGATGTAGGGCCGCTCGTTGGCCGGGCGCCCCAGGATTTCGGCCAGAAATTTCATCGGGCTGGGCGTATGGGTCAAGGTAGCCAGGCCGGAGATATGCAGCGCAGCGAGCAAGAAGCCGACCGCGATGCCGACTGATTCTTCGCTGTAATAGTGCATGACGCGTTCGTCCTGGCCGGCGTCGTTTTGGCGGATGCCGTATGCCTGGCGGAAGACGACGATGACGTAGGGCGCGTCCTCGATATGCGGCTTGCGCCAGTCCGTGCCGAGGACAGCCAGCGCCGCCAGCCACTCCGGCGTCATGCGCCGCTCATAACTCTCTTTCTCTTCGGCTTCGGCTGCAGCGCGAATTTTCCGCTTCAGGGCCGGATCGCTGATTACGGCGAAGGTCCAGGGCTGCTGGTTGGCGCCGGAGGGGGCGGAACCGGCCACCCTGATGGCATTTTCGATCAGGTTGAGCGGCACGGGCGCGGAGGAAAAGTGGCGTACGCTGCGCCGCTTGACCATGCGCCGCAAGAACTCTTCTGAGCGGCGGCTTTGCTCTGGCGCGTTTAGCCGATCAAAGTCAAGTGGTTGGAATATCGCGGATTTTGTCACGGTCGTCCTCCGGGTTGGCCGGGAATGTTAGACGGCGGGCGATTCACAGAGCCGCCACTACAACACGTTGCTGGCAGCTTACCCCACCCCCGGCCCCTCCCCGACGAGTCAGGGAGGGGAGCAACACTGTGTGATGCAGGGTATTTTACGTGGGCGCTGTCTCTGCTGCGCGATTGTCGTCAATACTTTGCTTTTGCAGGCATGTGATAGATTCGCTACCATGTCGAATTGCTTTAGAGATCATACATATCCAGGTCCGCCGTGCTGACGACATCGCCGTCATATTCGCTGGATAATTCAGCGACCAGTTCATCCGGCGTCAGCCCCCAGAATAGCTGATGATAGAGCCAGAGACAGCCGGGACGAATCTCGTTGGCCAGGGCCGCCAGCTCCCGCGTCGAGGTGTGGACGCGCGCGTGGTAGGCGCGCCAGGCCGGCGGGCGCTCGGGCCATTGCCGCGCCGAGTAGACTTCGTGCACGAGCAAGTCGCAGCCCCGCGCCCAATCGGCGAAGCCCGGAACCGGCTTGGTATCGCCCGAGACGACGACCGTTCCGGCAGGCGTGACGAACTTGTAGCTGAAGGCGGCGAGGTCGCCATGATCGGCCGGCAGCGCGTGGACTTCAAGGCGCTCGTCGCAATAGACGCATCCGGCCTGCGCCTCGGTTGCGCGCGCCTGGTAGCCGTGCTCGCTGCAGGGATGGGCGCTGCGGTGCTCGCGGATGTTCTCGGCCCAGGCGAGCTGGATATGCGCCAGCATCTGCTCCAGCCCGGCCGGGCCCCAGGCTTGCAGCGGCGCCTCGCGGCCGTGAATCCAGGGCGTATAAAGCAGGTCGGGGATGCCGACCGTGTGATCGGCGTGCAGGTGCGTGACGAAGAGCCGATCCAGCGCTGTGGTGTCCCAGCTAATCAGCCCGCCCGCATGCGCTTGAACGACGCGCTGGACTACGCCGTGCCCGCAATCGACCAGATAGGGCCGCCCGTCAACGACGACAGCGAGCCCGGAACCCGCGCGGTCTGCCTCGGCATTGGGCGTGCCGCTGCCGAGCATGATGACTTTCGCCCGGCTCATGACAGCCAAAGGTCACGCAGGAAGCGGATTTTCTCGACTTGATGCTGCGTGCCGCCGCCTTCATGGTTATTGAAGTAATATTCGCGGATTTCCTTCTGGCCGGGCACATGATTGTAAGACGCGAAGACAGTCGACGGCGGGCAGACCGTGTCCATGACGCCAACTGAATAGAAGGCGCGCGCCGACATGCGCGCGGCGAAGTTTAGCCCGTCAAAGTAGCTCAGCGTATGGAAGACATTTTCGACGCGGTCGCGGTACATTTGCAGATAGCTGGCGATTTCGGGATAAGGACCATCGGGCGTGATCTCGACCGCGCGGCGGAAATGCGACAGGAAGGGCACATCGGGCAGGCAGAGCGCGACATCGGGCACGAGGCCGGCAGCGGCAATCGACAGGCCGCCGCCTTGACTGGCGCCGGCGACGGCAATCCGCTCGGGATCGACATCGGCGCGGCTGCGGATCGCTTCGACCGCGCGCGCGGCATCGCTGTAGAGGCGGCGATAATAGTAGGTCTTGGGGTCGAGGATGCCCTGCGTCATCTTGCCGCTGACCGAGGGGTTGATGGCGTCGACCACGTCCGGCGTATCGCCGCGGCGCCCGCTGCCTTGGCCGCGGGTGTCCATGACCAGCGTGGCGAAACCAGCCGCGGGAAAGGGCAGCCATTCGTGAGGATAACCGCGCCCGCCTGAATAGCCGATGTACTGCACGACGCCGGGCAAGGGCTGCGCCGCCCCGCGCGGGCGCATATACCAGCCGCGGATGCGGTCGCCGTTGTAGCCGGAAAAGCTGACATCGTAGACATCAAGCGTTTCCAGGCCGAAGTCCGCCGGCTCGAATGTCGCGTTCAGATCGCGCGCGCGCGTTTCGGCCAGGGTGTCGGCCCAGAAAGCGTCGAAGTCGGCCGGCTCTTCGCGCGCCGGGCGATAATTTCGCATGGTTTCCAGGGGCATGTCAAATACCGGCATGAGCGGATTCCTTTCGGCATTTCAGGTCGAGGGAGATTATAACGATGAAGCGCCGATAATCGAACGCGAGAGTCGCGTCAAGCCTGCAATATAATTTCACCACAGAGTCACGGAAGTAAGTGCAGTCAAGTAATTGAAAAAATCGCTAGTTTTCCCCCACCCCCAAACCCCCTCCTGCCATCTCTATGGCAGGCATCCCAAAATGAGGGAGGGGGCTTCAACGCAGCGTGTTCGAGGCTTTTCTCCTCTTCCCCCTTTATGGAGGAAGGGGCCGGGGGATGGGGGCTTGACAGGCGAATTGTTGCATAACTTGCTCTGTTCTACTTCTGCGCCTGCGCTTCCAGAAACTCGGTATAGCCGCCGTGAAACTCGCGCAGGGCGCCATCGCGAATCTCGACCAGACGGTCAACGGTCTGGTCCAGAAAGTAGCGGTCGTGCGAGACGATCATGACCGTGCCCACAAAGTCATCCAGCGCGTCCTCAAGCACTTCGACCGAGGCGATGTCGAGATTGTTGGTGGGCTCGTCGAGCAGGAGCAGGTTCGGCTGCCGCAGCATGACCAGCGCCAGTTGCAGCCGGCTGCGTTCGCCGCCGGAAAGCGAGCGAATGGGTTGGCGCGTTTGGTCGTAACTGAAAGCCATGCGCAGCAGAAAATTCACAGCGCTGGCTTCGCTGCTGTTCTGCATATTGCGAATGAGATCAAGCGGCGCGCGATCCAGCCAGGCGTCCAGGGTCTGATGCTCTTGCGAATAGTAGCCGATGCGAATGCTGGGGCCCAGCTTGATGTCGCCGGCCAGCGGTTCCAGCTCGCCCAGGATCAGGCGCAGCAGCACGGTCTTGCCGGCGCCGTTGGGGCCGATGACCCCGACCCGCTCGCCATGACGCAACAGGAGATCGGCGTCGAGAATCAGCGGTTCATCATCATATGCGACTGAGACATTGACCAGCTCGAGGACTTTCTTGCTGCCGCGCCAGCCGTCTACCTTGAAGTCCATCAGTCGGGCGTCCGTGACTTTCTCGATGATTTCGCCGCGCTCAGCCATCTTTTCCAAGTGGCGGCGCCGCTGCCGCGCGGCCAGCATGTGCTTGCGGCTGAGCACTTGTTTGGCCCAACGCTCGAAGCGTTCAATCATGGCTTCCAGGCGCGCGATCTCTTTCTGCTGCGTCACGTATTGCTGCTGCTGGCGCAGGCGCCGTATCTCCTTTTCGTTGAGGTAGTAGGAGTAGTTGCCGTGATAGGTGGTTAGCTTGCCCGCGTCCAGTTCCACGGTTTGGGTCGCGACCTCGTCCATCAGGTAGCGGTCGTGGGAGATGATGACGACGCACTTGGGATAGTTCAGGATGAAGCGCTCGAGCTGGCTTTTGCCGGCCATGTCGAGGTGGTTGTCGGGCTCATCCAGCAGCAGAATGTCCGGGGCGGACACGGCCAGGCGCACGAGCGCCACCATTTTCTTTTGCCCGCCGGAGAGCGCTGTCGTGGGCAAGTCGTAGTCGTCCGCCGTGAAACCCAGCATCGCCAGCAACTCGCGCACGTGGCTGGCGTGGCGGTTGCCGTTCATGGATTCAAAACGCAGGAGCTCCGCCTCGAGCTCGGTTAGCGTCCCCGAGAGCAGCGATTCATCCCCGTAGACCTCCGGATCCGCCAGCCGCGTTTCGATCGCGCTGAGCCGCTCTTCCGCTTGCGCCAGCTCAGAGGGTTTTATCAGCGCCGTTTCGATAAGCGTCCTATCAAGCGGCAGGCTGATGTCTTGCGGTAAATGTCCGATGCGCAGGCCGCGCTGCTTGGTGACGCTGCCGCTGTCCGGCTCTATCTGACCCAGGAGCGCCTTGAACAAAGTCGACTTGCCGGCGCCGTTTGGCCCGACCAGGGCGATGCGGTCGCGGTTGCCGAGGGCCCAGGACAAGTCCCGGTACAGCTCCGCGCCCGCGAAGTTCACTGTGATATTGTTGACCTGCAGCACTTGCATGGTTTGGCCCGCGGCTCGCATAAAGCGTGACTTCGCTTCCGAGGATAGCACAATTGCCTGCCGGTCTCGATAGCTCGGAATAGCCGCCGGCAAAGCCAGCCATTATTATTGATGACTCACGCCCTTGCGTGACGGCGGCCGGCAAGCGAAAGCGGGCGTGAATGATCATCGTCGATGCCCAGCAAAATATCGCCTTTAACGCCCAGCAACTCGGGCGCGACTATACGCAATGGGCGTGGCGGCAGCGTCGAGGCGAATCACGCAGCGACCTGCCGCCAGCCACGACCAGCCTGCGTGACAACTTGCTGGGTCGGGTCGCCATCGTCTTTGGCAGCCTGCAAGTCGTCGCCGAGTCGTCGCCGCTCTTGCAACCCTGGCAGCAATTCAGTTACCGGACGGCGGGCGATGCCCGACAGCTCGCGCTCTGGCAGTTGGATCATTACCGCCGGCTGGCCGATGAGAACGACAGCATCCGGCTGATACTAACGCAGGGAGACTTGACGAGCGCGCTGGCGACCTGGGAAACGGACGACTCGGTCGGACAGCGAATACAAGGCATCGTCATGCTCATGAAAGGGGCGGACGCGCTGGCGGAACCGCAGCAATGCGAAGAGTGGCTGGAGCGCGGCTTGCGCGTGCTGGCGCCGGCCTGGCGGCGAAACCGCTACACCGACGGTTACGACGGCGATTTCACGCTGGCGGGTTACGAGCTGCTTGATGTGATGGCCGGCTTCAATTTGCTGCTCGACATATCCGGGCTGTCGGAGCGGGCGGCGGCGGCCATCGAAGACTATGCCGGCCCGGTGTTCGCCAGCCACGCCAATCCGCGCCGATTCCACGATAGCCCGCGTTGCCTGTCGGACGACTTGATTAACCGCCTGGCCGAGCGTGATGGGGTCATGGGTATCATGGTGTATAATCCTTTTCTAAGGAAAGACTGGCATCCCAGCGACCCGAAGCGCCGCGTCACAGTGACGCACTGGGTTGACGCTGTCGATTATGTTTGCCAGCTGACGGGAACGGTTGATCATGTCGGGCTGGGCAGCGACATCGACGGCGGCTACGCCTATGGCAGTTTGCCAGACCGAATTGACACCGCCAGCGATTTATGGCTGCTGCGCCGGGCGCTGCTTGAGCGGGGTTTCAGCACGAACGATGTGAAGGCG
Source organism: Chloroflexota bacterium (assembly GCA_009841405.1). Lineage (GTDB taxonomy): Bacteria > Chloroflexota > Anaerolineae > Aggregatilineales > Phototrophicaceae > UBA6055. Next base: position 29,477 of record VXLV01000077.1, on the reverse strand, counting down.
ATTTTGGGCGGAAATATGCTGCGCAAACTGCGCGAATCTTTGCCGGACGGATAGAATTTTATGTGGCGCTTTGCGCAAGTTGGCATCGCTTTGGGCGCTCTGGGCGTCATGATTTGTTTCATGGGGCTGTTCCCCGGCGTGACCGGCGCGCCGACGACCGCCGGCATTGGCCTGGTCCAGGTGTCCATGGTGCTCGTCGGCTACAGCCTGCTGATTCTCGGCGCGATCATTTACCTCAAGTACACCTTTTTTCTTGAGGTGCCGGCCACCTTGAGCCAGCAGATCGGCATTCGGCTCGCGCTCACGGGCATTCTGTTTGCCGCCTTGGCCGGGCTGGCGGACATTCTCGGCTTCGGCACGCACACTCGCGATGATAGCGGCGATATCTTTTTCGGGCAGCTGCAAGTAATTGGCATCCTGGCGAGCTTTGCGCTGTCTTCGCTGGGCGTGCTGATCTACGTATTGGCGGGCGCGCATATCGCCCGGCACGCGCCGGTGGAAGCGCTGAGCGAGAGTATCGCCGGCGTTGACGACACGACCGAGCTGATGCTGGTTGAACTTGACGAGCCGCTCTAGGCGCCGGGATTGCCGGGCGCCCTGCCGAATAGCGGGTCGCTCCGCCGCGGCGCGCGCTTAAGGATCGCCCTTGCCGACGGAGCCTGCCAAACTGCTGTACGTGGTCAACATTCCGCGATTCTTCCTGTCGCATCGCCTGCCCCTGGCCTTGGCGGCTGTCGCTGAAGGATTCGATGTGCATGTCGCCGCATCGGATGTCGACCCGGCGGCGGCCGCGCGCATCACAGCCGCGGGCTTGCCCTTTCATCCCTTGCCGCTAAGCCAGCACGGGCTGAATCCCTTGCGCGAGTTGCGGTCGATCATCGCTTTGCAGCGGCTCTACGCGAGCCTCAAGCCCGACTTGCTGCACCATGTCAGCATCAAGCCCGTGATATACGGCGGCATCGCGGCCAAGCTGAGCCGACGGCGCGCGGTCGTCCAGGCGATGAGTGGCCTGGGTTACCTGCATGTCAGCCAGGAGCGGCGCGCCAAACTGCTGGAGAGGCTCAGCCGTCCCGCCTTTCGCCTGGCGCTATCGGGCGCGGGCGCGCGCATGATCTTCCAGAATCCGGACGACCGGCAGGTTTTCGTCGATCGCGGCTTGATCGCGGCCAGCAAGACCGTGGTCATTCGTGGCTCCGGCGTTGATGAGCGCGAATTCGCCCCCCAACTCGAGGACACCACGAGCATGCCGGTCGCGCTATTCGCCGGGCGCCTGCTCTGGCAGAAGGGCATCGGCGACTTTGTCGAAGTCGCGCGCCGGTTGCAAGGCCGGGCGCGCTTTCGCGTAGTCGGCTATGAAGAGCGCACCAGCCCGTCAAATGTGCCCGCCGCGCAACTGCAAGCCTGGCACGATGCGGAAATCATCGAGTGGATTGGGCAGAGCGACAATATGGCGCAGGACTACAGCGAGTGCAATATCGTCTGCCTGCCGTCCACTTACGGCGAGGGCGTGCCCAAGACGCTGATTGAGGCGGCGGCTTGCGGGCGCGCTTGCGTCACGACCGATACGCCCGGCTGCCGCGAGATTGTGCGTCATGAAGTGAACGGCTTGCTCGTGCCGGCGAACGACCTGGACGCGCTGACGGCGGCCGTATCGCGGCTGATAGATAACCCCGAGCTTCGGCAAAGGTACGGCGCGAAGGGGCGCGAGATCGCGCTGCAAGGTTTTACTGCGCGCCAGGTCGCCGGCGAAACGATTGCTCTGTATCGCTCGCTCCTGGATGCCTCGCGCTGAGCGCTGAGTCCCGCTACCGCAAACGTCAAGCCAGGCTAGCCGCTTTGTGCGCGGCGCGGATTGGCGCGGGCAAGCGGAAGCGGGGCGCGCAGGCCAAGACCAAGTCCACGGCGCTATCGAGGTCGGCCAAGTGCCCGGCCGACACAAAGACCGGTTTTACGGCCCTTCGCGTGCGCAGCACGACGCCAAGCTGTTGTTCGCGATAAAACAACGGGCTGCGGCTGCCTTTTTCAATCGCCGGCTCGTCGTATTCGCCAATATAATGCGACTTGCCGCAGCCAATTGTCGGGCGCCCCAGCCACAAACCCAGATGCGCGGCGATACCCATGCGCCGCGGGTGGATTTGCCCCATGCCATCAAAGATCAGTACGTCGGGCTCGGCATTGAGTTTGCCAATCGCCTCCAGGACGACCGGCCCCTCGCGAAATGCCAGCAGACCCGGGATATAGGGATAGCTGGTCGCTTGTTGGGCGCGGGTTGTTTCGATGTGCGACAACTCGGGAAAGCTCATAACGACAACAGCCGCCCGCGACTGGCCGCGCTTGACGCTTACGTCGACGCCGGCCACGAGTTTGATACTGTCAATGTCCAGGGGTGTGTCGCTCACCAGCCGGCCCGCCAGCTCGCATTGCAAGGCGATGGCTGCCTTCGGCTCAAGGTCCCATGTGTGCAGCGGTTGGATGCGCATCGCGCGCTCGACGGACCGCGCTCTACATTTCCAGGTAATCGCGCAATTGACGCGACCGAGTCGGATGGCGCAGCTTACGCAAGGCTTTGGCTTCAATCTGGCGGATGCGCTCGCGCGTTACGCCGAAGTAGTCGCCGACCTCTTCCAGAGTTCTGTCGTGACCATTTATCAAGCCGAAGCGCAGCTCGAGCACTTGACGCTCGCGTTCGCTGAGGACGCCCAGCGCAGAGCGGATTTGTTCTTTGAGCAATTGGCGCCCGGCTGCGTCGACTGGCCCGGGCACATTGTCATCGGGGATGAAATCGCCAAGCTGACTGCTGTCTTCCTGGCCGACCGGCATTTCCAGGCTCATCGGCTCCTGACTGATGCGCATGATCCGGCGCACTTTCTGCGACGCTTTGCGAAGTTTGCGGTTCAGTTGCGGGTCGAGCGCTTCGCCATCGCGCATTTGCTGCTTGATCGCACTGCGCTCGGAATCGCTGATAAAGTCCATCTCGAGCGCAATCTGTTCGGTAATCGGTTCGGCGCCCAGGGTCTGGATCAATTCGCGCTGTACACGCATCATGCGGTTGATCGTCTCGACCATGTGGACGGGTATGCGGATCGTCCGGGCTTGATCCGCGATCGCGCGGCTGATGGCTTGGCGGATCCACCAGGTGGCGTAGGTGCTGAACTTATAGCCCTTGGTATGGTCGAATTTATTCACCGCTCGCAAGAGACCGATATTGCCCTCTTGAATCAGATCGAGAAAGCTGATGCCGCGGCCCAGGTAGCGCTTGGCGACGCTGACGACCAGGCGCAGATTGGCGCGGGTCAAATCTTCCGAAGCCATCGCCGCATGCTGCTCGACTTGCTCCTGCTGCTGTTTGGCCAGGCTGATGGGATCCACGGTGTCTTCAATCCAGCTGTCGAATTCAGACAGGGGCGGCAGCCCGCGCTCGCGCCGGAAATAGCGCTGCATCTGCTCCTGATGTTCGAAGGGGAACAGGAACAGCGCGTGGATGACTTCAAAGAACAATTGCGCCAGCCGGGTCCAGTCTTCGTCCCGGCCCCAGTTACGCTGTTTGAGGTAGCCGCGGATATATGACTCAGCGTCGCGATCCCAACTGAGTATGGTCTCTTGGACTTCCGCCAGCGCCTGGAAAAAGTCGGGCGATTCGACAGCGCGCTCGGCGGCGGCGGCCAGCAGGACATCCCAATCACGCTTCAAGCGCCGGTAAGCAAAGCGTTCGACATCAAGAAAGTTGGGATGGCCGTTTTCAGGCGACTGATTGTCCAGGCTCATCAGCTCGTCGCGGAGCCGCTCCAAATGGCGCTCGGCGGCGATCTGCGTGCTCAGCCACATTTCGCGGTTGCTATCGAGCAGCGGCACCTGCCCAATTTCTTTGAGATACATCCGAACCGGGTCATCGGGCAGCGGCATGCTCTCGCGCGCCTCGGTCTGCGTCTGGTCCTCGTCAAGCTCGCCGGTCGCGAACACGGAGGTTGTCTGACGCGTCTCGCGGCGACTGCCCGTATCCGACAAGTCGTCGTCCCGGGATTCACCGTCGTAGTCAATGTACTCGCGGAGCGTGTCTTCGGAATTATTCATCTTGCCGACTCCTATTCCTGAATTCGATGTCTGCCGCGATGGGAGCGTCGTCTAGCCGACCGCCACATTAATCCGAGCTTTCGCACGCATGGACAGCATAATCTTCGCCCGGATCTGATCATTGTATTGCTCGTCGCGATCCGAGCCGTTTTGGGCTTCTTCTTGCAGATATTGCATCTCGACGCGCTCGGTTTCCAGGCGCTGCAGGCGCAGTTGCAGCGCGCGGACGATCAGCTCGTCTTGCAGGCTGAAGCCCGGCCTGGCCTTCTGTGAGCCTCTCCTAAATATATCGTTTAAGTCGACCCGAAAGTTTCCCTTTATGCGGTCGGAAACCGCATCCGGGTCCGGGATTAGCAGCGCCCGCAGCTCGGCGCGCAAGTCTTCTTCCAGCACCTGGCCGAGGTATTGCATAGGCTCCATGTCATCCTGCGCCAGCGACTCCTGCAGAAAGACCATCAGCGCGCGATACTGGCTCTGCGTGAAGTCGCTGGCGTTCAATTCGCCAAGCGGACCGCGCAGCAAGTCATCATCTTCGGCGGCCAGTTCGCGCAATTTGCGATTGACCTGGTACAAGAGATTCGGATTCTTCAGCAGCACGCCGAGACAGAATGCTTCAATGGCGCGCGTTAGCGGCTCTTTCGCCGCCGGCGGCGCTGGCGCGGTTGTTCCGAGTTCTTCAGTCGCGCCGTCCGCTTCGACAAGCGGCAAATCGTGTTCGTTGTCCCAGTAGTCCGGCGGGAGGTCTGGTGGCGGCTCGTCCGGAAGCGGTGGAGGCGGCGGCGTGACGAGCGGTGTCTGCTCCTGCGCCCAAGCCAGCATATCGCGCTCGCTGATGCGCAGGCGCCGCGCCAGCTTCTGGATATTGTCTTGCTTATAGACGTTGTTCTCCGACGCCAGCAGCAGCGGCAGCAGCGTTTGCGCCACCGCCTGACGTTCCTGCAGGCTGGCCGCCGCGCGCAGCGTCGCGGCTTCCATATTGATAACGAAATCGGCAACGCCTTGCGCATTGTCAACCAGCGCTGGCCAGCCCTCCGGCGATTCGCGCAGGAAGTCGTCCGGGTCTTTGCCGGCGGGAATCTGCAATATGGCGAAATCAACCGACAGCTTGCCGGCATAATCGCGCGACAGGGTCTGGCGCGCGACATCCAGGCTGCGGCGGGCGGCGTTCTGGCCCGCCTCGTCAGCGTCCAGCGCGAGCACGATGCGCTTGGCGAAACGCGGCGCCACCAGGCGAATCTGCGGCTCGGTCATGGCCGTGCCCATTTGGGCGACGACATTGGCGTAACCCGCCTGATGCGCCTGAATCACATCCATGTAGCCCTCGACGATCACGGCTGTACCGCTGTCGCGAATTGCGGACCTGCCCATGTCCAGGCCGTACAAGAGACGGCTCTTGTCAAATATGGCCGAACCCGGCGAGTTGATGTACTTGGCGTTTTCGTTCGGGTCCATCGCGCGCCCGCCGAAGCCGACGACGCGCCCGCGCTCATCGCGGATGGGGATGATCAGGCGGTTGCGGAAGCGGTCGTAGACGCGCCCATTGTCGTTGCGCACGGCCAGGCCAGCCTCGACGATGTCATCATCGCCGTGGCCCAGGTCTCGCAGCGCGCGCAGCATGAAATCCCAACTGTCTGGCGCGTAGCCGATCTGGAAGGCTTGAACAGTCTCAGCGTTCAAGCCGCGCTGGTCGCGCAAGTACGCGCGGACGCCGGCGGCTGATTCGCGCTGCAAGGCTTGCTGAAAGAAGTCGGCGGCGCTAGCGGCGATGCCACGCAACTTTTCCAGATGATCGCTGCGGGATTTCTGCTCCGGTGACTGTGGTCGCAGCTGCACGCCGGCTTCAGCGGCCAGTTCGCGCAGCGCTTCTTTGAAGTCCCAGCCGTGCATTTTCTGAGCGAAGGTGAAGAGGTCGCCGCCTTCCGCGCAGGCGCCAAAACAGTGCCAGGTCTGCCGCGCCGGATTCACGACAAAGGACGGCGTCTTTTCGTTATGAAAGGGACAGCAGGCTTTGTGGTTGCGCCCGGCTTTTTTCAGGCCCGGCACAAAGCGCTGCACGTAACTGACAAGGTCAATGCGAGCCTTGATGTCATCCGTAGTTGACACGGGCAGTCGCTCCTCCAAGAGACTTGGACACAATTATAGTGTTGCGAGACGACTAATACAAAAAACGGGCGCGCTCATTGGATGATTTGTACAAAGGCTGGCGGGCGCATTTGGCTTCGCAAGCGGCAGAACAGGCAGCGCCGGCAACTGACGCTAAAAGTTCTCCAGTTCGCTCAAGACCGCGATTCCCGCTTGCATGCCGCTGATAAGCTGCAGCAGCGCGATACGGTTGTTTCGCAACGCCGGATCCGGGTCGTGCACCAGCACATTGTCGAAAAAGTCCGTCACCGCCGGAACCATAGTCGCAAATGCAGTCAGGAAGTCGTCGACATTTGGCGCGTCGTTGAGCCGTCGGCGAGCCCGCAAGTACGACTGGTATAGACTTGCTTCCTCTGCCGGGCAAAGCATATCCGGCCGAAGTTCCTGCGCGGCTTCCCCGCGGGTGATCCTGGCGCAGCGGGCGAAACTGTCGAGTATCGCTTCCCAATCGTCACGGACGACCCAGCGCGACAATTCGTCGATCCCGCGTAGCGCGCGCCAGGGATCCCGCGCCTGCGCCTTTAGTACCGCGTTGACGACATCGCGCGGAACATCCAGATTTTCGTCCAGCCAATTGGCGAAGCGCCCGGCCACGAACTCGAGCGCCCCCTGTTTGATTGGCAAGTCGACGGGAACGGGTTGACTGTCGGCGACGCGGGCGACCAACTGACGCAAATCAACCGAGATCTCCGCTTCCACCAGGATACGGACGACACCCAGGGCGGCGCGCCGCAAGCCAAAGGGATCAGATGTTGATTTCGGCGCCAAGCCCACCGCTATCAGTCCGACGAGGCTGTCGAGCTTGTCCGCCAGCGCCAGCAGCCTGCCGGCGTCGGATGCGGGCAAGCGATCGCCGGCGCCGGACGGCAGCCAGTGTTCGCGTATCGCTTCCGCAACCGCCGGTTCCATGCCCTCGCGCAGCGCGTATTCGCGACCCATCACGCCTTGCAGAGATGTCATCTCGACTACCATGCTGGTCGCCAAATCAGCTTTGGCGATCTGAGCCGCCACGCGCGCGACCGCGATAGCTTCGGCGTCGAATCCCAGCAGCCCGCCAAGGTCATCAATGGTGGCGGCGACGCGATCGTTCTTGGCGCGCATCGAGCCCAAGTCGGCTTGAAACGTTAGCGTGTCCAGGCGCGGCAGGTAGTCCGCCAGCGGCTGCTTGATATCGGCTTGGTAGAAGAAACGGGCGTCGGAAAAACGCGCGCGCAGCACTTGTTCGTTGCCGTAAATCACTTTGTCGAGATGCGCGCTGTCGCCATTGCGGACGCCAATAAAGTAATTCATGAGCCGGCCCGCAGCGTCTTCCAGCGCGAAGTAGCGCTGATGTTTGCGCATGACCGTGACCAGCACAGCGCGCGGCAGCTCGAGAAATGCCGGGTCGAACGCGCCCAGGAATGCGGTCGGCGCTTCCACAAGATTGGTCACTTCCGCCAATAGCCTGTCATCATCGGCTACCCTAGCATGAACTTTCGCGGCCAGGGCGTCCGTTTGTTCGCGTATCGCCGCGCTTCGAGCTTTCGTGTCCAGCAGAATGCCTTGCTCAAGACATGCCGTCCGGTAGGCAGTGACATCCGAAAGCTCAATTGCGGGCGAATCATAAGGGCGCAAGCCATGTGTGATCTTGCCGCTGGCGACGCCGGCGAATTCGAATGGAATGACCGCCTCGCCAAAGAGCGCCACAATCCAGCGGATGGGGCGCGAGAATGCCTGGTCAGTCGCATTCCAACGCATGGACATGCTGAATTGCAGGCCGGCAATAAAATCCGGCAGCGCCGCCGCCAGAACTTCAGCGCTGGGCTGGCCACCATTGCGCACAACTGCCGTGACGTAACGCCCGCCGTCCAGGTCCTGTATCTGTAAATCCGCGACGTCCACACCCTTGCCGCGCGCGAACCCGATGGCGGCCCGGGTCGGATTGCCGTCGGCGTCATAGGCGCGGTCGGCGGGCGGTCCTTTGGCCACGAATTCCTCATCCGCCTGGCGCGGCGCCAGCTCGCGCGCGAACACGACGATTCGGCGCGGCGTGGCATACACTTCCAACTCGGCATAGGAAAGTCGCAGCTCGTCAAACAAGGCATGCGCGGCGGTCTGCGCTTGTGAAAGCGCGGCATCCACATCATCCGCCGGCATTTCTTCGACCCCGATCTCAAGCAGGAAATCGGCGGCCTCAGTTGGCGCGGGCGGCATATCGACTGGCGTCTGCTTGGGCGCGCCGGGCCACTTGTCCGCCATCTTCGTCAGGGGATAGCCCAGCTCTTTCCGCTGCGCCATATACTGCGCCGCGATGGTCCGCGTCATCTCGCGCATGCGGCGGAAGTAGGTCGCGCGTTCAGTAACGCCGATGGCGCCGCGCGTATCCAGCACATTGAAGAGGTGGCTGCATTTCAGCACGTAGTCGTAGGCGGCAATCAAGGCGTCGCCTTCCAGCGCGCGGGCGTATTCGCGCTCGTAGGTATCGTAGGTGGACCGCATGGCGTCGACATCCGCTACGTCAAAGAAATAGCGGCAATGCTCGACTTCGTCGTTGAACATGACATCGCCGTAGCTGACGCCGGGCAGCCATTCGATATCCCAGGCCGATTCCACCTCCTGCAGCGCCAGGACGATGCGCTCGATGCCGTAGGTGATTTCAACGCTTACTGGATCAAGGCGCTGGCCGCCGGCTTGCTGAAAGTAGGTGAACTGGGTGATTTCCTGGCCGTCGAGCCAGACTTCCCACCCCAGCCCCCAGGCGCCCAAGGCGGGCGATTCCCAGTTGTCCTCGACGAAGCGAATATCATGTTCGCGCGCCTTGATGCCCAGCGCTTCCAGCGAGGCCAGATAAAGCTCCTGCGGGTTGCCCGGGTCGGGCTTGAGGATGACCTGGTACTGGTAGTATTTCTGCATGCGATTGGGGTTCTCGCCGAAGCGCCCGTCATCAGGCCGGACCGACGGCTCGACATAAGCCACGCGCCAGGGCTCCGGCCCCAGCACGCGCAGCGCGGTCGCCGGGTTGCCCGTGCCTGCGCCGACTTGTACGTTGTAGGGCGCCCAAATCAGACAGCCCTGGGTCGCCCAGAACTCGTGCAACTTCAGAATCACTTGCTGAAAGGTCAAGGCCGTAGTCATGCGGCTCCCTGCGATTTAGGCGGTTATTGGAATCGCCGGTCATTATAGGAGCGACCGGGTCGGATAACGAGGGCGATAGCGCAGGCTGCGTCCGAGCGCGAACGCAGCCTGAATGACCTAATTTACATATGTGGCAAGTCTACGCCTTACTCGCCGCTCGATTCTGGCGCTTGCTCTGCGTCGGGCGCCGGCAGTCTGACCAGCTCGTCGTGTACGAGATTGGTGAAGGCGTTGAGTACAGTATCGCGGACCAGCACATAATATTCGGCGTCGGAGGACTTTAGAACGACATCGCCGTCGGCCATGGTTGCGCCGAAGGTCAGCGTATAGGTCGCCTCGGTGAATTCGGGCGCCGCGTCCGGCTCATCCCCGGTCGCCGCTTCATCCTCCGCCGTTTCGTCCCCGTCTTCGGCCGGCGCTTCCACCAACTGACGGTAGCGCACGTCCACAACCACTGGTGGATCGTCCAGCCCGTACTCGGCGAGCGCTCCCAGCCCCAGGGGCGCTTGCATGCGGATTGTCGCGGCGTTGCGCAGGACGAGCGGCATGCGCGTGTCTTCAAAGACTTCGCCCTCGCTCAAGCCGCCATAGGTCCAGCCCTCGCCATTCCGCAAGAAGTTGAACTGGACGTCCGCGCGCGTTACCGTGATTTCCAGGACATCGTCGCCCGGGACGCTGACGTACTCCGCGTTCAGCCAGGTGGAGATCTGGGTCGACAATTCCCAGGCGCTGAGGCCGCTGCCCAGATAAACCGCGTTTTCATCGGCGCGCCGGACATACACGGTGTTGGCGCCGCCGCTGCCGCCCAGGTAGAGCACAGTGCTGGACGCGTCGGCCTGGAGCGTGATGCGGCGCCGGAAGTCGTCGTCTTTGACCTCGAGGCGGGCGAAGTTGGCCGGGTTGGCGGCGACCAGGCGGCGCGTGTCCATAGCCGCCAGCTTCGCGAGCGTGTCGTCGATTTTTGCGCTATCGAGCGGGAAGTCGTCTGCGTCCGGCAGCACCCAGCCGCCGTCGCCGCGCGCGAAGGACATTTCATTCTCCAGGTTGTCGGCGATTAGCAAGCGTTCCACGTCGGCGATGGCGATGCCGGACAAGATCGGCGTCACCGTTCGCGTTTCGGTTCCAGTGGTCGTGACCACGCTGACCGCCAGCAGCGCAACCTGAACAGCGAGAAGCGCCGCGAGGAAGACATTGGTTCGGTTCAACATTAGAAGCCTCCTTGGTCGCTGCCGCTTGGCGCATCCGCAGATTCCGTCTGCGGCGGGCGCGTTTCTGTTGCGGCGCCCGGCGGCGGGAGCAACTGAATTGGCTGTTCGGCGCGGCGCTGCAGCTGCCAGACGACGCCGATCAAGACTAGGCCGATAATGGCGACGGCGTAGTTGATCAGCACCCAGCGATTCTGCGCGCTTTCGTGGATGGGCGGCAGGATGCGCGCGCTGCTGCCGCGGCTGCGTATGGACGCCAGCGAGACATCCTCGGTGAACCAGTCGATGGCGTTGGCAATCAACTGGATATTGTTGAAGAAGCGGTCGCCGCCGAAACTGGCCGAAATCTGGTAGACGGTGTCGTTCACGAACTCAGCGCTGCCGAGCACGATGATGCGCGTATTGTCGGGCGAGCGCTCAATGAGGCCGAGCGGTTCAGGCGCAGCTGGCTCGCCATCATCCAGGGCTTCGCCGCTTTCAAGGGCTTCAAAGGGCGACGGCATGTCGCTGAAGTAGCTGTCGAAGGACGCTTCTACAGCGACCGCCAGCGGAATCGACATCAACTCCTGGCCGATGGGGAAGCCGAAATCGGGATAGGTCTGCAAATCCGGCTCGGGATTGGTGTTGGTCGACTCCCAGGCGTTGTCGCTGGAGCGGATCAGGGTGGCGATCCGCGCGTCCGGCAGCGCCGCCTCAGCGACCGCAACCGGCGAGGCCCAGCTCATCGTCAGCAGCTGCAAGCTGTTGACCACAGGACTGTCGGGGTCGAGTTTGTCGGCGCGCACATCAGCGAAGAATGGATAATCCAGCGCCTGGATTTCCGAAACGACCATGTCGCCAACATCGCGCTGCACCTGTACCGGGAAGGGCGCGTTCTGCAAATCCATGACCACCGAGCCGCCGACCATGATGCCGTAGCTCGCCAGCATTTCTTGAATGCCGTTTTCGTTGACATCCAACTGCAGCGTGCCGAGATAGGGATCGATGCCCAGCCGGTAGTGGCCGGCGGCGGCAATCACCGAGCCGCCGCGCATAATGTACTGGTCGATGGCGTAGCGCTGAATATCGGTCAAGCCATGGGGCGCCAACAGAATCAAGACGTCTATGTCGGCGGCGAGCTGCCCGTCTTCGAGCGTGACGCGGCGCAGTTCGTAATTCTCGCGCAGCGCGTCTTCAAGGATGCTGTATTGCTGCAAGCTCGGCATTTGGCGCCCGAATTGATCGGCGCCGGCCGGCGGCGGCGTCCACAAACCGACGACCTTCAAGAAACCCGAGGACGAGCGTTTCAGCGACGACTCGATGGCGCGGCGAAGGTCCGCCTGGCTCAACTCGCCAGCGGGATAGATCACCTGAATGTCAGCGCCGGCTTCGATTACCAAGTGCAGGAAGAAGGTCTCGGTCGCGAAGAAACTGGTCGCCACCGGCTGAATCTGATAACGATCGAACAGCTCTTGTTCGCTGACGGAGACATCCGCCGCCGACATATCAACCACGGAAAAGGCCACTTTGTCTGGATTGGCGTCGGCCATCTCTCCCGTCACGTCGATCATCGTCTGGCTGACCTCGGCCATCCATTCGGGCAAGGTCGCCGACGACAGGTAGAGCGTCAGCTGCGCCGGCTGCTCAAGCGCGGCCAGGATGGCATCGAGGCTTTGGAAGCCGTAGACCACGCGCTGGATGGCGCTGGTCAGGTCGTATTCCAGGTTGCGCAGCCGCACTTCTGCGCCCAGCGGCGTGTCGACGATGTCGATCAATTCCGAGAAATTCAGGCTGGCGGTCTGGTCGCCGTAAGCGATGAGCAGGTCAAAATAGACATTCACCAGCGATACGCCGCCGCGGTCGGTCACTTGCAGCGGCGACGGCCGGATGCCATGAATCTGATTGGCTTCGCGCTCCATTTCCGGGTTGGTCAGGGGATCGACGAATTCCAGTTGCAGCCGGCCGTCGGCCGCCAGTTGATATTCGCGCAAAGTGTCTTTTATGCGCGGGACCAACGGCGCCAGAGCCGGATGGCTGTCCTCGCTGAAGTAGCCGCGAATCAGCAGCGGCTCGCCCAAATCGGCCAGCAGGTTCTTGGTCGCGTCGGACAAGCTGTATTCGTTGTATTGCGTCAAGTCCAGCCGCGCGGCGCTTAGGGGCGCGATCAGCAGATTCAGCGCCAACAGATTCAAGCCGACCAGCGCCAGGCTCAGCCGACCGTTCAGCCGATGCGCGAGCAGATGCGCGCCCGCGCTCCAGCGCTTGCTATCGAGCGAAACGATGTTCAGCGCCAGGAAGAAAATCGTCAGCGACAAGTAATAGACAAGGTCGCGAAAGTCGACCACACCGCGCTCGATGCTTTCGAAACGGCTGCCCGTGCCGAACTGCCGCAAGAGGTCGCCGGTGGTCGCGCCGAACAGATCCGTGACTACGGGCGAGCCGACCGCTTGAAACAAGCCGCAGACGACGGCCGTGCCGATCAGCGCCACGAGCTGATTATTCGTTCGCGAAGAAACGAACAAACCGATGGCGATATAGCTCGAGGCGAGCAGCAGCGCCGCCAGATAGCCGCCGATAACCGGTCCCCAATCCAGATTGCCCAGGGACGAGACCGTCACCGGCAGGAAGAGCGTCAATGCCAGCGCCAGCGCGACCAGCGCCAGCGCCGAGAGGAATTTGCCCGCGACCAGCTCGACCAGGCGAACCGGCATCGTCAGCAGCACCTGCAAGTTGCCGCTTTCTTCTTCGCGGCTCCACTGGTGCATCGTCAGCGCCGAGACCAGGAAGATCATCAGTAACGGCATCCAGGCGAAGAGCGCGCGCACATCGGCGATGCCGCGGGCGAAAAAAGAATCCACCCAGAAGAATACGAAGAGCGTCAGAACGAGGAATACGCCGACGAAAATCAGCGCCATTGGCGAACCGAAGTAGAGCTTTAATTCCTTGCCGGTGATGGAGAGAATCTTCTTCATAGGACGCTCCTAGGCCGTGGTCGCCAGTTGATTGAAGAAGCTTTCGAGCGTGACGGTGTCGCGGCGCAATTCGCGCAGCGGCCAATCGCGCTCGCGCGCCAGGGCGTAAATTTGCGCCGTGATGTCGGCCGTGCCTTGAATGCGCCAGGCGGGATAGTCGTCCAGCGAGCGCAGCGGCTGAATTGAGGCGACGCCTTCCAGCGCGCCCAGGGTCTGCGCCACATCGGCGCTGTCCCGCTGCAATACCAGCGTGGCGTCATTGCTCATGCTGAGCTCGCGCAGGCTCTGGTCGGCTTTCACTTCACCGTTGATGATGATGATTACGCGGTCGCAGATCGCCTCGACCTCGGACAAGATATGCGATGAAAAGAGAATGGTGCTGTCTTGCGCCAGCGCCTTGATCAGGGCGCGAATCTCGACGATTTGCGTGGGGTCCAGGCCGACAGTCGGCTCGTCCAGGATCAGGAATTGCGGCTTGTGCAAGATAGCTTGCGCCAAGCCCAGGCGCTGCCGCAGCCCCTTGCTGAGCGAGGCGATGGAGCGGGTCAGGTAAGCTTGCAAGCCGGTTCCGTAGATGGCGTCGGAGAGCAGGCGCGTGTAATCGGACGCGGGGACGGCGCGCAAGTCGGCGATCATGCCCAGGTAGGTTTGGACCGACAGCTCGGGATAAAGTGGTGTATTTTCAGACAGGTAGCCGATTTTGTCTTGAACCGCGCGCAAATCACGCAGGACATTCAAGCCGTCAATCTCAACGAATCCGGCGTCGGGATGGAGAAAGCCGGTGACGATCTTGATGGCGGTGGATTTGCCAGCGCCGTTCGGCCCCAGCAGGCCTACGATCTCGCCGGGCTGAATATCGAAGCTGACGCCGCGCAGCGCTTCAATGCTGCCGTAACGCTTGGAAATATCATGCACATGTATCACAGGCAAGCTCCTGTCGCCTAGTCCGTACTCACGTGACCAGCCATCGCGTCAGAGATAATAGAAATTGCCGGGCAGATGTCCATACGCGATTCATTACCAATTTGTAAAACTCATGCTTTTCTACCCCATCCCCGGCCCTTCCCCGAATCATCAGGGAAGGGTGACCCATTATTACGGTTGCAATATCCAGAGAAACTCACTTCATTACATTACTTGGATTAGAACGCATAGGCGCTTACGCGGTGAGGATTTTCGCGCGTGTCTGATTCAGAATCTCGAGGAAATGCGCGTAGGGGAATTGCGCGCCGCCGGCGTAGAGCGCGTTTACCGTGCCGGCAGCCACGCCGCGCCGCAAAGCTTCAACCGGGTCCGCGCCGTCCGCCAGCGCGGTAATCAGCCCGGCGTGCAGGCAATCGCCGCTGGCGACCGGGTCCACGGGTTCTATCACCGGCGGCGTCGCCTGCGCCGCCAGCCCGTCCGCGACCAGGAATGCGCCTTCCGCCCCCAGCGAAATCACCACAATGCCGATGCCGTCATCGACCAGGCCGCGCGCCAGGTCCAGGACCTCGGCCCGCGTCCGTAGCGATACGCCGGCCGCCTCGGCGATCTCGTCGCGGTTCACCTTGATGGCATAGGGTTTCGCCGCCAGCGCGTTCTTCAAGGGCCCCTTGCTGCTATCGACCCAGAGTTGCGCGCCCATACGGTTGACTCTCGCGACAAATTCGGCCGGGGCGTCGGACGGGGCGCCCTCGGGCAAGCTGCCGCAGAGGCAGATTGCGTAGACATCGGGCCGCGCGGCCACACGGCAAATGTCATCCGCCAGCGCCGCCCAGTCTTCGGGCGCAATCCGGCCCGATTCGTTGATGACGGTGGATGCGCCGCCGGACGCGATGATGGTGCAAGCGCGCGTCTCACCGTCAAAGCCGGTCCACTCGGAGGGATATCCATCCGCTTCCACCATGGCCGCGACCGTCTCGCCGGTATAGCCACCTAGCAATCCCATCGCCAGCGACTGCCCGCCCAGGATTCGCACAGCGCGCAAAACGTTGAGCCCCTTGCCGCCCGGCGCAGCAATGGCATTGGGAATGCGCGAGATATGGCCGATGGCGAAATCGGGCACGACCAGGGTGCGATCGAGCGCTGCGTTCGGCGTCACACAGACAATGGTTTTCCGCTTCATCGGGCTTGCCTTGACCATTGGAAGTCCGGAAACGGTACAACAACGCCTCGGTCTCATCAAGACAACGCTTGTCCCACGGCGCCGCTGTCGCGCTACCCGGCTGCCTTGCGCATTGCTAGAATAGGCAATGCCATTTAGCTCATAAATTATGCGCGGATGTCTTTAACCATGGCAGTATTCGGACGTCTGGACGTCCTCTACCCTGACGGGCATACGGAAAGCCACCGACTGGCGGGCAATGTCGCGACCGTCGGCCGCGCGCCAGACAATACCGTGCAAATCGACGATGAGACCTCTGCGGCGCAACACTTGCGGATTGACGCTGGGGCGGATGGCGCGAGCATTACTGACCTCGGCTCGGCAGCGGGCACATTCATATCCGGCCAGCGCCTGGAAGCGCGCTCGGCGCGGCCGCTGCGCGCCGTCGAGGAGATTCGCATCGGCGCGCTGCGGCTAACATTTTATCAGCACAGTGACGACGCCACGGTGGCCATGCCCGCGCTCAGCGAGCAGACCCAGCCAGCCGGCATTGACTTCCGCGCCAGCCTGGAAAGGGGCGAATACCGTGTATTCCCGGCGTCGAGCGCTACCGTTTCGCTGGAGGTGACCAATCGCAGCCCGACTGAGGCGGCCTTCCGCGTCGAGGCGTCGGGTTTGCCAGAGGGATGGGTGCAGCCGGCTAGTTTCCCGTTTCAGTTGCCGGCACATGAAGCGACGCAGATTCAGTTCCAGATCAAGCCGGCGCTGAGAAGCGACATGCCGCCGGGCGAGTATCCGCTGACAATTGCGATCACGCGCCTGGGCGATGCCGATCAAGTTCTGCGGCTGGTGGCAATCATTAAGCTGGGCGGCTACAGCGGACTCAGTCTGGCGCTGGCGCCCGCGATATGCCGGGAGGGCGAGCCCTTCCGGCTGTTCATGCTCAACCCGGGCAATGTGCCGATTGAGCTGGCGCTGTCCATTCGCGATCCGCAAAGTCGGCTGGCGGCGGAGCTGGCGCAAGACGGGGTTGAGCTGCCGCCGGGCGGGCGCCGACGCATCAGCGGCAAAGCGCGGGCGCGGCGACGCCCGCTGATAGGCAGACCGGAATCGATACCCTTTGCGCTCATCGCCCGCTCCCGGGGCCCAAGCGCGTTTACCGTTGCGGCGCCGGCGCGCGTAATCGTAGCGCCGCGCTGGAGTTATCGCAGCGCTATTCTGGCTACAGTCGCCTTTTTCGCGCTCTTGCTGGCATTGGTCTCCGTTCTCATCCAGCCGCCCGAACCTGAGATCGCCAGTCTTGAACTTTCGCAGTCGCAGGTAGCGCGCGGGACGCCCGTGCAGCTGAATTGGACGGCGGCCAATGCCGAGCGCTTCGTCGTCGAGGTCAATCGCGCCCGCGTGGCTGACTTGCCCGGCGACAGGCGGAGTTTCACCCTGTCAACCGAAGATTTCGCGGATCCGGTCGACATCGCGCTCATCGCTCTGCGGGGCGACGTCACGGATATCTCGACGCGGCGGCTCGACATTTATGAGCCCGCCGTCATCGCGGATTTCGCAGCGGACAAGTCGGTCATGCTGCGCCGGGTCACGGACTCGCTCATCGTCCGCTGGGATGTTAGCGGCGCCGTCGGGCTAGAGGTGGCGCGCCCGCTCGAATTTTCTACGGTTCGCGAATCAGCCGCGACAGCAGCGCGCGGCGAGATCGAGTTGCGCGGCGCGCCACACGCCGACTTTGAGATCCGACTGGCGGCCGAGGACGAGATCGGCGCCGTCGTCGAACGCAGCATCACGATCGCTGTAAAGGAGCCGGAATGCTTGCCGCGCCAGGATGCGCTGCTCTACGCCGGGCCGGACACGGGCTTCCAGCAGATCATGCTCGCGGTGGAGAATGTGCCCGTTTTGGCGCGCGGGGCCGTCAAAGACGGCGGCTGGCTCCTGGTTGAGCTAGCCAGTGGCAAAAGCGGCTGGGGCATCCGGGACCAATTTGAATGTCGCGGCTTCGACATCAGCGCGCTGGCGGTGATACCGGACCCGCCTCAATTGCCGACCGTCACTGCATCGCCAACGGCCACGGCCACGGCAGCACCCTCCGCGACGCTTACGCCAACTTTGGGCGCCGTTGAAAGCCAGCCCGCCGCCACTGAGACTCAACCTTTGGCGAGCGGATAACCTTCGCGTTCCCAGTACTCGATGCCGCCGATCATTTCCTTGACCGCGCGGCCCAGCTCGGCCAGGCGCAGCGCGGCTTTAGTTGAGCCGTTGCAGCCCGGTCCCCAGCAGTAGACGACGAAGTGCGCGTCATCGGAGTATTCCGCCAGCCGCTGCGGGCTGATATCGCGATAGGGCAAGCTCTCCGAGCCTGCGACGTGCTTGTCGGCGTAATCCTCTGCCGAGCGAACATCCAGCAGCACGAAGCCGGGCGCGCCGGACTCCATTTCCGCGTGGACATCGGCCGGGTCGGTTTCATAACGCAGCTTGTCAGCGAAAAACTTTTGCGCCGGGTTATCGGTCACTGGTGGCGATTCCGCTACGCGAGAGTGAATCATTGCTCGGCTCCTGATTCTCGAATTATCGTCAGATCGCCAGTATCATAGGCCGCCAATCGATCAGCGCTACCGCTCAAAAGCCACAAGTAGCCTTCGGGAAAGCCGAAAGCCCGCCATGAAGATTCATCAGTTGCGCACCTTTATCACGGTTATGGAGCAGGGAAGCATATCGGCCGCGGCGCGCCAGCTGGCTCTGACGCCCTCCACCGTCAGCGCGCATATCAAGGCGCTGGAAAGCGAATTCGGCATCCAGCTCTTTGAGCGCTCGCACGCCGGCGTCGCGCCAACCCAGAGCGGGCGCGCGCTGGCGCCGTACGCGCGACGAACGCTGGACGCCGCCAGTGGATTCGCCAATGAAGCAGCTTCGCGCCGGGGGCGGATCACGGGGCAGCTGCGCCTTGCCTGCAGCGTGGCCGAGGCCTCCTTTTCGCTTTCGCGGACAGTTGCGCGGCTTGGCGAGATTTATCCCGAGCTAGAGCTGAATCTGTCGCGCGGCGAGTCCGCGCAAATCATCGCCCAGGTCAGGGATCAGGAAGCCGATCTCGGCATCGTGTACGGTCGGGTTGACGCGGCCGATTTAAGCGCGCGCAAGCTCGGGCAGGCGCAACTGATTGTGGCGCTGCCGGCAGCCTGGCTCTCCTCGGGCGCCGATCCGCTTGCTGTCATCAGCCGGCGCCCCTGGATCCAGACCGGCGACGACTGCCCGTTTCAGGCGCTGAGTCGCCGTTTTTTTGACGCCCGTAAAATTGACCCGCCGTCACTGATGCGCGTCGATGACAATCGCACCCGCCGCGAGTTCATCATCAGCGGCATGGGCGTATCGCTGCTCGATCGCCATGAGGCCGATCATCCCGCCATCGCCGTCTTTCCCGGCGAAGCGCTGGCCTGCGAGACGACCCTGGTCGTCCAGGCGCATCGACAGTTCGAGCCTGTCATCAGTGCGGCGCGAGACGTAATCCTGCAGGCAGTCTGAGCGCGCTCGTTGCTGCAGCCAAAGCCGCGCAAGCTGGCAATTGTCAGCCCAAAATGACTCGCGTATAATTCGGAATTCAGTTCAGTCCAGTCATCAGGAAACCGGAAACTTCATGAGCAACAGACCGCCCGTCTATCCATTCACTGCCGTAGTCGGCCAAGATATGATGAAGCTTGCGCTGATCCTAAACGCCATCGACATGCGCATCGGCGGCGTGTTGATCCGCGGCGAGCGCGGCACTGGCAAGTCGACCGCGGCGCGCGCGTTGGCGGCGCTGCTGCCGGAGATCAGCGTCATCGCCGATTCGCCCTTCAACGATGATCCGGCGCGGCCCGAGTCCTGGTCGGACTTTGCGCGGCAAAAGTACGAAGACTGCCCCGAAATACCGATGACGCAGCGGCGTATTAGTTTCGTGGATCTGCCCGTCAGCGCCACGGAAGACCGCGTTGTCGGTACGCTCGATATCGAGAAGGCGATTCAATTTGGCGAGCGGCATTTTGACACCGGCGTCCTGGCGAACGCCAACCGCGGCATTCTCTACGTGGATGAGATCAACCTGCTCGACGACCATATCGTCGACCTCCTGTTGGACAGCGCCGCGATGGGCGTGAATATCGTCGAGCGCGAGGGCATCAGCTTCAGCCATCCGGCGCGCTTTATCCTGGTCGGCACGATGAACCCGGAAGAGGGCGATCTGCGCCCGCAGTTGCTGGATCGCTTCGCGCTCTCGGTTGATGTCACCGGCATCAAAGACGCTACCGATCGCATAGAGATTCTCGAGCGGCATATCGCCTACGAAAACGACCCGCTGGATTTCAAAGCGGAATGGCAGCCGGTGGACCAGCAGCTCTCCCAGCGCATCGCCGACGCCCGCGAAATCATTGACCAGGTCACGCATACAACGCACGACCTGCGCGTCATCGCCAGCATCACCAGCGACTTGCGCATCGACGGCCACCGCGCTGATCTGGTGATTCTCAAAGCGGCGCGCGCTCACGCCGCCTTTGAAGGCCGAACCGCCATCAACGACCGCGACATCACCATCGCCATCCGGCTGACGATCCCGCACCGCCTAAAGCGCGGTCCCTTCAGCGACGCCCAGGCCGATCTCAACGCCGTCGAAGCGGCCGTTGACGAGAAACGCCAGGAAATCGGCGAGGGCGAAGAAGAGGGCGAGTTCAGCGAGAACAGCGACGAACAAGCGGCGCAGACTAAAAAAAAAGTGAGTCTGTAAGCGGCGAAGGCGAGCCGCAAGAGCAAGAGCTCGGCCAAACCGAAGCCGCCCCGCAGGATGTCTTCCCCACCGCCGACGCGCGCTGGTGGGAAGGCGGGCAGCAGGTCGAATCCAAAGCCGAATTCGAGACGCGCAAGCTCAATACGCAGCTTGACCGCATGACGCGGCGTCAATCCGGGCGCCGCTCAACCACGCGCACCGAGCGCAAACGCGGGCGTTACGTCCGCGCCAAACAAGCCGGCGAGAAGCCAAGCGATATCGCCTTCGACGCCACACTGCGGGCCGCGGCGCCCTTCCAGGTCGAGCGCGGCGATCAGAAGCAGGAAACGGGAATGGCTTACGCCCTGCGCAAGACCGACCTGCAGGAGAAAGTCCGCGTCCGTAAAGCCAGCAATCTTATCATGTTCACAGTCGACGCCTCCTGGAGCATGGCAGTCTCGGAGCGCATGCAGGCGACCAAGAGCGCGATCCTGTCGCTGTTGACCGACGCCTATCAGCGCCGCGACCGCGTGGGTCTGGTCGTGTTTCAGAAGGACCGCGCCTCGCTGGTGCTGCCGCCGACCAATTCAGTGGTGTTGGCCAAGCAAGCCATGGCCGATATCCCGGTCGGCGGCAAGACGCCGCTCTCCGCCGGTTTGTTGCTGACCTACGAGTCGGTCATGCGCGAGAAGAACCTGAATCCGGACGTGATGCCGATGATGATCCTGCTGACGGACGGCGCGGGCAATGTCTCCATCAGCGACTCGATTTCGCCGCAGGACGAGGCGCATTCCATCGCGCGCCGCATTCACGAAGCCGATATCCGCACGGTCACGATCAACATGGAGCATGTGGCCTTCGATCAAGGGCTGGCGCAGCGCCTGGCTGACCAGCTCGGGGGACCCTGCTACACACTGGCGCAGATACGGGCGGATAACCTGCTGTCTACCGTACGCGCGGAAATGGATAAGATGTAGTCGGCGGGGTAAGCAAGACCAGGACTCTGCTAGTGGACTCGCGGATGCGTGCGGCGCCATCTCCGCAGGACAGGCGTTTGCCCGCATCGACCGTAGCGTGTTCAGCGCTGGAAAAGCAATGGCGCGAGCATCTCTGCTGCGCGCCACGTTCGCGTCTGATAGGTTAGCCCGATGCGCGCTGAGCGCAGTCGCGCCGTATTGGCAGTCGCGTCTGTTGGCTTTGGCGCTATCAGGCGTCTGCATACCAGCCATAACGCTGTAATGAAGAGAGCCATGATCACTATCATTCCTAGCTCAAAAGAGTACAGAGACAGTGCCATCGGTCGCTCCTTGCGTACTCTTGCGTCCTTTAGGTTCTGCTCCTGAAATAAGTTATCTTGTCCAAGTGAGTAATTCTGATAAAGGATCCCTGCGCTTGGCCCGCCATAAAGTCGCGGCTGTTGTCGTCCGCATTGCAAATCCAATGTAGAACATTGGCGTCTGCATCATCTTTCTCTCCCGGCGCTGGCAATACGCTGAACGAGCTTTTGCTGCGCGATACTCCGCCCATTCCCCTGTCGAAATCTACTGCTTCAACCAAAATGTATGATAATGCGCGGCGTCTGTAAAGGAGTTTTGTATACTATACACAATGAATGGCGGCAAATAGTTGTGTATTGTCTATGAATACCGCTTCTTTCCGAGCTAGCCGGCTAAGTGTCGCGTTCACGCGTCGAGACGGGTATAGTTAAGCTATGCACGAAAGCTAGGGGCGCTTATGGACAAGATACGAGTAGTCAAGCTAGCCGGCTCTTCCTACGAAATGGGCTACGCGCACGGGCAGCGCTTCCACGATGAGATCCACATGTTCACCGAGGAGCGCGTCCGTCTCAGCCAGAGCGGCGACTGGACCGGCCACAATCTGTCCCGCGCCGCCGTCATCGCCCTGGCCGAGGTTTGCGTCGCCGAGCACCAGGCTTACGCGCCCGATCTAATGCGCGAGTTGCAAGGCATGGCCGACGCGACCGGGCTGAGTCTGGCTGAACTGGTCATCAACAACGGCTTCACCGACTTCATTGATGTCGTCTACAACCTGGGCGATATCACTGTCCCGGCGGGCGCGCCGCCCTTGGTCGCCGACAATTGCACCGCGTTCATGGTGCCGCCGGGCCGCAGCGCGAACGGAAACGCCTTCCTGGGGCAAACCTGGGATATGCACGCCACGGCCACGCCCTACGTTATCTTGATTCAGGGAGAGCCGGTTGGCGCGCCGGAGTTTCTGACATTCACCATAACCGGCTGCGTGGGCATGATCGGCATGAATAGCGCGGGCATCTGCGTCGGCATCAACAATCTCATGGCGACCGACGGCCAAATCGGAGTGACCTGGCCATTTGTCGTGCGCAAGATCTTGCAGCAGAACGATATCGACGCTGCGCTCGAATGCCTGACCGGCGCCAAGCTGGCCGGCGCGCACAATTACATGCTGATGGACGGACAAGGCCGCGGCTATCAAGTTGAAGCGATGTCGACATCCCACCACGTGGAGGCGCTGGCCGATGAGACCATCACGCATACCAACCACTGCCTGATTCAGCAAAATCTGGATGTCGCGCGCGAACGGCCGCCGGAATCGCGCAGCAGCTCGGAGAACCGACTGCGCCGCGCCCGCGAGTTGCTGGCGAACGACGCCGTTACGGTCGACGATCTGATGGCGCTGACGCGCGATGACGTGGCGATATGTACGCGACCCAAACCGCCGATGCACGTCGAGAGCTGCGGGGCCGCCATCATGAGCCCGACCAGCGGCGACTTCTGGTCCGTCTGGGGCATCCCGGCTGACAACGAATACGAGCACTTCATCATCTGAGACAAGCCCGCCTTTTTTCTTCGCGTCCTTGTGAGAATCGGTAGGGGCGAGCCTTGGCTCGCCCGCAACTTCTCATCCCGAATTTTCGCCACATGTGTGAGCAACCCTGTGCCTTGACCGTGGCTGGATCGAGCGCTCCGGTCTTGCAATGGCGAAACAGACTCAATCGCACACTCGCAGCACTTGGGCAATCTGTATGAAAACTCCTGCCAGTCTTCCGACATGCTGTACAATGTAGCTGAGGGATATAGCAGGAGAGCGGCGATGATCATTGGCATTCCCAAAGAAACGAAAGTGGACGAGCATCGGGTGGCGCTGCCGCCATCGGGCGTGCGCGAGTTCGTGCGGCGCGGGCATATGGTGTACGTAGAATGCGGAGCGGGCGAAATCAGCGGCTTCCCCGACGCTGAATATCACGACTCGGGCGCGCTGATGCTGGCGTCGGCGGCCGCGGTCTGGTCGCGCGCGGAAATGGTCATCAAGGTGAAGGAGCCGCAAGACAAGGAATGCGATTACTTGCACTCGGACATGGTGCTCTTCACCTACCTCCACCTGGCGGCGGAAGCGGCCTTGACTGACGCCCTGCTCAACACGGGCGTTACCGGCATCGCCTATGAAACGGTCGAGGACAGCGCCGGGCGGCTGCCCTTGCTGGAGCCGATGAGCGAGGTCGCCGGGCGCATGGCGACCCAGGTAGTCTCGCATTACCTGGAGAAGCACCGAGGCGGACGCGGCATGCTGCTGGGCGGCGTGCCCGGGGTTGTGCCGGCCCACGTCGTCATCCTGGGCGCGGGCACGGTCGGCGCAAACGCGGCCAAAATCGCGCTGGGCATGGGCGCGCGCGTGACCCTGCTCGATATCAATCTCGACCGGCTGCGCTATCTGGACGACGTGATGGACGGCAAGTTGACCACGCTCTACTCCAACCATATCAACATCACGAAATCCATCCGCGCCGCCGACGCCTTGATTGGCTCGGTCTTGATCGCCGGGGCGCGCGCGCCCATGTTGGTGACGCGCGACATGCTGCCGCTGATGAACGAGGGCAGCGTCATCGTCGATGTCGCCGTTGACCAGGGCGGCTGCGTGGAGACCACCCGGCCCACCACGCACCGCGATCCGACCTTCGTCCTTGACGGCGTATTGCACTACGGCGTCGCCAATATGCCGGGCGCGGTGCCGCGCACCTCCAGCCTGGCGCTGGCCAACGCCACCCTGCCCTACGCCCTGCAGATCGCTGACCGGGGCGCGGCGGCGGCCCTCGCCGCTAACCCGGCGCTGCGCAAGGGGCTCAACACCTATGCCGGGCAGTGCGCGCATCCGGCCGTGGCCGACACCTTTGGACTCGAGTATGTGGAGCCGATGCGCGCGCTCGAACAAGTTGCGTTCGACGCGCTGCCGGCCTTCTAGGCGGATCAACTTCGCCGTCAAGAGCCATTGGCTTGCGCGCGATTTGGTGTATGCTTGCCGTCATAAGTTAGCATAGTCGCGCGCATCAACCAGGGCTTGATAACATTGGACAAGCGTCGTCTCGGCTTCATCGCCGGCATGTTCATCAGCGCCGGCTTTCTATATCTGGCGTTTCGCGGCTTGCAGCCCGAGCAATTCTGGAACAGTCTCAACGCGCTGGACTTGCCGATCCTGGCCGCGGCAACGCTGACCTACATTCTCGCCGTGATCATCATCGCTTTGCGCTGGCAGTTCTTGCTGCGCGCCATCAAGCTGGTTCGTCTGTCGGCGCTGAGCCAGTTGGTGTTCATCGGCTACATGGGCAACAATGTCTACCCGCTGCGCGCCGGCGACGCGCTGCGCATCTACTTGCTGCGGCGCAACCACGATGTGCCCTTGCTGCGCGCGACAACGGTGGTCGCGCTGGAGCGGCTCTTCGATGGCTGCGTCATGCTGAGCTTCATCTTCCTCAGCCTGCTCTTCATTGATGTCCAGTCTCCCGCCCTGGCGACGATTACGTCCGTTACCGCGCCGCTCTTCGTCTTCGCTCTGTTGGTCGCCCTGGTCCTGGCCGCCAAGCCGCATCTGCTGCGCGCGCTGATTCGCGCCCTCAACCAGGCGCTGCCAGGTTCGCTCCGCGGTCCAGTCAGCCGCATCGGCGAGGATGTCATCGTCGGGCTGGAAGGCTTGCGCAGTCCTGCAAATCTCCTGGGCGCCATCGTCAGTTCGTTTGTAACGTGGGGAATAGAAGCGGGCACGTACTGGCTGGTGATGCAGGCATTTGGCCTGCAGCTAAACTACGCGGTCGCGCTGCTGCTGGTCGGCGCGGTGAACCTGGCTGGTCTGATTCCGGCGTCGCCTGGACAAGTCGGCGTCAACGAGTTCGTCATCATCACGATTTTGGGCGCGCTGAACCAGCAAACTGCCGCCGCCACCGCCTACGCCGTCGTCGTTCACCTGGTCATCTGGCTGGCGCCGACGATCATTGGCTTCGCGCTCTTGATTCGGCAAGGGATGGGCTGGGCGGACATCCGCCGGGCAAGCGACCTGGACAGCGGGCCGCGCCCGGCGGATGCGCGCTAAACGCTGATCGCGGTGTCGAAGTGCCGGACCAGCGACGCCAGGTCCGCCCAGAACGCTTCGGGGATCTCAAGCTGGGCGGCGGCCAGGCTGGACCGCGCTTCCTGTGGCACGCGCGCGCCCGGGATTGTCGACGCGACTTGCGAATGACGCGCGCTCCACTGCAGCGCAGCCGCCAGCATCGGCAAGTCGTAATCGGCGCAGAGCGCTTGAATCACCCGGACGTGGTCGAGGCATTCCTGGCTGAAGACGCGATTCAGGTACTTGGTATCGTCGCGTGGCCCGGTGACTAGCAGGCCGCGTTCGAGCGGGGTCGCGGCGACCAGGCCGACATCGTGCTTGGCCGCTTCGGCGAAGATCTCGCGCTCGGCGATGCGATTGATAAGGCTCCAGGAATCGGCGATGACAGCGGCGTCGAACTCGCCGGTTTTGATGTAAGCCAGGTTGGTCGAAGGGTCGTTGGACGCCGTGCCAATGTGAGAGAAAAGCCCCTGCCGCTGCAGATGCCGCAGCGCGCCCAGCGCGCCGTCATCAGCCAGCACGCGCTCCATCGGCTGCCCCATCGCGTCATGGATGTAGACGATGTCGACGCGGTCCAGACCCAGGCGCTCAAGGCTGCCGTGAACGCTGCGGACGATGCCGTCAAAGCTGAAGTCGTAGCCCTCGTGGCTGCGGCCGGCTTTGGTCGAGACGATTATGTCGCCTTTGGCTTCCGGCCGCTGACGCAGCGCCTCGCCGATCATCGCCTCGCTGAGGCTGCGTCCGTATAGCGCGGCGGTATCAAAGAATGTACAGCCGGCGTCAATCGCCGCCACCAGCGTCTCCACGCCGAGCTCGCGGTCGATTGGGCTGGGCGCGTCCTCGTATTCGCTGACGGTCTGGTTCTGCGTGGGGATGCCGACGAAAGCGGTTCCGATGCCGACGATCGGCAATTGCAGTTCAGTGCGGCCGAGGCGCTTCTTGCGCATCAGAAGCGCTT
The DNA here is from genome assembly GCA_009841405.1 of Chloroflexota bacterium. Lineage (GTDB taxonomy): Bacteria > Chloroflexota > Anaerolineae > Aggregatilineales > Phototrophicaceae > UBA6055. The sequence continues at coordinate 2,842 of VXLV01000077.1, read as the reverse complement.
CTCGCGCATTGGCCCGCGGCGGCTGAATTCGGCGTCGATCTGCTCGTCAGTCTTGCCGAATCGGCGGCGACGGCGGCCGTATGCTTGCAAGGCGCGGTGGAATTCCACGCGGTCGAAGGCCGGCCAGTAGGTCTCGGTGGTGTAGATTTCGCTGTAGGCGCCCTGCCAAATCAGAAAGTTGCTCAGGCGAAATTCGCCGCTGGTGCGAATGATCAAGTCCGGGTCGGGCAGATCGCTGGTATAGATGTAGTCGCTGATCGTGTCCTCGGTGATCGCCTCGGCGGGAATGCCATCGCGCACGATATTCTGCACGGCGTGCACAATCTCGTCGCGTCCGCCATAGTTAAAGGCGACATTCAGGATCAGGCGCTGATTGTCGCGCGTGTACGCGCAGGCATCCACCACTTTGCGCGCCAACCGGCTCTCGATGCCCTTAAGCTCGCCGATATGACGGATTTGCACGCCTTCGCGGCGCAGTTCCTGCAATTCGCGGTCGATGACCATCTCAAGGATGCGCATCAGCAGCATGACCTCGCGCCGCGGCCGCGACCAATTCTCGGTTGAAAATGCGTAGATTGTCATGATCGACACGCCGAATTCGACCGCGGCCCGGATGATGCGCCGCAAGTTCTCCGTGCCCTGGCGGTGCCCCTCGGAGCGGGGCAAGCCGCGTTGCCGCGCCCAGCGACCGTTGCCATCCATGATGATGGCGACGTGGGTTGGTACTTTCTCAAGCGGTGGCAGAGCCGTCTGCTCCCGCCCGTTCCTCTTGGTCAATAGCGCCATAAATGATTTCCGCCGCGACTTTCCAATTGCATGACAATTATCCTCTACACCGCCGCGCCGCGCGCTCCTCAGGCGGCGCTATACCGCCATGATGTCTTTTTCTTTGCTTTCACCCAATTCACCAATCTGCGCGACAAATTTGTCGGTCAGCTTCTGGACTTCGACTTCGCCGCGTTTGCGGTCGTCTTCGGAGATCAGCTTTTCTTTCTCGAAGTCTTGCAGATCGCTGTTGGCCGAGCGGCGGATATTGCGAATGGCGACGCGGTTTTCTTCCATGCGCCGATTGAGGAACTTGACCAGCTCCAGCCGCCGCTCGCGGGTCAGCGCCGGCATATTCAGCCGGATATTCTCGCCGTCGACATTGGGATTGACGCCGATATCCGACATCTGAATCGCGCGTTCGATATTGCGGATCGCGCTCTTGTCGTAGGGCCGAATCAGGATTTGCATCGCCTCGGGCGTTGATACGCTCGCCAGCTGCCGCAGCTCGGTATCCTGGCCGTAGTACTCCACCATCATGCGGTCGACCAGGGCGGTGCTGGCCCGCCCGCTGCGCATCCGGCTGAGCTCATCGCGGAAGACCGACAAGGTCGATTTCATTTTACCTTCCGCTTCTTCAAGAATGTCTTCAATCATCGGTCACATCCCATCCCGTCCCGTCACGCGCCGCGCAAGAGCATCCGCCGACGCGCGGAAACTTCCCGGTCGCCGGACAACGCGCTCATTATAGCGTCATTCGTTTGACTTTGTAAGCGGAATGCCGGCCAGGCTGCTGAACCGCGCCCGAAATCTACTCGCAGTCGCCTCTGGGATACACGAAGTTGGCGCTGACCCAGCCCGATTCAATGCCCTCGGCCGTGATTTTGAACCAGTTCGGCGTCCGCGCCAGCGCCACGCCCTCGCCGCCAAACGCGCCCAGGATGCGCCCGGCCGGCCGCTCGCGCAAGTTCAGCGTGTGGATGCTGTGGACGACGCAATCCGCCAGCGGCCGCGCCGAGTCGAGGCTGTCGGCTGGCAATTCCAGCAGCCGCCTTTCAGCCGGGACGGCGGTCGTGCGCGGCGCAGAGGAAAGCGGCGGCTCGCCTGTGATGATCATCATCATGCCGCGGCGGTCCATCAGCGCGCAGGTCATGCCATCGGGCTGACGGTAACTGCGCAGCCAGATCTGCCGCATGGGGCTGACGCCGCCGTCCACCAGCATCCAGCCGCCATCGCCCTGGAAGCAGACTTCGTGCTCGGTATCCAGGGGGCCCGATTCCAAAATCAGGTCGTGGGGGCTGGCGTCGAGGACTTTCTGCGGACCGACGCCGGCTTCGTCAATCTGCCAGACCTCATTCAGCAGCGAGCCGGCGACCCGCGTCTCGGCCGCCGCCAGTCTTAGCGCGAAGAAGTCGTCGCTTGCGGGCGCCTGGCCCGCCAGCGCCAGCCAGGCCGCCAGCAGCGCGACCGCCAACAACAGCAACAGCAGCGCCAGACGACTCGCCCGCGTTCTCCCCAGCAGCGCCTTCATAGTGTCAGCCGCAATCGCCGGTGGTGGTGACGAAGTGGGCGCTAATCCAGCCGACATTGCCCAGGTAGCTCACCTGGAACCAATTCTGCGTCCGCGACAGCGCCATGGCGTTGCCGGCGTACCAGCTCTTGATCGCCCCGGCCGGGCTGGCGCGGAAGTTCAGCAAATCGATGCTGGTCACCATGCAATTCGACAGCGTACGGGCAGTCGCCGGATTGTCCCGAATCAAGTAGGGATTGGCGGTTGGCGGCGGCGGCAAGCCGGCCGGACGCGGGCTGGGCGTCAGCGTGGCCGAGGGCGCGCCCGGCATCAAGACGACCGTGCCGGCCCGATTCACTTGCGCGCAGACCTTGCCGTCCGGGCGCAGGTAGGACGTCAGCCAGACGAGCCGGCGCGGGCTGTACGCCGTGTCCAGCAGCAGCAGCGAGCCGTAACCGGCGAAGCAGACTTCCGCGTCCACGCCCAGGGGTCCCCAGACGTCAATCGCCGACAGCGCCGCCGCGCGCACATCCGGGTTGCTGATGGCCGCGCCGGAGACCTCGCTGA
>VXLV01000092.1 GCA_009841405.1 Chloroflexota bacterium | reverse complement strand
CCCCAGCCCCCTCCTGCCATCTCTATGGCAGGCATCCCAAAATGAGGGAGGGGGAGCAATACCCTGCGTGAGGCAAGGTAATTTACGCGGGCGGTGGCTTGGCCGCTTGCATGTCTACAATTCTATTCCATCGGTACAAAGTACATCAGATGAATCGGGTGCTGCACGGGCTCGTCGCTGTAGGCCACCCGCACGCGCAGGCCGCGCTCCACTTGATCAGGCGGCGCTTTAAGCAGATGCGGGAAGAGCGTGTCGGCGCCATCCAGCAGCACGTACGCCAGCACGTAGGGCGTCTCCAGCGCGCGGACATCGGCGTTGCTGCCCGGCGAGAAATGCAGCAGCGACCAGGTTTCGACTGCGCCCTTGCCGGTCAACTCAGTCCAAGCTGTCGGCCGCAGGCATGCCGGGCAGAGCGGCCGCGGCGGCGCGTAGACCTTGGCGCAGGTCTCGCAGCGCGTCGCCAGAAAACGCCGATTCTCGAGCTCGATAAAGAAGCGCGAGTACTTGCCCAGACTGTAGCGGTAGGCTTGCGTCAATTCCAGCGTGATGCGTTCGACCTGGCGGAATTCGCGCCAGGGATCGGACGGTCCTCCATCCGCCATCGTGGCGATCTCAATCTGGCTTCTGACCTTGTCTGACATATCAATCCTTGCGCTCGAAGATATTAACGACGCTGATGCTGGCGATGCCGGCGTGGGTGTCGGTCAAACCCCGGCGCGCGCCCGCTGCCTGGCGGCGAGGGTCTACAGATTCCCATAGCTGCTGCGTCACTTCAATCGCTTGCAGGATGCCGGTCGCGCCCACCGGCGCCCCCCGCCCCAACAGACCGCCGCTGGTATTGACGGGCATGTCGCCGTCCAGATCAAACATGCCGTCCGCGACCGCCGGCCCGCCCTGCCCTTCGGCGACGAAACCCAGGTCTTCGACGGCTTGAATCTCGACGCCGCTGTAGCTGTCGTATAGCTCGGCGACATCAATCTCGGCCCGGGGCTGGCTGATGCCGGCCATATGGTAGGCTTGCCGGGCGGCTTCGCGCTTGGCGCGGAAGTTGGTGATGGCGGGATAACGATCGCCCAGGCGCATGGTATCGGTGCCGCAGCCGCTGGCGCTGAAGTAGACCGGCGGCCGTTCGCTGAAGCGCGGGCAATGCGCGCGCGCCCAGTCCGCGGTCGCCAGCAAGACGCAGGCGGCGCCATCGCTGAGCAAGCTGCAATCCAGCAGTTTGTACGGCTCGGCGATCGGCAGCGACGCCAGCACATCGTCGACAGTGATGTCCATGGGCTTTTGCGCGATGGGATTGAAGCCGGCGTTGCGGCGATTGCGTACGGCGACATGGGCGAATTGTTCTTCGGTGGCGCCGTACTTCGCCATGTGGGCGCGGATCATGGCGGCGTAGAAGCCGGTGTACGTGCCGCCGATCATGAACTCCCAGTCAACATCAGCCGAGAGCGCGAAGAGCTGGTTGGCTGTGCGCGATGAGACGCCGCGGCCGTTTTTCTCGACGCCGTAGACGAGGATGGAATCGCACAAGCCGCTGACGATATGCGCCCAGGCCGTCCGCAGCGCCAGCGCGCCGGTAGCGCCGCCGCCTTCAACGCGCACGCTCGGTTTGGGCGTCATGCCGATGGTATCTTGCAGGATCGCGCCCAGCGTCATCTGCAAGTTGAAATGATCGCTTTCGTAACTGGCCAAGCCGTGCTCGACCGGCGACAAGTCGTCCAGGCCGGCGTCGGCCAAGCAATCCAGGACCGCTTCCGCCAGCAAGTCGCGGGCGTTGCAGCCGCGGTGTTCGGATGCGATTGTGGTGCTGCCGACTGCGGCGACGACAGGCAGGTTGGGCATAGAGCTCACTTCCGCGCGTGGATACCAGTTTGTCGCGCGCCGCATTCAGCCGGCGCAATACGCTTGGGTTCGACGATTGCCGAACTCGCGCTGAGAATAGCCAATCTTGCGCGCTAAGTCAAAAGCGGCCGCAGTCCATGTCTCCGAGCTCGCGCGCTATTCGCTTTACCTGGGCTGCAGAGTCCGGTAATCTGAAATCAGTGACCTGCGCCTTACGGACGCCTCGAACCGAAGGAGCCGCGTAATGACCAAGCGAAATACTGATCCCCATCGTCAAAGTCCCTCGCGCCGCGACGTCCTGCAGATTTTCGCGGCTGGAGCGGCCGGCGCTGTCGGCACGATTGCGCTGGAACGCGCGCCGCGGCTGAACGCGGCCGCCGCCAGCGCTGGCGGGACCCTGCGCATCGCCTGGCTCACGCCCGCGCAGCTGGACCCGCGCTCCGTCTCCGGCATGAGCGAAATCGCCATTCTGAACGCGCTGTACGACTATCTTTTCGAGACTGACGCGGAGTCGAATCTGGTCCCGGCGCTGGCCCATGCCTGGGAGCGAAACGACGACGGGACGCGCTATACGCTGCAATTGGTGGAAGACGCCCGCTTCCATGACGGCAGCCTGCTGACCGCGCGCGATGTCGTCTGGAGCATCCAGCTACAGCTTGACGCCGGCGGCACAATCGCCGATTTGCTGTCGAGCGTCAATGCTGTGGAAGCCAGCGGCGATCATAGCGTAGTCTTCGATCTCAATGCGTCGGTTCCCGACTTTCTTTATCGACTCACCGAGTACAAAGTGGTGATGCTCAAAGCAGAGGCGGAGAATCTCGGCATCGACTTCAACGGCACCGGCCCTTTCATCATGGAAAAGATGATCCCCGCCGACCGAGCAATCATGCGCGCCAACCCGGATTACTGGCGCGGCGCGCCAAATATAGATACGCTGGAATTTCTCTTTTTCGACGATCAGCAGGCGGCGATCGCCGCGGTGCAAGGTGGCGTCGCCGATGGCATCTTGCGGCTGGATAACTTCAGCTTCCTGAATTTCAGCGGCGATGTCCGCTTTAACACGCGCAACCTTCAGGCTAACGGGCATGACATGACGCGCATCCGCGCCGACCGACCGCCCGGAAACGACATTCGCGTGCGCCGGGCCTTCAAGCTGGCGACTGACCGGCGCGCCGTCTGGGAACGCGTGCAACTGGGCTATGGCGCTGTCGGCAAAGATTCGCCGATAGGGCCCTCCTTCCCCCAGTACTTCCTCGAAGACGCCGAGCCGCCGCCGCGCGATCCAGTGGCGGCCGCCGCCCTGCTGGCGGAAGCGGGTTATCCCGATGGCCTGGACATGACGCTGCACGTGCCCAACAGCGGCGCCATGCCCGATTTCGCCCAGGCGCTGGCGGCGCAGTGGCAAGAGGCCGGCATCCGCGTCGAGATCCAGTTGGAAGAAGAAAACGAATACTGGGTGCAGAAGTGGCTGGATGTAGACCTGGGCGTGACCTGGTGGGGCGACCGAGTCTCGCCGCAGATTTACCTCGACCTCGCCTACCGCTCCGACGCGACCTGGAACGAATCGCACTGGCAGGACGAGCGGCTGGACGCGCTCATCGACTTCGCCCGCTCCGCCCTCGACGAAGACGCGCGCACCGCCGCGTACAAAGACATTCAGCGGCTGTTTCTCGAGGAGGGCCCGATAATCGTGCCTTACTTCTACGCCTCATTCATGGTGATGGCGAGCCATGTATCCGGCGTCGAGTTGCATCCCTTTTCCGGCCGGACGCATTTTTATACCGCTGCCGTCAGTTGACGCGGGGCCTTCCCGCAAATCCGCAGCCGCTCGCCGGACGAGGCTTTGCGTTGCCATACGGCGCAAACTTTGCCATAATGCCGCCGTATCCCTTGGCCATCCGGCCGAGGGACAGACGACGAGGAATGGCAATGGCCGCGAGCCGCGCGCTGACCCGCAAACGCGCTGGACGCTCGCTGGCGCCCCCGCGCTAGCTTTCGCGACGCGCTCTTGTGGCTTGTCATCCTCCCGCCGTCGCAACAAGTTTGCCGTTTCAACAAAAGGGAAGAAAGGACAAGTCCACTGTGAAGCGCAAGACTAACTCCCCGATTAACGAAGTCACCCGCCGCGAATTCCTGAATATTTTCGCCGCCGGCGCAGCGGCCGCCGTCGGCACGGTTTCGCTGGCCCCGCTGGGCGGCATCGTCAGCGCGCAAGACAGCAGCGCGCTCCGCTTCGCCTGGCTGACGCCCGCGACCTTCGATCCGCGCTCGGCCTCCGGCGATAGCGAAATCGCCGTCTTGAACGCCGTCTACGATTATCTAATTGAGACCGACGCCGCCTCCAACCTCGTGCCCCGTCTGGCGTCCGCCTGGGAACATAGCGCCGACGGCCTGGTCTACACCCTGCAAATCCGCGCTGACGCGACCTGGCACGACGGCAGCCCGGTGACGGTCGACGATGTGCTCTGGACACTCCAGTGGCAGATCGACGCCGAAGGTTCGGTCGCCAACCTGCTCAGCACGGTCGAAGCCATCGAAGCCACCGGCGACAACACCATCGCCATCACTTTGAGCGCCCCCAATCCAGATTTCCTCTATAACCTCACCGACAACAAACTCGTCATCCTCAAAGCCGGCGCAGAAAATATCGGCGTCGACTTCAACGGCTCGGGCCCCTTCATCCTGGACGAGATGATCCCCGGCGACCGCGCCATCTTGCGCGCCAACGAGACTTACTGGGGCGGCGCGCCCAGCATCGACCAGCTCGAGTTCATCTACTTTGACGACCAGCAAGCCGGCGTCGCCGCCGTGCAGGGCGGAACGGCTGACGGCATCGCCCGCCTGGATAACGCCAGCTTCCTGGGCTTTGCCGGCGACGCCAATTTCCACACGACCGATATCCCCACCAGCGGGCACCATCTGGCGCGACTTCGCTATGACCGGGCGCCGGGGAATGACGCGCGCGTTCGCCAAGCCTTCAAACTGGCGACGGACCGCCAGCAGATCTGGGAACGGATCCAGCTGGGCTTCGGCGCGGTCGGCAAGGATTCGCCCATCGGACCGGCTTTCGGACAGTACTTCCTGGCGGAGGCCGAAGTACCGGCGCGCGATCCGGCAGCGGCGGCCGCCTTGCTGGCCGATGCCGGTTATCCCGATGGCCTGGACATGGTATTGCACGGGCCTAACAGCAGCAACTTCCCGGACTTGGCGCAAGCATTGGCTGCCCAATGGGAAGAAGCCGGCATCCGCGTCGAAATCCAATTGGAAGACGAGAACGCCTACTACAGTGGCAACTGGGATACAGTAGATCTAGGCATCACCGGCTGGGGCGCGCGCGCAGTGCCGCAGTTCTATCTGGACTTCGCCTATCACTCGCAAGGCGTATGGAACGAATCCCACTACAGCAATCCGCGCGTCGACGAATTGATCGAAATCGGCCGCTCGACGCTTGACCAGGCTGCGCGCACGGCAGCGTACAAGGAGATTCAGCAGATTCTGCTAGATGAGGGGCCGATCATCGTGCCCTATTTCTTTGCCGCCTTCATGGTGCTGGGCGGCAATGTCTCCGGCGTCGCGCTGCATCCCTTCGCCGGGCGGACGAACTTCAACATGGCGGTGATTGGGTAGTCGCGGTATACCCCACCCCCCGGCCCGGTGCGGTCAGCCTGCGGTGGCAAATGCGGGCGACCTGATAGGTCGCCCCTACAGATTTCGACGGGGAGGGGGAGTTGACGCCCACGAGCCGCAGGATCTTCAGGTCCGGCCGAATGACCCTCACCACCGGTAGTCGCAGTCTCACCGCTGTTTTGGCATTGCTGCGCGTGCTGCTGCGCCAGCCGCAGTCGGCGCTGGGCACGTTGCTGGTGGTGTTCTTCTTGCTGCTGGCGCTTTTCGGCCGGCAGTTGGCGCCCTACGCCAATCCCAACGATCAGAGCCACGCCGTCCGCCAGCCGCCGACCCTGGATATCGGCGCGCTGCAACTGGGCGAGCACCCCTTCGGCACTGACCGGCTGGGGCGCGATGTTTACAGCCGCGTGATCCTGGGCGCGGGCAGCATCTTCCGTATCGCCGGCCTGGGAACGCTGGTCAGCGTCGCGCTCGGCTCGGCGCTGGGTCTGTTCATGGGCTATGCCGGCGGCTGGGTGGATGAGATTCTGGGGCGCGTCATCGACGCTTTGCTGGCGATTCCGGCGCTGCTGCTGGCGCTGGTGCTGGTCGGCATCATTCGCAATCTCGATTTCGCCGCCGGCAGTTGGCAGGCCGGGCTGGCGGACAACGTAGTGCTGCTGGTTATTTCCGCGCTCTACATTCCAATTGTCGCGCGCGTCGCCCGCAGCAGCACGCTCGATATCAAGACCCGCGAATTTGTGGAAGCGGCCGAGATCCGCGGCGAAAGCAAGCCCTACATCATCTTCCGCGAAATCATGCCTTCGGTGATTCCCGCGCTGGTGGTCGAAGCGTCGCTGCGTTTCTCCTACGCCATTTTCCTGGTCGCCTCGCTGGGTTTCCTGGGCTTCGGCGCGCGCCCGCCATCACCCGACTGGGGTCTGATGGTCAACGAAAACCGCGGCGGCTTCTATCAGCTCACGCCCTGGGCGCTGGAGTTCCCGGCGCTGGCGATCGCCGTGCTGGTGATCGCCGTGAATCTGATGTCGGACGGCATCCGCCGCGCCGTGCAGAAGGGCGCCTAGATGATGGCTGCTGCCGCCGCGCCCTTGCTGCAAGTCGACAAGCTGACGATAAGCTATCGCGTCAAGGGCGACTGGATTCCGGCCGCGCGCGACTTCCGCCTGCGATTGCAGCCGGGGCAGATCTACGGCTTGGTGGGCGAATCGGGTTCGGGCAAGTCGACCGTGGCGCTGGCGCTGATGCGCTATCTCAGCGGCAACGGCCGCGTCGAGCGCGGCGGCGTTTTGCGCTTTGCTGGCGAAGACTTGCTGGCCAAGTCAACTGCCGAGATGCGGCATTTGTGGGCCAAGCGCATTAAGTTCGTCCCGCAGAATGCCGGCGCCGCCCTCAACCCGTCCATCAAAATTGGACGCCAAGTCGCCGAGGTTCTTAAAGCGGCCGAACAGATCGACGGCAGAGCCGCTTACGACGCCATGATCGACATGTTCCATCAGGTCAATCTGGTGGATCCGGTGCGGGTAGCGGAGCGTTACCCGCATGAGCTCAGCGGTGGCATGCAGCAGCGCGTCAACATCGCTATGGCGCTCATCAGCAACCCCGACCTGCTGATCATGGACGAGCCGACGACCGGCCTGGACGTCACCACCGAAGCCGTCATCCTGGACCTCTTGCGCGACCTGATCGCAGACCGCCATACCGGCGTCATCTACATCACGCACAACCTGGGCGTGGTAGCGCAACTGTGCCAGCGCGTGCTGGTGCTCTACGCGGGCGAAGTCATGGAAGAGGCGGATGTCCACGCCCTGTTCCAGCAGCCGCGACATCCCTATACGCGCGGGCTGATCAGCAGCGTGCCCAAACCGGGCCAGAGCAAACACCAGGCGCGCCTGCAATCGATCAGCGGCAATCCGCCGGCGCTGACGCAGCGTGCCAGCGGCTGTGTCTTCGCTGACCGTTGCCCGCTTGTCATCGACCGCTGCGTCAGCGACAAGCCGCCCTTGGAAACCCTGCCCGATGGCCGCGTCGTGCGCTGCCACCGCTGGGAGGATGTGGGCGCGCACCCCCCCAACCCACCCCCCACAAAATGCCACAATCATATGGGGCCCCCCCAGGGGGCACGCCCCCCGCCGCCCCCCGCAAAAAACGCACCACCACCA
>VXLV01000117.1 GCA_009841405.1 Chloroflexota bacterium | reverse complement strand
ATCGCGGCTGGGGTCGCTAGTCATGCCTGATTATGGGCCCTCCGTCGTGCCCGCTCTTGGGCGATTTCCACAATCCGCGTGTAGCCCTGGGTGCCCAGGCCGGGATCGGTGGAATCCGGCTCCCAGTCCGGGACGCAGAATTCGTCTTCGCACTTGCGCACGTGCACGATCGCGGGCGGCCCCAGTTGGCGGCCCCGCCGATCGCGGTTGTTTTCGCTGGCCCAAAAGTCGGATCGCCGGGCCCACGCGTTGGCGCTCGCCCGGTGGACGAAAGCGCGAGGCTTGCGGATCAAGCGCCGGCCTGCGGCGGATGCTCCCCCGTCCCGTCGATTCCCAGGGTAACTAACTAACGAACGTCTTATCGCCTACGACCGCAGCTCTTCAGCGAACCGGAAAGCAGCTCTCCGGCGCTTCCAGTAGTCCGACTTGGGCGCATGCTCGGCGCGGTGGCAGTCCACGCAAATGCAGATCACGTTCTCGGGATCGAAGAACCGCTCCGCCGACTTGTCCACGTGGTGGGCTTCGAGCTTGCCCGGCTTCGAGCACCGCGAGCACCGCCAACCGGCTTTCTGCTTGGCGACCCAAGCCAGCGCTTTCCAAGCCCGGCTAGCGTAGAGCTTTCGCCGCTCGCGCCAATCGTGCCTAGACGATGAGCTGGTGGATCGGCTCTTCTTCGTCTTCGTGCTCATGCTCGATCTCGCCATTTTCGAGCGGGCCGCCGTGCCCGGCCATGCTTGCCGAGCCCCGATCGGAGCGGGTAAGCCGGAAGCCGAGCGATACGCCTAGCACCGTGGCGGCGGCCAGATCGTCCCTGGCTCCCGTCTTGGCTCCGTGGCCCTTGCGCTGCTTGATTAGTTTCCAGTCTCCGGTCGGGCTTTCGGCAACCGTGGCCGCGCCCATTGCGTGGCGCATTGCGAAGCTGGGCCGGATCGCGATGACCCGGGAGATAGCCGCTTCCCGAAAAGCCGCCACGTCTTGGGTAGCCGTGGCCCATCCCATCCCGCGCGGGTGCAAGCGGTCGGCGGGGATTCCGACTTCGGACATGGCGTCCAGTAGCTCGGCTTGCTTGAAGCGGTCGGCGGCGATCGCGGCGGGCAGGGTCGGGCCGAAGCGATCCAAGCACTCGCGCAAGAAAGCCGGTAGATCGATCACGCGCTCGCCGGAGCGGATCAAGTCCCCGTCCCGATACATGGCTTCGTAGTCCGTGCCTACTCCGTCTTGCTCGCCGCGCTCCGGGAGCCCGGGAATCTTCGGCACCGCGATCACGTAGTCGACAAAGCCGGATTCCGGCCAATAGCAGGTAGTCGCCGAGAGCGATTTGGAAGCGCCGATGTCTATCCCCCAGAAAGCCGGACCCGACCGCTCCGGGGGAGCGTCCGGGTCGGCTTCGATCGCGGCCAATGTCTCCGTGTCGCAAAGCAAGTCCCGTCCCACTTGCTCGGAGCCGAGATTGAGCCGGAGCGAGTTGAAAACCCGGCGCTGGGTGGAATCGCGGGCGGCGAGCTGGGCTTCCTTGCGGATCGCCCGGCGGAGCGGAGCCGAGAAAGCCCAAGCCGGGTTAGCCCGCTTGACGTGCCCGGCGATCTCGCCGTGTTCGTCAAAGAGCGGAGCCTTCGGATCGCCGCGATAGTCGAGCACGACGTCGGCTTCCCCGCGCATGCGCTCGAAGTAGTGCGTGTCCTGGTGAGCGGCCACGGCGGTTCCGATCATCAGGAGCCGGAATTTATCGGCGGCTCCCGCCGTGGTGGAAAGCACTTCCCAGATCTGCTCGGCTTTGGTCAGTTTCTGGGAAGCGGGTTCGTCGATGATGACCAAGCTCGCCCGGAAGCCGGGGAGCTGGGACGGATCGGAGCCGACCGCTTGCACCACGGCTTCGGTCGGTCGGTGCTCGATCAAAGCGTGCTGGGACGAATTGAGCACCCGCCATTCGTTGGCGTTGCGGAGCTTCGGGCCCAAGTAAGCGGCCACGTCCCGGATCACTAGTCGGGCTTGCTTGAAGCCCGCCGACACTACCAGCACTTCGCCGCGCGGCTCCCGGAGCGGCCCGTCAATGGCGGCGGCGGCCAGCGCCGACACTAGCGGCGTCTTGCCGTTTTTGCGGGGAGCGCAGAGCACCGCATAGGCGTCTTCGAGCTCGGCGTCAATCGCCCACGTGCGCTCCACGAAGTCCCGTTGATGCGGCCAGAGCTCTAGCGGCTGGCCCTTGTCGGGCCCGTGGGGGACGGTCAGGGTGCCGAGATATTCGAGCAGCGCCGGGCCCAGCTCGCCCGGCGGCGGAATTTTGAAGTCTCGGGACGAATCTTTGAAGAAAGCCCCCTGGCTTGGCTCGATCACGGGATTTCGCCCGATGTGTGTACGAAAGAACGGGGGCGCGTCATAGCCGGGGGGAGCCGGAGAGCTGGTAGGGTCCCGAGCTTTGAAGTCATTGGGGATTTAGGGGTATTTGCTTATCTACTTTTTGTTTATTGTGTCCCCGATCGGGGACATCAGATGTCCCGACTTCGGGACATGTTGGCGCAATCGCTCGGCGTTCCATCCGGCGATTGGGCACCTGCAGCCACGGGACATCAAAGTAGCGGTGAGAGCGGCCAGTGCGCTCGATCGTTATCCAACCGTCCGCTTCCAGCATCCGAAGCGCTTCGTTCGTTCGTTGCCGAGAGCGCTTGATGTTGCGGGCAATCGTTGCCTGGCTCGGGTAAGCGGCATTGTCCACGCGCATGCCGAAGCGTCCACGGAGCACGTGGTAAGCGCGGATCGCGGCAACGTTCAAATGCCCGCCGTCGAGTCGATCCCACATAGTCGCCGGGGTCATTGCTGGCCATAGCTCCGTTTGAACGAAGTCTGTCCGCTTGGCTCGCGATTCTCTCCGGCGCTGGTGCTTGGGTTCGTCATAGACGTGTCGCTCCGGCGCTTTGGTCGGCGAGCGGTCAATCGGCTCGTAGTCCGGGCGCGGATTCTTGGTGATCGCCGCATCGACCTTCGCCCGAATCCGTGCGCCGTAGTCAAGCGCTTGGTCGGTTTGCTTAGACTGTTTCACGGTGCCGATCCTTAATCTATGCACCTAAGAGCCGACCGGCGCGGAAGTTGGGCCGGTCGGCTTCTTTCATTCTTGGAGCCCGTGTCAATCCGGGTAGCCGCTTGCGCGGCGAGCCGCGACAGGCTGTCGCAGAGCTTCAAGCGATTTGGGCAAGTCTTCGAGCTTGCAGAGCGGGCGGGAATCAACCGAGCGGCAGCGCTCGCAGCGCATGACGTAAAGCCAGTGCGAGCCGCCCGGCTCGATCGAAGCCGAGCGCGGCGCTTTGACCGTCCCGTCCCGTGCGTGGCAGACGGCGCAGAATCCGGGCGGGAGTGAGGTTGCCACTAGTCCGAGCGGTCAGAGCCCTCGCGCCCGGGCTCGCTGGCGGCGCTTGGCCAAGCGCTTGACCTTCCGGTAGTGTTCGCGGTTGCGATCCCGCCACGCTTGCGCCGTGGCGCGGCGGTGCTCCGCCCAATCGGGATCGGCTTTGAGCCGGTGGTAGCTGGCCAGTTGTTGCGAGCGCTTGCGCTCGGCCAAGCACGGGACGCAGAATCGTGGCTGGCTTGCGCCGTAGCAGACTTCGGTTCCAGTCTTGGCCCGCAAGCGCCAAGAGATGTCGTGTCCGCAGTCTTCGCAAAACTTCGTCCCGATCGGGACGAATACCGGCAAGCCGCCAAGTTCATCACCAGTGAAGAGCGACAAGCTACTCGAACCCGCAGAGCCGGAGCGCTTGTTCGAGCGGCGCTCCCGCCTGGGTCAACGATCGGGCGGCGCGGGCCCGGGCTTGCAGATCTGCGTTCCCGAAGCTCTTCGGGACAATGCGCACTTCCCGCTCGAATTTGAGCGAGAGCTCTTCGGAAAGCAGCTCGCAGAGCGGCTCGATCACCGAGTGCGCAAATTGCCGATAAGCTTCCCGGGCGAGCTGGCCGGAACCGTCTTCGAGCGAGAGCATCCCCGGTTGAATCCCGATCGCTTGCAGCACCGCGGCCGCGGCGGGCGAGCGGAGCGCGGTCATTTGCGGATCGGGTCGGGCTCCGAGCCGGATCGTCCGATACTCCCCGCCCGAATTGACGGCTCCGGCCCCGAAGCCCGAAGCCATGCTCGGGCTGGTGAACAGTCCGCCCTTTTTGGCGGCGGCCAAGTTGGTTCGGAATTGCCGCATGTCGGTTTCCCCGAACGGGACGGGGAGCACCGAGCCCGCGACCGACTTGGATATCTCGCCGGAGAGCTTGGATTCCACGGCGGCGGCCAAGCCGGTGGAGAGCCGGGCGGCGGTCAACGGGCCCTCGCCCCGCCACGGGAAGCGCGGATTCCGGGCCCAGAAGAAAGCCAGCACCGCCGACCACGGGCGGCGGATCGGCAGATAACCGCGCGGACTGGCCACTTGCAGCTTGTAGACGTAGCGCTCGGGCCCGCCCGTGGCGTCGGCGAAGAGCGCCGGGACTAGCCGCAAGCCGCCCCGGGTGCGAACGTCAAAAAAGAGCTCGCCGCCGAGCACCAGCGCCCGCCCGATCATGTCCCGCGAGCTGGCCGGGAGCGCCGCTCCGATAACCGGGTCGGCTTCCACCGTGGCGGCGGCGAGAGAGCGCCCGACCAGTCCCGCGCCGAAGACGGCGGCGGCGAGCTGGGCGGCGTCGTTGGCGCTCAAAGTCGCATAGTCGAGCTGGGCGGCCAATGCCTGGTCGGTATATCCGCGCTCCACGGCGGCTCGCTTGGCGCGAGCGAAGAGTTTGGGAATCAACATGGGTTCCACCTAAGGCCCGGCCCCCAAAATCGCTCTACGGGCCTCACAGGGCCCCCTTTTTTGAGCAATTGGCCGAAATTGCCGCAAAAACGGCGGATTCGGGCCGAGCGGCGGATCGCGGCGCTAGTCAATTTGCCCGACTTCGAGCGGGTGCCAGCGTTGCAAAAGGCTTGCCGCGCCGGAATAAAGCATCTCGGCGGGACCGAGACCGGGCAATGCGCCGTCCGCTTGCTGGGCGAGCGGTTGGGAAAGCCCGCCAAGCCGTTGCACTCCGTAGGCAAGCAAGCGCCGCACGGCTTCGTTGAGCTCCGGGGTCGGGGCTTCGGGGGCCCAGCGCACCACCTGGCGGGCGGCCAGCTCGCGGAGCCTGGCCACGCGCTCATAGCCCGGGTGTCCCTCCGTCCAGTATTCCCGTTCAGGGGACAGCCGTAGATAGCGGATCAGATCCAGCACGTCAATCGTGACGGCGGAGATATCCAGATCGTCAGTCCGCGCGGCCACTACAGCAGGAACCTTCGGATCACCGAGCGCTGGCCGGGCGATCCGTGCCCGGCCAAGCGTCGGATCAACGACTTGTCGCGGGCCCGGAGCGTGGACATGGGGTAAGCGGGCACGTCCACCACGCCGACCGATTCCAGATAGGCCGCTTCCACTATCCGGGTGCTGCCCTCGATCCGCTCCCGCTCCGGGAGGTAACGGATCGAGAGCCCCTGATAGACGCCGGATTTAACGAGCTGGTAGGCGTCCGCCGATTCCCGGGTCGGCGGCATGTCCGCCACTAGCGAGAGCTTGTCCTGGGAATCGGCGAGCCGGAGCGTATCCGGGCTTCGGGCCAGCAGCCGATCGCGATCGTGCATCACGGTCAAAACCGCGTTGGGCCCGAGCCGGAGAGAGCCGGGCAGAAAGCGCTCGATCAAGCCGTCTTCGACGGGAGCGCTATCCCGGTAGTCGATTACCACGCCTTCGAGCCGGAAGCCGGAGCCGTCCGGCAGTCGGCGCGCTTTGAGCGCCGACACGTTAGGCCGAGAGCTTGAAGTTCAGTTGCGGGAAGTTCGAGCGCCGGGCAATCATGAAGTCGGCGACCGTTACGACCGTTAGCTTGATCTGCGAATCCGAGGCCAAGCTGTAGGGGTCAACGATCAAAGTGCTTTGATCCCAGACGAAGAGCCGGGCACCGTCCATCCCGCGAGCGGCCACGGCTTCCTGGGTCTTGTCCCGAGCGCCGGAAGTGGCGGCGGCGGGCACGTTGGCCGATACCATCACTCCGCCGGAGATTCTTTCCAGCTCTTCGAGCGCGTTGGAAGTGTCCGCGCCGTTGGTCGTGCGGTAGAGACCGGCCAGCTTGGCCAGCGTGGCCGAGCCGACCACCAAGCGCACGTCCGAAGCCCGCCCGGCGTATTTGCCGTCTACCAAGCCGTAGAGCTTGGATTTGGCGGTCGCGAATGTGATCTCGGCGGAATCGGGAGCGGTCGGGCCGGTGCCGATCAGGTCGGTTACGACGTCTTTTTCGATCCCGGCGGCCACGAGCGAATTGAGCGTGTCCCGGATGCCAGCGTCAAGCGTGGCCAGCGAAGCAATGTCGCCCCGGTTGAGAGTGCCCGAAGCGCGGTAGCTCTCGGGCTCGCCGAGCGAGCTTGAAAAAGTGATCGCCTGGTTCCCCGCGCCGGTGCCCTCCGCCGTGGCGTCGATCGGATCCAGATCGGCAACGACATTGACGGCTTGCTCGCCCGCCGGGACGGAGATTGGCATCACTCCCAGAAAGTCGGCCACGGGCATCGGGAACACGGGCGCGATAAGCGGGCGGGCTTCCACGCCGACATTGGTCGGGGCGGTTACGGAAGCGGCGGCTCGCTCGCGGGCGGCCAGCAGCGCGGTCGGAATCTGATTGTCTTCGGCTCCGATCGCCTGGCAGAGCTCGAGCGTGGCCCCTTCGAGCTCGGATCCGCCGAGCCGGTGCTGAATGATGCGGCCAAGTCCGTATTCGGAGCGGGCCCGGGCGATCAGCCGGTCAAACTCGCGGTGCTCCGGCCCGGCGGGGAGGTCGGCGAAGTCCGGGTCGGCGGCTTCGCCGTAGCGGGCGGCGCGGATTCTGGGTTCCAGATCGGCGAGCTCGGTATCGAGCCGTCCCATTTCGGCCAAGTGGTCGGTCATTAGCGACCGCTCTTCGGCGCTCGGGCTATCGAGCGCTCCCAGCCGTTGCAGCTCCGGGCGGAGCTGGCTCTGGCGCTGGGAGATTTCGCTGGCTCGCAATTCGAGCCGTTGGCGGGGGGTCATTGGGCCGCGCTCCAAAGTGCGCAAAACGGGTTCGGATTGCCGGTTGGCTCCGGCGCTCCGACCGTTTCCGTCAAGCGCGGGTTGCCGCGCGAGTACTTTGGATGGGCTCCTCGGGGACTTGCCCCTCGGTGCTAGCTTATCAGGGTCTCCGGCGTCGGCGAGCGCGGCGCATTTGCCGGAGCTCTTTCTTGGCTTCGGAGCCGGTCGGCGCGGTCAAGTGCGCTTTGAGCGGCGCGAGCGCGGACCGAGTTTCGTCTACCCATTCGCGGAGCCAGCGCGGTTCGCGCGGCTTGTAGCCGATTCCGTGCGCAATCTCTTTGCAGTCCGGGCAAGTGGCGATCGCCAGATACGGGTGCCAAGTTCGCGGGCGCTCTATCAGCTCCCCGCAGAGCGAGATTTTGAGGCCGCGCGGCACCACGTGGTTGCGGCGGCGCGGGCGCTCGGTCATTCCCAGCGCCGCGCGTTCATCGCTTGCCACACTGCGAATTGCTTCTCGCAAACCCTTCGCAGCCAGCGAATCTCGATCGCGAACGACTCGTAGGTGTTGATGTCGTCGGCGGGGTGATCGCCGCGCAGAATCGCTTCCCGTGCCCAGTCCGAGATGATCTCGGCTTTCGGGTTTAGTGGAAGCGTGCCCGGCAGATCAAGCGCAAGCCATTGCTCGCGCTCCCGTGGCAGGGCTACCCAAACCCAGAAAGCGAAGTCTTCCAGATCGCGGCTGGGGTCGCTAGTCATGCCTGATTATGGGCCCTCCGTCGTGCCCGCT
>VXLV01000015.1 GCA_009841405.1 Chloroflexota bacterium | reverse complement strand
CGCTTCAAACTGAGGGACGCCAAGGTTATCTACGGCGAACTCTCGGTTGAGCCGCTGATTCAGCTTCACCGCCGTCTGCACGCGATTACGCCGCTGCCGACGACGCCGGCGGTCCTCGAAGACATCGCGCTGATCGTCAGCGCCGATCTGGCGGCTGGCGAGGTAGAGGCGGTGATACGGCAAGCGGGCGGGCGGCTGCTGAAAGAGGTCACGCTCTTCGATGTTTATACGGGCGACCCGATCCCGGCCGGCAAGAAGAGCCTGGCTTATGCGCTGACCTATCAAGACGAGAGCCGTACCCTGACCGACAAGAACGCCGCCAGAATTCGCAAGAAGATCATCGGCGCGGCGCGACATCGCCTCAAGGCGGAGTTGCGTTCCTAACCGTGATTGAGCGGGCGCGCCTCAATAGCCGATGGCGCGGTCCAATTGGTTGAGCAAGGAATCGTTGTCCAGATAGCGGCGCAAATTGGCTTTGAACACTTGCGCCGCCTTCTTGTGATAGTCGCGCGTGAAGCCGGACAAATGCGGCGTGATGATGACGTTGTCGAGATTCCAGAGGGGGCTGGCGGAGGGCAGCGGCTCTTCCTCAAAGACATCCAGGACGGCGCCGGCAATCACCTCGGACGACAGCGCGGTGATCAGCGCCTTCTCGTCGACGACTGCGCCGCGAGAGACATTCACCAAGACCGCTGATTCTTTCATCGCGGCGAATACCTCATCGTCAACCAGGTGCTCGGTGTCGTCGGTATGCGGCACGGTGACCACCAGGTAGTCGCAGTCTTTGGCCATGGACGTGATGGTGTTGGCCGGATAGATACGATCGGGAATGTCGCCGGTCGGGTCGCCGAAGCCGGGCATGATAAATGCGTTCGATTCTTCTGTTCGGCTGATGTCGCGCTTGGTCGCCAGTACCGTCATGCCAATCGCCGCGCATATCCGCGCCAGCTCGCGGCCGATGCTGCCGTAGCCCACGATACCGACCGTCTGCAAGTCCATGTCGATTGGCGTGAAAAGCGCGTGCGAATCGGCCGGCCACTCGGCCCGGCCCTGCAGGTCGAAGGCGAGGCGCATTCTGTAGTTGAACATGAGCATTGCCATCAGGCAGTATTGCGCCATATTGCTGGCGTGGATGCCGCTGGTCGACGTGACGACAATGTCCTCGGCCTGGACGATCGCGTGATTGATCGCGTGGTTGACGCCCGCGGTATGCAGCTGAATCCAGCGCAGCTTGGGCGCTTGTTCTGGCTCGGGAAAGTACCCGCTGGTGTAGAGGACTTCCGTCCTGGCCATGACATCATGCGAGACATGGGGGAAGTGCCGCTCGATCTGCAATCGCGGCGACAGATCGCGCAATTCGCTGAGGATTTCATCGGCGAAGTCCATGGCTATGGTAACCAGGACGCGTTCAGTTTCGGCCATATTCCACTTCCGCGTCAAGCTGCGCCGTAAGTGTTTTCGCGGTTCTTCTGTGCACAGATTAGCAGGTCGCGCCGGCCAGGTCAATGCGAGCGCGGTCATTGCGCTGCGCGGTCGCGGCTGGACAAGCGGCATGTCCGTAGACTATGATCCGCGTTGATTTACGACAGTTCAACGTCGCGTGTCCGGGTAGCAGACTGAAGCGGGGGCAATATGGGTCTACTCGACGGCAAGGTCGCGCTCATATTTGGCGTGGCCAACAAGAATTCCATCGGCTGGGGCATCGCGCGCGCCTTGCAGCGCGAGGGCGCAACCATCGCCCTGAGCTACGCGATGGACCGGCTGGAGAAGCGCGTCCGCCCCCTGGGCGAGTCCATCGGCTGCGAGCTGATTATTCAAGCCGATGTCGGCAATGGCGCGGAGATGGATGCCGTCTTCGCCGCAGTCGCCGAGAAATACGGCAAGCTGGATGTGCTCGTGCATTCGGTGGCTTTCGCCGAGCGCGACGCCCTGGGCGGGCGCTTCGTTGATCTGCGACGCGAGGCGCTCTTGAGCGCAATCGACATCAGCGCCGTCAGCTTGATTGAAATGGCGCGGCGTGCGGAACCGTTGATGCCGGTCGGCGGCAGCATCATGAGCCTGACATACAACGCTTCGCGCACGGTTGTGCCCAATTACAACGCTATGGCGGTCGCCAAGGCGGCGCTGGAAGCCATCACGATGTACCTGGCGGCCGACCTTGGGCGCCGCAAAATCCGCGTCAACGCGATCAGCGCCGGCGCAATCAAAACGCTGTCGGCGGGCGGCATCGCCGGCTTCCGCGATTTGCTGAAGTACGCTGAGGTAACGGCGCCGATGAAGGAATTGGTCAGCCAGGACGATGTAGGCGATCTGGCGCTATTCCTGGCCTCGGATCTGTCGCGGCGCATCACTGGCGAAGTTATCTATGTTGATGCCGGGCACAATATCATGGGCTATACCGATGTCGCCGCGCTGCTGAACGAAGCCGAGTGACCTCCGATCTGATCTGATCCTCAGCCAAACACGGGCAGCGACTCACTCCATGGAATGCGAGAGCGCCTTTGCCAGATCCGCGTCTGTGCGAAGAGCCGACGCCTGGTCGGCCTGCTTCACCTGCCGCAGCGCGAGGTATGCGATCAGCAAGCCCGCGAATCCGCAGCAGAATACCGCCCCGTAGGCGATGGCGTGTTCGCCCGAGACAATCAGCGCCAGGTCGCGCACGATGCCGCCGCCGGCCACGCCCAGGCCACGCGACAGTGTGACGCTTAGCGTCCAGAAGCCCAGGAAGGTCCCCGCCCTTCCGGTGGGACTCAACTGCATCATCAAGCCCAAGGTGCCGATATTCCAGATGCCCAGGCCCACGCCCAGGAGCACCAGGCCCGGCGTCACCAATTGACGGGCCACGCCCAGCGCGGACATCGCGAAGACGGCGTAAGCCAGCAGCAATACGATTACGCCGGCGCGGGCTAGATTGCGATGGGTAAACAGCGGATGCCGGCCGGAGAAGTAGAGCACGACAAAGGAGCCGACAATTGCCATGCTGCCCCAGTACGCCGAAAAGCGATTGGTGATATGCGCCTCCATGCCGAAGAGTTGGCCGGCGAAGGGCTCAAGCACTGTATCTTGCAAGAATGCGAATAGCATCGAAAGCGTGAGGTAGACGAGGAAGAATCGCATTCTGCGGCTTTGCCAAGCCAACGCGAGATCGCTGCGAAAGCTTGGACGTTCGGCCGCTGCGGTCGCGTCGGTTTGGGCGTTTCGCCGCTCCTCGCCCAAGAGCGAGAAAAACCAGAGCAGTGTCAGGACGCCGGCGGTGACGACAAACAGGTTCAGCACCGATTGCGCGCTGAAGCCGATCGCGCCGCCGCCTGTGCTTGTGGGCAACATGAGGCTGAAGAAAACGCCGCCCGCCGCGAAGCCCAGCAGCAGAAAGGTCCAGACCAGCCCGACCGCGCGACCGCGCTGATGTTCAGCCGCGCGGTCGTGAATCAAGGCGAGGAAGGTGGCGCCCGAGAGCGCGTTGCCCAAGCTGAACAGCAGGAAGGACATGACCAGGGCCAGCAAGAGCGCCCAGTGAATCGAGCCTGTGGCGCCGGCCTGCGCGCGGCCCACCAACTCGGCCGTGGCGAAGCCCAGCGTCACCGTGCTGACCGCCATCATGGCGCGGCCCAACCAGATCCAGAATAGCCGCCGGTAGCCGCCGATGGTATGCGTGTCCGAGAAGCGGCCCGCAAGCACGCCCAGGGGCGCCAGGAAATAGCGCAAGCCTGTGAGAAGCCCGACAAAGGCGGCGCTGTAACCGAGGTCCGCCACCATGATGCGATTCCAGACGCCGGTCGCCAGGACGTCCACCATGCCCGACCCCAGGTGGAAGAGCGCGATTTTCAGATTGCGCCCCGTGCTGAGGTGAGCGCCGTCGGCTTGTTTCATTGGTATGATTCTTTAGATTTTTGTAGATTTCAGCCTGAAATTATACAGGCTCAAGGAGCGCTGTCAATACAATCTTCAAAGACAACGCAAGTTTCTATGATATACTGATTTTAGACTGATTTGACCACGAGAGTGAGGTTCAAATGTTCCAACACCGACCGTTCAACAAGATCGTTGTGCCGACCGATGGCTCTGCCTGGAGCGAACGCGCCATCCCCTATGCCGTAGATTTCGCGCGCATTAGCGGCGGCGAGGTCATTTTGTTGCACATATTTACGCCACCAATGCACGAGTTTGTCGATTCGCTGGCTATCGCCGGGGAATACGAACTCGCGAATCGGATACGGGAGGAGATCAAACAGCATCTGCTCGGCTTGCGCAACGAAGTGCGGGAAGAAGGGGTGGAATGTCGATTGCACATTATCGACGCGGTTGGCGTCGGTCAACATATCATTGAGTACATTGAAGCGGAAAACATCGACCTCGCAGTGATGACCACGCACGGCCACTCCGGTCTGGCGCGTTTGGTATTTGGCAGCGTCGCCAACAAGGTCATGCACGATGTGAATGTGCCGGTGCTGGTGATCCGGCCCGATCTGGAATGAGCCGGTAGCAAGACAGAGTCCACCGGCCGAGCGCGGCGCATCGCGCTAGCTCGGGATCTCATCAAAGGGCGGCAGGCGCCGCTGCACCCAGGTTTCAAGGGTACGCGCCCCCTGCCGCGCCTTCTGTCTGTCCCGCTTCGGTATGTCCAGGCGGGCGAAGTCGTCCTCATCCAGCCATAGCGTGCGGCCGTCGGGAAAGACAAAGACATCCAGAACGAGGTCGTCGGCGCTCACGCTCGACGCTGTGATCAGTGGCGGCCGCGTGATATTGCAGTACCAGCCCTTCAGCGCCAGGGTCTCGCCGTCCTGCACGCGGAAGATGTTGAACCATTGATCGGTGTAGAACCACTCACGGAAGCGGTCGCCGCGGCGGAGCTTGACGTAGCCCAGATCGCGGTCTTCCAGCGCAAATACGGCGTCAACGCAGACGAAGGCATCGGTCCGCTCGACCAGCGCGCCGTCGTACGCCAGTTCGAATTTGCCGGCGGCGTCGCGCTTGATCACGGTGAACGCCGGCATCAGGCGCGCCCGACCGTGTGCGCCAGCAGCAGCAAGCCACGGCGAAACGTCACCGTCGCCCGCGGCCGCAGCAGGACATTGCTGATCCCGCGCGCAGGCCCAAGGCGGAGCGTATCGTCGTCCAGCGCGTATTGCAGGTTCTCGGTCGTGATGCCCTCGACGCTCGCCGACAGGGGAACGAGCGAGATCGTATCGCCGCTTTCGCCGCGAATCGTGTGGGCGCCCGGGCGCAGCAGGCGTATGGTCTGCTCGCCGTCGACCACGGCAAGGTCCAGCGCGCTGAAGGCCGGGTGGGTGAGCAACAAGATATTGGCCAGAGTCTGATCGAAGCGCCCGCCCAGGCCGCCCAGGATCGTCACCGACTCGGCGCCGATCGCGGCACAGTGCAGCAGCGTCAGCTCCAGATCGGTCTCGTCCTTTTCGGGCGGATGCCGCTTGATGACCGCGCCGGCGGCGGCGAAGCCCTGGACTTGCTGCGGCTTTAGCGAGTCCATATCGCCGATGATCGTATGCGGGCGCAAACCCAGCGCGCGGGCGTGCAGCGCGCCGCCATCAGCGCAGATGACGCGGGCCTGCGCCGCCCACTCGAGGCAGCGCTGAACCATCGTGCCCTGATTAAGCTCGCCGTTGGCGAAAAGCAGCACCTGCATGAGTGGGTAGCCCGGCTCTTTCGCTTCGCTGGATCGATCGAGTTACATCTTACCACCTGCCGACAACATTCAAAATTCGTAGGGGCGTTTCGCTGAAACGCCCGCTAGATGCGCTCCACTGTTCATGGGCGTATCGCGCGTAGAAGCCCTCACCCCCCGGCCCTCTCTCCCACAAGGAGAGGGGGAGACAGTGCTGGCGAACTTCAAGACATTGCGCTGCATATCTCCACACTAGACCTTCGCTCAGTTACGTTACAGTCGAATTGCATTTTCCATTGTGTAGGAATTGCAGTACCGGACAAGCCTTGTAGGGGTGTTTCGCTGAAACGCCCGCCAGATGCGATCCGCTATACATGGGCGTCTCGCGAGACGCCCCTACAATTTCACAGATCTGCGTGGTGCTAAGCGCGAAATGACTCTGATGCGATTGTCCAATGTTGCGTCTACTATTCAGCGTACCTAAACTATGCTAATTTCAGAGCGCGTTTCACGATTTTGCAGACCCGGGCGAAAGGGGCGCCGATGCCGGTAGACGCGATAAGCATTGAAGTATTCAAGAATCTGTTTGCCGCCGTCGCCGAGGAGATGGGCGTGGCGCTGCAGCGCGCCAGCTTCAGCCCGAATATCCGCGAGCGGCTTGATTTCAGTTGCGCGGTCTTTGACGCCGAGGCGCGCATGATCGCGCAGGCGGCGCATATCCCGGTGCATCTTGGCAGCATGCCGGCGTCGGTGGCGGCGGCGGTCGCGGCATTCGAGGAGATTCTGCCCGGCGATGTGGTCGTGCTCAACGACCCTTATCATGGCGGGACGCATCTGCCCGACATCACGATGATTTCGCCCGTCTTCGCCGGTGGCGAGTTGAGCTACTTTGTGGCGAGCCGGGCGCATCACGCGGATGTCGGTGGCATGACGCCGGGCTCGTCGCCGCTGAGCACGGAACTTTATCAGGAAGGCA
This sequence comes from Chloroflexota bacterium, assembly GCA_009841405.1. GTDB lineage: Bacteria > Chloroflexota > Anaerolineae > Aggregatilineales > Phototrophicaceae > UBA6055. The sequence continues at coordinate 1,260 of VXLV01000015.1, read as the reverse complement.
TCATCATTCCGCCGCTGAAACTGCGGCTGAGCGGCTGGATGAACGACGGCGCGATGGCGCTGATCGTGGCCAACAGCCGCAATCCAGCTGAACGCATCGGCGACCTGGAAGCGCAGTTGGCGGCGCATCGCATTGGCGAGAGCCGGCTCGCGGATATGATGATCGAGCAAGGCGTCGAAACGACAGCGGAACACGCCGCCGCCTTGCTGGCGTATTCACGGCAAATGACGGAGGACGTCATCGCCGGCATCCCCGACGGCGTCTATCGTTTCCGCGACGCAATGGAAGGCGACGGCCAGCGCGAGTTCGAGATTCCGATTCAGGTAGAGATCGAGGTGCGCGGCGAAACCATGCGAGTCGACTTCGCGGGCAGCGCGCCTCAAGTCTTGGGCAATGTCAACGCCGTGCCCGCCATCGTCCGTTCAGCGACCTGGTATTGCGTGCGGCTTTTGTCCGACGAAGACATCCCGGTGAATCACGGCTGCTTCCAACCGGTCGAGGTGAGTACGCCGGAAGGCAGTTTTTTGAATCCGCGCTTTCCGGCGGCGGTGGTGGTCGGCAATACCGAGACGAGCCAGCGCGTGGTGGACACGGTGCTGGGCGCGCTGGCGCAGGCGCTGCCGCAGCTGATACCGGCGGCTTCGCTGGGCACGATGAATAACTTCACCGTCGGCGGCTTCGATGGCGATGAGCAATTCGTCTATTACGAGACACTGGGCGGCGGCCATGGCGCGTCTAGCCGCGGCCACGGCTTGTCGGGGCGGCATTGCCACATGACGAATACGCTGAATACACCGGTGGAAGCGTTGGAGTACAGCTTGCCCATGCGCGTTTGGCGTTACGGCTTGCGGGCTGGCAGCGGCGGCGCGGGCGCTCACCGCGGCGGCGACGGCATCGCGCGCGAGTATGAAATGCTGGTCCCGGCGACGGTCACAATCAATGCCGAGCGCCGGCTGCGCGCGCCTTATGGACTCAATGGCGGGGCGTCCGGCAAATGCGGCGTGAACACGATTCGCCGCGGCGGCATGGACGAGGCGGTCAGCGGCAAGCATACGGCGCATCTCGAAGCCGGCGATCGCGTCATCATCGAGACGCCTGGCGGCGGGGGTTGGGGCGAATACTAAGGGTAATCGAGCGCGGGCCCCATTTTGCGCACAGCCGATAATGAATTCCCGAATAACGAAACATTGTAGGGGCGACCAACTTGGTCGCCCGCCGGATCAAAACGATGCGCTTTCGGGCGACTTGATAAGTCGCCCC
>VXLV01000025.1 GCA_009841405.1 Chloroflexota bacterium | reverse complement strand
CGGGGGCTGGGGGGTGGGGGCTCGCACACCCACCCACGCCCTAAACCCGCGGAATGCGCGGCGGAGCGATGACGAAAGACACGAGAAATATCAGCGCCAGCCCGGTGATGAACCCGCCGACATGCCCCCAGTGCACGTTGATGCGCGGCGCAACAGACCCGACCTGGTAAAAGAACTGCATGAAAAACCAGTAGACGAGATAAACCCAGGCCGGGACATTGACATCGTACCCGAATACTTTGAGCACGATGATCTTTGACTTGATGCGCGCGGTAGGGAACAGAAACAGGAAGGCGCCGATGATGCCCGAAATCGCGCCGCTTGAGCCGACCATGTACAGCGCTTCGCCGCATTGCCCGCCGTCCAGCAGCAGATGCCCCAGGTGCCCGCCGAAACCCACCATCAGGTAGAAGGCCAGGAAGCGCATATGGCCCAGATGCTCTTCAATCCGCGAACCGAATACGTAGAAGATGATGATATTTGAGGTGAGGTGCACGAAACTCATGTGCAAGAAAATGCTGCGCGCGCCGTCAAGCAATGTCTCGGACAGCGGTTGCGCGCGCACGGCGCAGATATTCAGCGCGTAATGGCGGTAGACCTCTTCCAGCGCCAGCCCGCCCAGAAAGGCATACGTGAGCACGTATATAAATGCCAGGACGTTGGCGACCGTCACGAAGAAGGCCACGTATGGGCGATAATCTGAGGTTCCGACGATCTTGTAGGGAATCATGCCGCCAACCCGCTTCAAGTCTTGAAGTCAGGTTAGCACATACGGCCGACGCTTGGCAAATCTGGCTGATTCGTCGAAGTCGTCGAGCCCCATACAGCGGGCTGGCGTTTCAGCTAGCGCTCGGAAATGGGGACCCACTTCAATCCGCGCGGTCCGACGTAGTTCGCCTTGGGACGGATCAGACGCCCGCCCATCTGGTCGATGACATGGGCGGACCAGCCGGCAATCCGCGACATGGCGAATAGTGGCGTAAACATGTCAATATCAAGATCTAGCGTGTACAGCACGATTGCGCTGAAATAATCCACGTTCGGGTAGAGATTGCGCTGCACGAAATAGTCATCGGCGCGCGCCGTATCCGCCAGCTTGACCGCGATATCGAACCACTTGCGCTTGCCCGAGCTATCGGCCAGCGCTTCCGCGTGACGCCTGAGGATACCAGCGCGCGGATCATTCGCTTTGTAGACGCGATGCCCGATGCCCATGATGCGCCGCTTGCGGGTCTTGACCTGCTCATTGAACCAAGGCTCGACATTCTCGATGGCGCCGATTTCGACAAACATCTTCATCGCTTCAGAATTCGCGCCGCCGTGCGAAGGCCCCTTCAGCGCGCCGATGCCAGCGACAATCGCGCTGTGCAAGTCGGAGCCGGTGGCCGTCACGACGCGGCTGGCGAATGTGCTGGCATTCATGCCGTGCTCGGCCAGCAATACCAGATACACATTCAGCGCGGCGCAAGCGGTCGGGTCCGGCGCTTCTCCGGTCGCCATATATAGGAAGTTCTCAGCCACGCTGAGGTCAGCGCGCGGGCATACTGGTTCCTGACCCTTGGCGATACGCATCCAGGCGGCGCAAATCGTGGTGATCTGGCCGGTCAGTCGAAACGCCTTGGCTTTGGCTGCTTCTTTGCCCGTCAAGTTTTCCGCGTCTGGGTCAAAAGCCGAAAGCATCGAAACCGCCGTGCGCAAAACCGCCATCGCCGGCGTGCCGCTCGGCAGCGACTTCATCATCTGGATCACCGCTTCCGGGATCGCGGCATTCTGCGCGACCGTGGCCCGCAGGTCTTCGTATTCGGCTGGATTGGGAAGGCGGGAGTTGTAGAGCAAGAACAAGATTTCTTCAAATGAGGCGTTTTCGGCGAGCTCTTCAATCTCATATCCGCAATAGATCAGTTCGCCGATGCTGCCGTCAATATAACTGGTCGTGATATCGGCAACGACGGCTTCCTCGAGCCCACCCCTGGCAGTCATATAACCCGTCTCCCTTGCTACGTTCGCGCCCATCAGCGCTCGGGCCTCTAGGCCTCAACGCGCGCGGTTTGCAGAATAATGCGCGCCAGTATAGCACTCGGCTGGGCGCCCTTCAATATACATAAATGGCTTGGCGCGGTCTGCCCGATCAAGGCGGGCGCATCAGCCCGGCGCGACACGTAGCCAGGCTAGACTTCAGGCCGCAGGCGATTACGAGCACGCAACTCAAATGCGGGCGACTGTATGGTCGCGGAAGGGCTGCGGATTCAACGCCGGGCGCCAGCAGGTTAAAACTGCTGTTGCAGCGGGAGCTAGCTTATGCTAATCTGCATCGCATGTTATGCCATGCTCAGCTAGCCGTTTCGGTCCTTGCATGTTGTTGTTGTCGCAGCAGCGTTGATGAGGCGAATCGTCGCGTCGGGATTGAGGCTGTCTGAAGCGGAGGCTGAACAAGCGAAGCGGACAGAGACAAGAGCCAGCCCGGGCGGTTGGCTCTTTTGTTTGCGAGGAAAGGCGGTGGGCAGGCGATGCTTGTCAAGATAAGCGGCGAACTGCGGCAGCGTATCTTTGACCAAATGGAAGCGACCTATCCCAATGAAGGCGGCGGGTTCCTACTGGGCGAAAACGAGGAAAACGAAGTGACCGTGCGCGACATCATCCAGGTGCGGAATGTATTCGCCGTCGAGGAGCAGCATCACCGCTACGCCATGACGCCGCAGGATTGGATGCGCCTGGAAGATCAAGCCGACGATCTCGGCTTGAGTCTGGTCGGCTACTACCACAGCCATCCGGATTCGCCGGCCCTGCCTTCGGAATACGACCGCGAGCATGCGCTGCCCAACTTTGTCTACATCATCACATCGGTTGCGATGGGGCGGGCGGAGGATATGCGCGCCTGGCGGCTTCTAGCCGACCGCAGCCGCTTTGACGCGCTGCAATTGCGGATTGACTGAAGTTGCGATGGGCAGCAGGTAAGATTCTGGCTCTTGCCGGCGTTAGTATGTAGAGTGGTCACTGGCAGACCAAGAGGAGAGCATGATGGCAAAGATTCGGATTCCGACGCCCTTGCGCGCCTTTACCGGCGGGGCGGCGGATATTGATGTGGCCGGCGGCACAGTCGGCGAGGCGCTGAACAATCTGGTTGAGCAGCATCCGGAATTGCGCGCGCACCTGTTCAACGAAGACGAATTGCGCAGCTTCGTCAACATCTTCATCGGTGACGAAGACATCCGCTTCTTGCAGGGCCTGGATACAGAGATCGAAGCGACCGAGAGCCTTCGCATCATCCCCAGCATTGCCGGCGGGCGCGGCCAGAGAATGGAGAACTAGCCATGCAGGCATTACATCCGCGGCTGGCGGACTTGTCCAATGACGAGGTCAAGCGCTACAGCCGTCACGTCATCATGCCCGAAGTCGGCATGGAGGGGCAGCGCCGCTTGAAGGCGTCCTCGGTGTTGCTTATCGGCACGGGCGGGCTGGGCAGTCCGCTGGCGCTCTATCTCGCTGCCGCCGGTATCGGGCGCATCGGCCTGGTCGATTACGATGTCGTCGATTTCACCAACTTGCAGCGGCAGGTCATCCATGGCGTCAGCACGGTCGGCCTCTCCAAGCTTGACAGCGCGGCGGCGCGCATGCTCGATCTCAATCCAGATATTCAGGTGGTCAGGTACAATGAGCCGCTGACATCCGAGAACGCGCTGCGCATCTTCAGCGAAGACTGGGATGTGGTCATTGATGGCACGGACAATTTTCCCACCCGCTATCTGGTCAACGATGCCTGCGTGAAGCTGGGCCTGCCCAATGTTTATGGCAGCATCTTCCGCTTCGAGGGCCAGCTCAGCGTTTTCTTTGCCGAGCAAGGTCCCTGCTACCGCTGCATGTTCCCGGAGCCGCCGCCGCCCGGGCTGGTCCCGAGCTGCGCCGAAGGCGGCGTGCTGGGCATCTTGCCCGGCACAATCGGCACCATGCAAGCTACGGAAGCGATCAAATTGCTGCTGGGCATCGGCGAGCCGATGATCGGCCGCATGATGCTCTACGACGCGTTGGAGATGAGCTTCCATACGATCAAGATTCGCAAAGCGCCTGATTGCCCGGTTTGCAGCATCGACCAGAGCGACGTCGTTCTGCTCGACTATGAACAGTTCTGCGGCATGCCGGCGCACGACCACAGCGAATTCAGTTCAGTCGGCGATGCAGACGAATTGTCCCTGCAATCTGTTACCGTGCACGATGTCAAGTCGGCGCTCGAAAACGGCGCAGATGTCCTGGTCATCGATGTCCGCGATCCGCACGAGTGGGATATCAGCGCCATCGACGGCACGCTGCGCATCCCCAAGCCGGATATTCAGTTGGCGAAAAACGGCATCCAGGCCGGGCGCAAGCTCTGGGAAGAGACTGTCTTGCAGGACATCCCCAAGGATAAGACGCTCTACGTGCACTGCCGCTCCGGCGTGCGCAGCGCCGACAGCATCGCCTACCTTTCCGAGATCGGCTATGACCTCGACAAGATGTACAACGTCGAGGGCGGCATCCTGGCCTGGGCGGATGAGATTGACCCGAAGATGCCGAAGTATTAGGCGTCGCTCCAGCGATGAAAAGCCCCTCCCTCATCTTGGGGGAGGGGTTTGGGGTGGGTGTCAGCCCGCCATTAAGTTCTGCATGACGCTATCCAGCACCGCCTCGGACGGGCGCAAGCCGGCAGCGTCCAGGCGCGCCAGCGGCGTCTCCACCAGCTCCTCTGTGTCCGCAAGGGTCGGGCGCGGCTCTTCGTAGTAGATCAAGCCGGTCGAGAAAATCTGCTCGCGCATCGAGCGCTCCAGCACATCCATTGCCTGGCGCCGGTTGCGCGGATCGTGGTCATTGTCCAGCTTCTTGAGGCGGATGAAGCTGCCGTCGTGCATCTCGACATCGATGATATCGCCTTCGTCATAGTCACCGATGGTGATTTCTTCCCTCGCGTCGACGTAGTCCGGCGCCAGAATCTGAATCTCGTGCAGCGGAATCTCGTGGTCGCGGCCGTAGGGATAGCTCTTGGTCGAGGTCTCGGCGTTGTTGAATGTGACGCAAGGGCTGATGATATCGAGCACGGATGTGCCCGGATGGCGGACTGCCGCTCGCAGCAGCGCTTGTACCTGTTTGGCGTCGCCGCTGAAGCTGCGGGCGACGAAGGTCGCGCCGGCGATCACGGCTTCCAGCGCCAGGTCAATGGCCGGCATGTGATTGGTGCCGTAATACTTGAGGAACTGGCCCTCGTCAGCGGTGGCTGAGAACTGTCCTTTGGTCAGGCCGTAAACGCCGTTGTTCTCGATGATGTAGACAAACGGCACATTGCGGCGGATGACGTGCTTGAATTGCCCCATGCCGATCGAGCCGGTGTCGCCATCGCCGCTGACCGCGATGCAGGCCAAGTCAGTGTTCGCCAGCAGCGCGCCGGTTACGACCGACGGCATACGCCCGTGCAAGGCGTTGAAGCCATGCGAGCCGCCCAGGAAATAGGCCGGTGTCTTGCTGGAGCAACCGATGCCGCTGACCTTGATGATCTTGTGCTGCTCCAGGCCCAGATCATACGCCATGCTGATGATCTGATTGGAGATGGAGTCATGCCCGCAGCCGGGGCAGAGCGTGGTGGGGCGGCCCTTGTATTCGTTGCGCGCCAGGCCGAGGTGATTGGTCCGTGGTGGCATGATTAACCCTCCTGTTCTTTCAGGTTCTCGTAGATCCACGTGGGCGTCATCGGCAAGCCGTCGCCGAGCGCCAGCGGTCGCACGTGGGAAACATTCTCCGGGTGTTCCAAACGGATTAGCTGGGTCAGCTGGCCGTCGAAATTGTTTTCGATGACGAAGACGCTCTGGTGCGCGTCGATGAAATCGCTGACCGAGGACGCCAGCGGCAGCGCCCGCACGCGCAAGTAATTTGTCTGGATGCCGTCGTTGGCCAGCCAGTCGCGCGCTTCGCGAATGGCGTCGTCATTGGTGCCGAAGGTGATGATGCCGATGCCGGCGTCGCTGCCTGTGTCGCTGACGGGCTGGGGCAGCATGCCGCGTGCCGTGTCCATCTTCAGCCGCAGGCGGGACATGGTCGCCATCCAGTCGTCGCTGCGCTCGCTGTAAGTCGCCATCTCGTCGCGGCCGGTGCCGCGCGTGAAGTATCCGGCGAAGCGGTGCTCCGTGCCCGGAATGGTGCGGTAGGCGATGCCATCGCCGTCCACGTCCATGTAACGGCCCCACTTGCCGTGCTCGTCGATGAAGTCTTGCAGTTCTTCGGCGCTCAAGACCTTGCCGCGGTTGATCGGCTGGTCGGGATAATCGAAGGGGTCCGAGAGCCAGTTGTTCATGCCCAGGTCCAGGTCGCTGATGACGAAGACCGGTGTCTGCAAGGCTTCTGCAATATCAAAGGACTTCCAGCCAAATTCGAAAGCCTCTTTGAGGTTGCCGGGCATCAGGCAGATTTGCCGGCCATCGCCGTGGCCCAGGAAGTGGGTGAAGAGCAGGTCGCCCTGGCTGGTGCGCGTCGGCAAGCCCGTGCTCGGCCCCATGCGCGTGATATTCCAGAAGACCGCCGGCACTTCCGCGAAATAAGCCAGCCCGGCAAATTCCGCCATCAGGCTGATACCGGGCCCGCTGGTCGAAGTCAGCGAGCGCGCGCCCGACCAGCCGGCGCCAACCACGATGCCGGCCGCTGCCAATTCGTCTTCCGCCTGCACGATCGCGACGGTGTTCTGCTTGTCTTCGGTCTGGCGCAGGTGGCGGTAGCTGATGACGCCGTCGACGAAGCTGGTCGAGGGCGTAATCGGATACCAGGCGACAACGTTGACGCCGCCGAAGATCGCGCCCAGGGCGCCGGCGTCGTTGCCCGTCATCATGATCTTGCCCTCTGTGCCGTCCATGTACTCGAAGCGGTAGGGGTCGGTCTTGACAATGTTCTCAGCAGTCCAGTGGTAAGCCAGCTCAACGATATCGTGATTCATGCGCGCCGGTTTCTCGCGGCCTTTGAAATTGTCGAGCAGCACCTGGTAGATGAGATCGAGCGGGATGTCGAAGAGTTGCGCCACCGCGCCCACGTATGTCATATTCTCGACCAGCTTGCGAAAGGCCGAGGGCACCTTGGTCTGGCGCATCAGCTTGGCGACCGGAATCTCGTAGTAGGAGATGTCGTCGCGCTGGTTGATGACGCGGGCGATCTTGTCCGTGGTGACGCAGACACCGCCCGGCGGCAAGTTCGAGACGTCTTCCGGGGCGGTGTCATTGTTGTATGCGACCACGATTTCGGTAATCGCCTTGCGCGCAGTGTAGCCGTCTTTGCTGGCGCGAATCGTATACCAGGTGGGCAGCCCCTTGATATTCGACGGGAAAAGGTTCTTGCCGTTCACCGGGATGCCCATCCGGAACAGCGACCTGACCAAGACATTGTTGGAAGTCTGGCTGCCCGATCCGTTTTTGGTTGCAACCGAAAAGGCAAAGTCGTTGATGACCGGTTCGCGGGTAAGGACCTTGCTCTGAGTTTGTGGATTTATCGCCATGAGTTGTTACGCAGCTGTTTGCGTATCCCCCCTTTCACAGAAATCGTTAAAGTTCATGCTCTGGTTGATTAGATGCCGCCTTCCATTTCCCATGAGGCGTTGTCGGGTTCGTAGCGCAGCAGGCTGGTATGCTCGATGAATGCCTCGCGCGCCCGATCAAAATCGCCGCTGCGGATGAGCTGCAGTATCCGCGAGTGATAGTCCCAGACCTGGCGCAAATAGCTGTAATCCATGTAGCGGTTGACGCCGACTTCTTCGTAAAGATCCCAGTAAGCCTCCAGGATGCCCAGCACGAATGGATTCTCCAGATGGGCGAAGACGGCCATGTGAAACAGGCGATGCTCGGGATTGGGAATGTGAATCGGCGGCGAGTCCAGCTTTTGGTTGGCGCTGTCGATGCAACCCTGCATGGTATCGAGGTCGGATTCCGTTAGCAGCGCGCATGCTTCGTTCCAATAGGCGGCTTCGACATGATTGCGCAATGAAGCAAAGGACTCGAAGCGCTCGCCGCCAGCCAGGGCGTAGAGGGCGCTCAGACGCACCGCCGGCGTGAAAGCGTACTCTTTAACGCGCGTCCCGCGCTTGGAGCGGACTTCCACCCAGCCCAGCATACGCGCAACTTCCAATTGCTCGCGCACTTTGTTCGCGCTCATATCCAGATGGGCGTCGTCCGTCAGCTCCTGTATTGAGGGCAGGCGGTCGCCGGGCTGGAAGCCTCGCCGGATGATGAAGTTGAGGAAGTCGGAACCGAGGTTGATGTCGCTCATTCGTCAGATGAATGCTATCTATGTACCGTTACTATCAATTATATTGTTGAAAGAGCAGATCTGTCAAGACCGTTTGGCCGAGTTCTTGCGGCAATCGCGTCAGCAGCGCCAACGTTCCTGGCGCGGGAAAACCAACCGAATCTTAACTACGGAGAACACAGAGAGCACAGAGAAAACCCGCTCAGTCGAAGATGATCAGAGATGGAATCAATACTTAACGTGAATCAGCGTCGAAGTGCGCGCATGCGCTCGGCCGCTCGCTCCAGCATCTCGTCGCTCTTGCAGAATGCGAAACGCACGTGTTTTTCAAGGCTATGGATTACGTGCGACAAAGTCGACTATTGTATTGAAGCGTATCATGTCATCTTCTAGTCGAAACCACAGTATTGTTCCAATGTCATTCGGACTTCAGGCGCTAATGCGTCGTAGCGCTTGTCGTCAACTATTCTAAGTCTGTGTGAACCAGTTGACTTAATGGCACCTGCGTCTTCAGCAATCCACTTTGCCTTCGCTATTTCATCGTCTCGTGATCGGATGCGTGTCTCGGCGGAGTTGACTTGAATCGCTCCCATAATGACAATAACAATAAATAGTATGCCGCCAAAAAGTGGCGAAATGAGGGAAATTGCGCCTCCCACTACGAGTGCAAAGATAACCCAGACCACCAGTGCAGCACACATCTTTTTTCCTATCTTTGTGACAGAGAGTCTAGAACCCGAAGTTCTAATGCCTGAGTTTCCGCATGCGCTCGGCTGCCCGCTCCAGTGTCTCGTCGCTCTTGCAGAAGGCGAAGCGCACGTGATTCTCGGCGTGATGCCGGTGCCTCGCGCTAAAGAACGCCGACGGCGGAATAGTCGCCACGCCAATCTCCTCGATCAGGTGGCGGCAGAATTCGACATCGTTCCCGTCGAATACTTGCGAAAAATCGCCCATGATGAAATAGGTGCCTTCAGGCTGAATCGCCGACATGCCGGCGGCGTCAATCACCTGCATGACCAGGTCGCGCTTATGCGAATAGAGCGCTTGATATTCTTCGTAATAGTTGCTGCCCAGCGTGAAGGCGTAAGCGACTGCCGCCTGCGCCGGGTGATTGGTGGCGAAGGTGATGAACTGATGCGAGCGCCAGACGCCCGTTATCAGCTCCGGCGGCCCGTAGACCCAGCCGATCTTCCAGCCGGTCATGCCGAAGGTTTTGCCGGCGCTGCCGATGGTGACCGTGCGCTCATACATGCCGGGCAACGCGGCAATGGCGATGTGCTGATGCCCCTCAAAGTAGAGATGCTCGTAGACTTCGTCCGAAATAACGATGACGTCGTGCTGGATGCAGAGCTCGGCGATGAGCCGCAGTTCAGCGCGGGTATAGACGCGGCCCGAGGGGTTGTTGGGCGTATTAAGCAGGATGGCGCGGGTACTGTCGCTGAAGGCGGCGCGCAGCTCGTCCTCGACGAATGTCCAGTTGGGCGGGTGCATGGGCACGTACACCGGCTTGCCGCCCGCCATCTGCACGCCCGGTACGTAGCTGTCGTAGTAAGGCTCGATGACGATGACTTCGTCGCCGGGGTCGACCAGGCCCATGATGGCGCTGTAGACGCCCTGGGTGGCGCCGGCGGTGACGATGACGCCGCGCTCCGGATCGACATTCAAACCGTAGAATACGCCGGCATGCCGCGCCACGCCTTCGCGCAGGGCAGGCAGGCCCGGGCTGGGCGCGTACTGATTGGCCGTGTCGCTATTGAGCGCAGCGACCGCCGCGTCGATGATTTCTTGCGGACCGTCAAAGTCAGGCCGGCCCTGGCCCAGATTGACCGCGTTATGCTGCGCCGCCAGTTGGTTGATCTCGGTGAAAATTGTGGTGCCGAAGGGCGCTACCCGCTTCGCGTATGATGGCATGTTCCGTTTCCCGCTTCCTTTGGTTAAAACACGTGCCCGCCAAATATACCACAGGCGCCGCTGTCAAGCGCGCTGTAGGCGCTCCGCCGCCAACTCTTTGCCACGCTGAAAATGCGGATTGTCGTCCCGCTGCTTCACAAAGCGGAAGTTAAGCCGCCGCCCACGCGCCAGCGCCTGCAGCCGTTGCCAGCGGGCTCGATACTTCACCGGCTCTCCGCCGCGCGTTTTCCATCCCCGGGCTTCCCAGCCAGCCAGCCAGAGATTCATGCCCTTGGAGAGGTACTCTTGCGCCGTGAACAGGGTCGCGCTTTTGCCGGGCGGCAAGCGCTCCAGGCAGCGAATGGCGCCGATTAACGTCGATTCCAATTCGCTGACGCGCTCGGCGCGTCCGCTGGCTTCCCGCTCGACGCCGCCCTCGACGATGACCGTGGCCCACGTGGCTGTCCTGTGCTTGCGGCTCACTTGCGTCGACAGGTAAATCTCTATGTCGCTGGCCACAGATTGCGCTGCTAAACCATGCGCCGGTTTGGCGAATTTCCGCCGCTCCGCCACCGCCAGTTTATCGCAGCGCTCATTCAACGCATCGCCGGAATGGCCCGCCACGTACTTCAAGTCCAGCATGTGCTGGCTGGCCAAGTCGAAATAGGTCCGCCACAATTTGCGATTCTTGGCTGGTTTCTTCGCGCCACGGGCGATGTCGATGACGTAACGCGAGTCGCTGTAGACGGTTAGCGCGGCCGGACGCGACAGCAGCTTCAAGCCTTCGACGACAGCGGTCAACTCCATTTGATTGTTGGTCGTGCCTTCGGCGCCGCCGCTGGCGACCGTCTCTTTCGCCAATTCGCCGTCAAAGTTGGTCGCCTGGAGGATCGCCGCCCAGCCGCCCGGTTTGTTCTCGGCGTGGATGTCGCAGGCGCCGTCGGTGTAAAGCCGGATTTGCATCTCGTCTTCCAAGTGCAATATGATAAGGGCGAAGTCTAGCACAGTCGTCAATTTGAGCGACAGGGCAGTTCAGTATGGCCGATGAAACAGACCTGCAGAAGAAGCGTTACGACTGCCTGCTGAAAATCACGCGGACAATGGGCGGGGTCGCGCTCTCCGGCGCCGTGCCAACGCCGACGCTCGAATTGGCGAAGCAGCTGGGCATCTCTATCACGGACGCCTGGCTCTGCCTCGATATCTACCGCGCCTATTTCGGCAAGGACTTGACCAAAGGAGACCTGGCCAAGATGTTCCAGACCAGCGCGGTCGTGCTGCTGGGCGGGGGCATTGTCGGCTACGTGGGCATCCGGCTGGCGCAGGCCGCCTTGCATGAGCTTCTCGAGCAGTTGCCCATCGCCAATTCGCTAATCACCGCCATCGCATTTGGCAGCTCAACTTTGATCATCGGGCTGGCCTGGCTGTCCATTGTGGAGCAGAGCTTCATCGAGCAGGCTGGCGACGAAGCCTAAGCCTGCTTCAGCGACAGTTGTCGCATGGTCAGCGTTCGAATCAACGCCAGCAGCAGCAGCGCCAGCGCGCCGCCGCCGGCGCTGACGAAGAGGAAACCGCCCAGCCCAAACAGAAAGCCGGAACTCAGCGTGCCCAGCCCGGCGCAGAAGGCCACCAGCATGTCGTTGAATCCGGCGACGCGGGTGCGCTCGGGCCCGCTGAGCGCGTCCGCCAGCATGGACGAACCGGCCACGTAGCCGAAATTCCAGCCCAGTCCCAGCAGAAACAGGCCCGCCACCAGGTAGGGCAATTGCGTCGACAGCGGCGCGATGATCGTTGAGGCGATCAGCATCAGCGCCGCCACGACCATCATCGTCACGCGGCCGTAGCGGTCGATGAGATAACCCGTCAGCGGCGACAGCCCGAACATGCCCAGAACGTGCGCGCCGATCACAAGCGATACCTGCGCGTTGGAGTGGTCGGCCAGGTGCATGTGCCAGGGCGTGATCGTCATCAGCGTGCTCATCACCGTCTGGCTAATCAGCATCGCGAGTATCGCCAACTGCACATTGGGCAGGCGCAGCAGTTGGCGCAAGGCGTGCTTGCTCTTGGCGCCAGTGTCCTGCTGGGGCGCCTCAAAATACTGTTCCGCCACCAGGGCCGGCTCGGGGCGCAGCAAGAAGAATGTGATCAAAAAGGAAATCCCAAGCAGGAAGCTGGCCATGACCCAGGGTCCGGTGGTGAGCTGCTGCGTCAGGGCCGAGGCGGGCGTAATCGCCAGCGCCAACTCGGTATGCGCCAGGAAAGGCTGGGGCTGCAACTCAAGCGAAAGAAAGCGCGCCAGGCGGCTGCCAGGTTCGATCAGCGCCGGTCCAAAGATCGCGCCAATCGTCCCGGCGAAGACGATGCGACCGATCATCTGCGCGCGTTTGGCGGCCGGGAACATCTCGCCGACTACGAAGCGGCTCATGTGCGAGCCCGAACGCGCGATGCCCATGCCTACCGAACTGATCAACAGCAGCGGGAAGTTGCCGTGCAGCACGGAGATCATCCCCAGCACCGCCCCCAGAAAGGCGAAGCCGTACGCCGTGCACATGCCCATCCGCCGACCGTAACGCCCCATGATTATGCCCATGACGTAAGCCATCATCGACTGTGAAAACGTTACGACTGTGGTGGGCATTCCCGCCGCCGCGTCCGACCCGCCGAGGATGCCCGCCGCGATGGAATGCAAGGTGAGGATAGAGATTTGCGCCGCCGACATCAGGCTCTGTGAGACGAACAAGGTGATGAGAAGCCGGTGGCTGACGCGCAAGGGATACATTGAGGCTGCTCCAGAACCGGGCTGTCGCGGCGAGATTTACATCCGCGACGAGCAAATGAAAGCAGAATTTAACCACAGAGAACACAGAGAGCACAGAGGAAAAGACCTTTGTGACCTTTGTGCCTTCGTGTCTTTGTGATCCAGCGCCGCTTGGGGCAAGGGCGCGTCACTCCGCCAGGAAATTGCGCAGGACGGTGTGCAAGATCCCGCCATTGCGAAAGTAGTCGACTTCGACCGGCGTATCGAGGCGCGCGGTGACTTCAAACTGCGTCACGCGGCCGGCGCTGTCGGTCGCCGTCACCGTGAGGCGCTCCATCGGCTTGATGCCATCGGTGACGGGAATGTCGTATGTTTCGTGGCCGGTCAGCCCGAGCGACTGATAAGATTCGCCTTCCGCGAAGGTCAGCGGCAGCACGCCCATCATGACCAGGTTGCTGCGGTGGATGCGCTCGATGCTCTCGGCGATGACCGCCTTGACTCCCAGAAGCAGCGTGCCCTTGGCCGCCCAATCGCGCGATGAACCCATGCCGTAATCTTTGCCGCCCAGCACCAGCAGCGGCGCGCCATCGGCTTGATAGCGCAGCGCCGCGTCATAAATTGGCATTTCTTCCATGGTCGGCAGGTAGTAGGTGACGCCGCCTTCGCTGCCCGGAACCAGCAAATTACGCAGCCGCACATTGGCGAATGTCCCGCGTGTCATCACGCGGTCGTTGCCGCGCCGCGAGCCGAAGCTGTTGAAGTACTGCGGGCTGACATCGCGCTCGAGCAAAAATTGCCCGGCGGGCCCGTTGATGGCGATGGCGCCGGCGGGCGAGATATGATCCGTGGTGACGGAGTCCCCGCCTTTGACCAGGACGCGCGCGCCTTCTATCGGCGCAATCGGCGGCGCGGTCGCCGGCAAGTCAAGGAAGAAGGGCGGCTCCTGAATATAGGTGCTTTCGGCGCTCCAGGGGTACACCGGTTCGTCGGTGCTGGGGATGTCGTTCCACTGCTGATTGCCGTCATAAACATTGCCGTATTGTTCGCGGAACATGCCGGCGTCGAGGCAAGTCTGAACCGTCTCGACAATCTCTTGCTGGCTGGGCCAGATATCACGCAGATAGACATCGGCGCCGGCTTGGTCCTGACCAATCGGCTCGTTGTTGAGGTCGACATCGACTGTGCCCGCGAGCGCGTAAGCGACCACCAGCGGGGGCGAGGCCAGGAAGTTGGCGCGCACATCGGGCCCGATGCGGCCGCCGAAATTACGATTGCCACTGAGGACCGAGGCGGCCACGATGTCAGCTTCGTGAATCGCTTCGCGCACCGGATCCGGCAGCGGGCCGCTGTTGCCGATGCAAGTTGTACAGCCGTAGCCGACTGTGTGGAAACCCAGCGCTTCCAGATGCGGCGTCAAACCGGCGCGGTCGAGATACTCGGTGACGACTTTCGAGCCCGGCGCCAGGCTGGTCTTGACGGTTGACTTGCGTGTCAAGCCGCGCTCGTTGGCATTCTTCGCCAGCAGGCCGGCCGCGACCATGACCGAGGGATTGCTGGTATTGGTGCAGGAGGTGATGGCGGCGATGACGACCGAGCCGTGCGTCAGCGACGCGCTGTCGCCGTTGGCGCGGACCTCGCCGGTGGCGGCCAGTTGCTCGTCGCTGAGCGCGAATCCCTGCGGGCCCAGCGGCGCGGTCAACACCTGATTGAATGTCGGCTTCAGATCTTTGACCAGGATGCGGTCTTGCGGGCGCAGCGGACCGGCCACGCTCGGCTCCACCGTATTCAAATCCAGCTCCAGCGTGTCGTTGAAGAGCGGGTCGTCCATGCCATCGCTGCGGTAAAGCCCCTGTTCTTTGCAGTAGACCTCGACCAGGCGCGCGAGCTCATCCGAGCGGCCGGTGCGGCGCAGGTAACTCAGCACTTCCTCATCGACCGGGAAGAAGCCCATGGTCGCGCCATATTCGGGCGCCATATTGGCGATGGTGGCGCGGTCGGGCAGGGTCATGCTGCTCAAGCCCGGTCCGTAGAATTCGACGAACTTGCCCACGACGCCCTTGGCGCGCAGCATCTGCGTGACGACCAGCACCAGGTCGGTGGCGGTGGCGCCTTCCGGCAACTGCCCCAGCAACTTGAAGCCAATCACTTCCGGCATCAGCATATAAATCGGCTGGCCGAGCATGGCCGCTTCCGCTTCGATGCCGCCCACGCCCCAGCCAAGCACGCCCAGGCCGTTGATCATCGTGGTATGGCTGTCCGTGCCCACCAGCGAATCGGGCAGAGCGACCAGGCCGTCCCCCTGCGGGTCGTCATAGAGCTGCACGACATTGGCCAGGAATTCGAGGTTGACTTGATGCACGATGCCGGTAGCCGGCGGCACGACCTTGAGATTCTCAAAGGCCTTCTGGCCCCAATGCAAGAATTCGTAGCGCTCGCGATTGCGGACGAATTCCATCTCGGCGTTGCGGGCGATGGCGTCCGGGCTGCCGAAGACATCGACCTGCACCGAGTGGTCGATGACGAGGTCGACCGGGGTCTGCGGGTTGATCTTCTGCGGATCGCCGCCCATACGCGCCATGGCGCTGCGCAGCGCCGCCAGGTCAACCAGCGACGGCACGCCGGTGAAGTCCTGCAAGATCACGCGCGCCGGGCTGAAGGGAATCTCGACCGGATTGGGATTCGCCGCATCCCAGGAAGCCAGATTCACGACGTCTTCGGGTTGGAAGTGGCGGCCGTCCTGATTGCGCAGCGCGTTTTCCAGCAGGATTTTGATGCTGAACGGCAAGCGGTCGATATGGCCAATGCCGTCCTGGGCGAGCTTGCTCAAGCGGTAGATGGCCGCGCTGCCGCTACCGGTTGCGATTTTGCCTTTGCTGCCGAAATAGTCACTCATAGGCCTGTCCTTCTGGGTCGCGCAACTATCTCAGCTGTGAGCCGCAGCGCCCGTTCATGATTCGCATTAGATTGCCCAAAGAGCAACGTGCATTTTACCAGAGATTTCGCGCCCTTGTTACCGCCACTCATGAAACAGTACAGCGCGCAGACGCCGACCGCCATCCGGAAGTCTGCCGCTGTGCCCTCGATCTAACTCCGTTTCCTCGGTGGCAAGACGCTTTGTGTCCTTTGCGGCTTTGCGTCTTTGTGATTGAAGCAGGTCCCCACGCATGCAGGCGGAACTTGTCATTTTACAAACAGTCGGCTCTCAAGTAGACTTGCCGCACTCAGAGAGAAGATGTGGGTTGCGCGAGGGTCAATCGTCTATGGCAAAGAAGAGCAGTCGCACGCGCGAGGCCAGGCAACGCCGGCAAAAACAGCGCCGCCAAAATAAACGCGTCCTGGCGCTCATGGGTATTGTCGTTGTCGCGGTTGTGGCCATCGCCGTGGTCATCGTCTCCAACCAGCCGGTCGAGGCGCACATCCCCGACGACCTCTCCGCGCGTTATGAAGGCATTCGGCGCTCGTATTCGCCCGAGGGCTATCCGCGCCTGGGCGATCCGCAAGCGCCGGTGACTGTCGAAGAGTACGCCAGCTTTGCCTGCCCGGGCTGCGAGGCCTTCCACAGCGACAGCTTCGATGCCGTGCTGGAGCGCGTGCGAGCAGGGCAGGCGCTCTTCACCTACGTTCCGCTGCAAACCGGCTCCGTGCCCAATGCGCAGGGCGCGTCGCGGGCGGCTCTCTGCGCCGGCCAGCAGACCATGTTCTGGGAGATGCACGATATCCTCTTCGACTGGCAGACGCGCTACGGCAACACGGCTTTTTCGCAGAATCGTCTGCTGGCTGGCGTAGAACAGCTGGGGCTGATCACCAATGCCTTTACCGATTGCTTCAACTCGGCGGCGACATCGGCAACGTTGAGCGCCGCGCAAAGCGAAGCTGTAACCACCACGCCGACCATCCGCGTGAACGGCGTCACTCTGGACCAAGGCGGCGCGCTTCCGTCAACGCAGGCGATTCTGCAGGCGATTGACGATGCCTTGCCCGCCGAATGGGGGCAGGCGAGCACTACGACACAAGCTGACCTACCCACCGACGCTGCGCCAACAGACAGCGCGCCGCAGGCTAGTACTGTTGAGGCAGTCGCAATTGACCAACCGACAGTCACTGTAGCGGAAACCGCCGTGGATACGGCGGCATCGACACCGGCCGGCGACGTGGCAGTAACCGGCGCCACTGCACCAACGGTTGAAACGCCAACCCCTTAGACAATGCGAAACTAGCGGACCAATACAGTGCTGACCGAGTAGCAGAACACTCTGAAGCCGCAGTTGCCGAAAAGGGAGGTATTATCAAGGGTCTGAAAGATGGACAGTAGGCAAGCAGTGGAATACCACTTGCATAGTGCAGAATACGACCTGCTTGAGTCGTTGTCATATATGATGTACTTTGCCCGCCAAGTGCGGGCACAGATATCTAAGCTGACTCGCACAAGTGGAATCCAAGGCGTGCAAATACCGCGTATATGCGACGGTCTAGATGCCTATAGCGCGTTGGAAGCGCACTCACATACAATGGAATTGCTTGGGCGCGAAATTGCAAAAGATACGTTGGTTTACCGCGATGACCCGGAGCAATACAACGAGCTTCTGGAACGCTGGGACTACGGCGTGCGATTGACGCTTTTTGAATCCATAGACCTGTTGAGGACTTCTATTAGCCGAGCGAAAAGGCAGTCGTGGGAAGTCTATAATACGAAGCGCGAACTGAAATTAAATGGTCGGTCTTTTGGCGGAATGATTGGTTGGAAACTGAATGAACTGTTGTACTTTGCCAACGAGTTGGCAAGGGCGAAAGCCGGCAAGGGCCTTGCGGGCGCGGTGCATAGGGCAAAGTTTTTGTTTTGTGTGCCACCAATCCCTCGTAATCTGTCTGCTGCCAGCAGGGATTTGATCCTGTGGCGCGACGAAAACTGCTGTTTTCTTTGTGGTGACACGCGTGATTTGCACGTGCACCATATCAATTGTGAGCGAGTGGACAATCGAGCAAGTAATCTCGTTACAGTCTGCCAACTATGCCATAAGGATCTACATGAGCAAACGTATAGAGGAAAGCCGAGCAAGCGTAGTGGCTGTGACGAATCTGAATTGCGTCGACGTGTAAAGCACCGCTTCTATCAAGGTCGGGGCCGGGCACAATTAGAACTAGCGGTATCATAAGCTTGGCAAGTGTAAATGGTTTCATGACTGAATGGGCAGGCCAATAGCGGACAACGGAGCCGGAGTTTACCTTGTACTCTGTGTTGTATGCGTGAGATTACTAGTAGGCAGAGACGGGTCATATTCAGGCGGATTCTTCTCTCAATCGCCAGCTACTGGCGCGCCAGCATCGGGCCCAGCGAGCGCCCGCCGACCAGATGCATGTGCAGGTGGAAAACTTCTTGACCGCCGTGCGCGTTGCAATTGACGATCAGACGGTAGCCGTCCGCCGCGATGCCTTCCTCGGCTGCGATCTTCGCCGCCGCGATGAAGAGCCGGCCGAGCGCGGCTTCGTCCTCGGCGCGGACATCGTTGGCGGTGGCGATTTCGCGCTTGGGAATGATGAGAATGTGGGTCGGCGCTGAGGGCGCGATATCGCGAAAGGCCAGCACCAACTCGTCTTCGTAAACCACATCCGCCGGGATCTCCCCGGCGATTATCTTGGAAAATACCGTACTCATTTGCCGTCTCCTGGTAGCGACTATGCGACTACTGCGAGAATCTACATAGCGCGGTCTCCTCGCTTACATGACCATTCCGCCGTCGACAATCAGTGTTTGGCCGGTGATATAGGAGGCGTCGCCGGAGGCCAGGAAGGCCACCGCCCTGGCGATATCTTCCGGCGCGCCCATCCGGCCCAGGGGAATGGCGCCGATCGCCGCGCCTTTGAGCTCGTCGGACAGGTCGGCGGTCATGTCCGTTTCGACGAAGCCGGGCGCGACCGCGTTGACGCGCACGCCGCGGACCGCCAGTTCCTTGGCCAATGATTTCGTCAGCCCGATGATGCCGGCTTTGCTGGCGGCGTAGTTGGTTTGTCCCCCGTTGCCGGCGATGCCGACCACGCTGGTGATATTGATGATGGCGCCCGTGCGCTTGCGCATCATGATACGCGCCGCCGACTTGCAGCATAGCCAGCAACTGCGCAGGTTTGTAGCCAGCACCTGGTCGAAGTCGTCCGGCTTCATCATCATGATGACGTTGTCGCGGGTCACGCCGGCGTTGTTCACCAGGATATCTAGCGTACCGGCCGCCGACGTGATCTGCTTGAAGAGCGCGGCTACTTCGTCAGCGTTTTGAACATCGGCATGAATGGCCGTGGCTGTGCCGCCGGCGCCGGTGATTTCAGCGACGACTCGCTCGGCGGCCTCCGCGCTTTGCCGATAATTCACGTATACCGCCGCGCCCCGCGCCGCCAGCGCCAGGCAAATCGCCCGGCCGATGCCGCGGCTGCCGCCAGTGACCAATGCCGTTTTGCCCGCAAGATCCGTCATCTGTATTCCCTCAGGGTCGCCCGGAAATGAGTCGTTTCACTATAGCCGCTGGCATTGCCGATGGCTATGGTCAGCCGCCAACCCAGCCGACAAGTTGCACCTGGCCACGCAGGTCGCTGGTCAAGCTGACCGCGCCGAAGCCGTTTGCGCCGGCGACATAGATGTCATTGCGCCCGTCCACGCGCGGATTGACGCCCGTGAAAGCCAGGAATTGCCCGTCGGCGGAGTAGCGCGGGTCGCACATGGTCGGCGGCGGCCCGGCATTGGCCACGCTGCGCAACCGACGGTCACGGACGCGAACGCCGAATGGGCACTGGCCGGCCGTGCCGCCTAGCGCGATTCGCTCGCCATCCGGCGACCAGGCGGCGCGCATACTGAAGCGGGGAAAATCCAGCGAGTCATCAGCGCCGATTAACGCGCTTTCCGCGCTAAGCAGCGCCAGGCGATTGTCCCCCGCGGCGATCTGCGCCAAGACGGCGCCGCCATCGGGCGACCAACTCTCGGACAAGTAACTGGCTGCGGCCGGGCTATCCGGCAGCCGGATTTCCCGTACGTCGCCGCTGATGATATCCGCCCGCCAAATGCGCCGCTGCGGGTTCAACAGGTCAAAGGGGTCGCCACTGGCGAATGCGAGCAGGGAAGCGTTAATCCAGTAGGGCGCTTCCGACGCGGCGACATCGGAGACGCGGCTGATTCGCCCGCTTTCAAAGCTGTACAGATAAACGTGGCCCGCAGACGGCGGCGCTACCGAAAGAGCGTCGCAGAAGCCGGGCTCGCCCGGGATCCAACTGGGGCAGTCGGCGCGATCGGATACAAAGGCGATGTGTCGGCCGTCCGGGGACCAGCTCGGCCACCAATCGTAGGCGCCGTGCTCGGTGATATTCTTCCGACCCGAACCATCCGTGGGATAAAGGTAAATATCGATGTCGTAACCTGTAGCGGCCGCAATCGCCAGCTGCGCGCCATCGGGCGACCACGACGGCCGCATGTAGGCGCCGCGCTGCACCAGCGGGTTGTCGCCCGCCAATACGCGCGCGCTGAAGCCGGTAGCGAAGTCGAGAATGTAGAGTCCGTTGCTGCGAATATCGCCGTCTGTCTTGACGTAGGCCAGGGAATTGCCGGGTCGCGATGGAAAGACTTCCAGCCTGGAAGCGGCGTTGACTTCCAGCACGGGGATGCGTCCGCGCCGACGAGTCGGGGAGGCGAAATACAAGGTCTGTACGCCGGTGGCGGGCTGGGCGGTGGCGATATTGGCGATCGAGACCTGCCGGTTGGCGCTGATGTAGGCGATCATCTGGCTCTGGATACCGTCTCTGATATCCGCCGGCACATCGACCACATCCCAATTGTCGAAGACGAAGCCCGTAAGCGGATACGGCGTGATGCTCGGCGTCAGCGTCGGCGCCGGCGCGGGCGTGGCCGTCGTGGTGCTGGTTATTGTCGGGCTGGCTGTCGGCGTAGCGGTCGCTGTCGCCGTCGCCGTATCAGTTGCGGTGGCCGTCGCCGTTGCTGCGGCAGTGTTAGTCGGAGTGGGCGTGTCGCTGGGCGACAGTTGCCCGAGCGCGCTGCAGCCGCTGAGCAGCAGCAGCAAACCGAGCCAGGCGAGGATGTGGGCGGCAGGCGGCGGGCTCAAACAGTAGTGCCGGCTGGATAGGCTGAGTTTCAAAGGATCGCCCTGCATTTAGTCCGGCGCGCTCGCATGCTCCTGGCCGGCGCCCGGCCGCGGCTCCGCTTCAGCATCACGCTGACGCTTGGCAGGCGGCGCCCCCAAAACCAGATCCAGCGCGCTTTGCACATCCGAGACGTACGCGATCGAAACGTCGCGAAGCACCGCGCGCGGAATGTCGCGCGTGTCTTTGCGGTTGTCGCTCGGCAAGATTATCCGAGCGATATTCCGACGGCGCGCCGCCAGCACTTTTTCCACGACGCCGCCGACGGGCAGCACATGACCGCGCAGCGTGATTTCGCCCGTCATGGCGAACTCCGCGCAAGCCGGCCCTTCGGTGAAGGCGGAGATTAGCGCCGTCGCCAGGGTGATGCCGGCGGAGGGACCATCTTTGGGCACCGCGCCTTCCGGCATGTGGATATGGATATCGAAGTTCTCAAAGTCGTCGGCGGGCAGATCGAACTCATGCGCGCGCCCACGCAGGTAGCTAAGCGCGATATGCGCCGACTCCTGCAAGACATCGCCCAGTTGCCCGGTCAGCATCAAGTTGCCTTTGCCCGGCGCCAGCGTGACTTCGACCGTCTGGATTTCGCCGCCATTTGGTGTCCAGACCAGGCCGCTGACAATGCCGACGGCGTCCTGGCGGTTGACCTTGGACGCCAGCACCTGCGGCGGGCCCAGGAACCGTTCGGCGATATCGGCTGAAATGCGCCGCGGAAGCTTGCGCTCGGACGCGGCACGGCGCGCTAATTTGCGGCAGATCCTGGCGATCTCGCGCTCGAGGTTGCGGACGCCGCTTTCGTATGTGTTATGCCGAATGATATGCTGCAGCGCTGCCTTGGTGAAACGGACGCCGGTCGCGGCGATGCCGTTTGCTTCGATCTGCTTGGGAATGAGGAAGCGCCGCGCGATCTGGATTTTCTCTTCTTCGGAATAGCCCTTGAACTCGATGACCTCCAGGCGATCTTCCAGCGCTTCCGGAATCGAATACAGGTCATTGGCCGTCGTGATAAAGGTCACGCGCGACAGGTCGTAGGGGACTTCGAGGTAGTGATCGACGAAGTTGCGATTCTGCTCCGGGTCCAGCACTTCCAACATGGCCGAGGCCGGGTCGCCGCGAAAATCGGCGCTCATCTTGTCGATCTCATCGAGCATGAAAACCGGGTTGACCGTCTCCGAGCGCTCCATCTGTTGCAAGACGCGCCCGGGCATGGAACCAATGTAGGTCCGGCGGTGACCTCGGATCTCCGCCTCGTCGCGCACTCCGCCCAGGCTGATCCGCAGGAACTTGCAGCCCAGCGCTTCGGCGATGCTCTTGCCCAGCGAGGTCTTGCCAACGCCCGGCGGGCCGACAAAGCAGAGGATTGGGCTTTTCATTTTGTCGCCCGCCAATTTGCGCACGGCAATATGTTCAATGATGCGCGCCTTGACCTTCTTGAGTCCATAGTGCGCTCGTTCCAGGATTTCTTCCGCGTGTTGCAAGTCCAGGTTCTCCTGGCTCAGCGCATTCCAGGGCAGGCCCAGCAGCCGGTCGAGATACGTGTGGATGACGCCGGATTCCGGCGACATCGGCGGGATGACGCCCAGGCGGGAAATCTCCTTCATCGCCTTTTCGTGGACTTCGCCCGGCAAGCCGGCGTGGCGAATGCGCTCCTTGAGCTCGTGGATCTCTTGCTGGAAAACATCACCGTCGCCCAATTCTTGCTGGATGACGCGGACTTGCTCGCGCAGGTACATTTCGCGCTGGTTGGCGGCGATCTCGTCTTGCAGCCGCGTATGCACTTCGTCGTGAAGTTCGTTGTCTTGCAACTCGCTGGTCAGCAGAATGGCCAGCAATTCCAGGCGTTTCTCCACATTGTCCAGCTCGAGCAGTTGCTGCATGTCCTCCGGCGCCAGCGGCAGGATCGCCGAGAGCGAATCGCAGAGCAGGCCCGGATCGTCCAGCGACAATATGTGCTTGATGACGCTTTCCGGCATCGCTTCGTTGTATTGGCTGCTGTGCTTGAAGAGCTCGATCAACGCGGTCGCCAGTGACTCCAGCGTTTTGGGGTCAATCGATTCGTCAGCCAGCGGGCGCGCCGTGGCGGTGGGGTAGGGCTCCTGATGGCTGACGCCCAAAATCTGTACCCGCCGCCGGCCTTGAACCAGCAGCTGCCTGGAGTCGCTAGCCAATTCAGCGTATTTTCCCGGCGCGATCTCCGTGCCCACCAGATGGATCTTGTCGATCAAGTCGCTGCCATTGTGTTCCGGCCGCAGCTTGCAGGCGATCAGGGTCTGCTCGCGCTGGTCTGCATAAGCCGCCGCCTTCACCTGCGCATCATCCGTCAATGGAATCAAGCTCAATACTTGCGGGAAAAGAACGCGATCGTCGAGGATCAGCAGAGGGAGCTCAAAAGCGCCGTCGTCCTTCAACTCGGCGTTCTGGATTCTGGTGAGCCGTTTCGTTATGTCGGTCATCAATGCTCGCCGCCCGATTCCACCATGGCCCTGAGTTCAAAGTGTAGCCTAGTCAATGCGGAGCTGTAAAGACCGCCCGCCGCGCCTGACCTCCATTGTTAGTGTAGAATAGCGATGGTAGAGTCGCGCGTCTGTATGGACCGAAGGAGAAGATTCTCCGTGCGTGTTCCTGTCGCTCTAACACTGGGCGCCGCCGCCCTTGGCGTCTTGCTGGTACTAATCGCCGGCGGACTGATCTTGCGGCCGCCCCTGCCTCTGATTCTCGCGGCGGAATTCGACCGCGCGGCGATCAGCCCCAACGCCGATGGCGAAGACGATGTCGCAGTCTTCAGCTACTCGCTCTCGCGGCCGGCGGTCGTCAGTTTGTCGCTGACCGGCGAGGCCGGCCGGACATTCTACTTTCGCCGCGATCAGCCGCGCGCGGATGACGAGTACACGGTGCTATTCAGCGGCGTAGTCGACGGCTTCACCCACGAAAATGAAACAGTCCACGGCGAGATTGAGCGACGTCTGATTCCGAACGGGCGGTATGCGTGGCGGCTCGAAGCCAGTAACGAAGCGGGCGAAATGGCGACCGCAAGCGGCGAATTGCTGGTGGAAGCGGGTGATACGCCGCTGCCGATCATGTCGGAATTCCGCATCGCGCCGGACGTGTTTTCGCCCAACCAGGACGGCGTGGCCGACCGCGTCAGCATCAACGTCTACCTGGAGAAAGATGTCGAGCGGCTGGATGTCTTCCTGGAAGGTCCTGACGGCGCGCGTATCCCCATTTCAGCGCGGGTCGAAGAGCGGCAATATGGCGAGGCGGGCCGGCACCGCTTCGATTACGAGGGTGGCATCGACCTGGGCGTTGACCCGCCGCCCGATGGCGTCTATCTCGTGATTGCGCTGGCGCAGGACAGAGTTGGCCAACGGATGCGGATGGAGGGCGAGCTGACCATTGAGATCGGCGGCAAGCCCTACGCCGAAATCAAGCCGCAAGCGGTCGGCGTCGATGTCGCTTTTGACGTGCAGCCCTTTGCCGAGCGCTATCTTTCGACTGACGCCGGACCGGGCGAGTTGCTGCCGCTGCCGGATGACACGGCGGCGCTGGCCGATTCGCAGCAGATTACCGTGCCCCTCGGCCAGATGCTGGTCTTTCGCTTGACAGTCGACAATTACGGCGATGTGCCCATCCGCACCAGCGGCCCGCCGCCCGGCACCGTATACCGACAAGATCAACTCGCCGGCAGCATGGGCATGTTCGATGAGTCGGGCGCCTGGCGCGTCGGCATCCAGTGCGAAACATCCATGGGCAGCTTCCCCTATCGCTGGGCCATCGCGGCGGCAAACGACCTGGTCACGGTTGAGGACGCAGCCAGCGGCAACACGTACTTTTACCTGCCGCCGCAAACGCGCGCGCAGGTCTGGGGCGCGATTCAGTTCACCGAGGCCAAAGCGCGCAACCCGCAGAATTGCTGGGCCGGTCTGATCCACGAAGATGTCGCCATCAGTTTGCGCAACAACCACGTCGGCCTGAGGTCGATTATGATTGTCGACCCCGCCGGCGATGCCGGCAATGGCTGAGGGCGCGCCGCCAATGATCGACCTGGCGGTGGTGGTCGTCACCTGGAACAATGCCGATGTCATCGCCGAGGCGCTTGAAAGTTTGCTTGACGACTTGCAATGCAGCGGCCTCCACAACGAGGTCTGGCTGGTCGATTCCGCCTCCGCGGACGCGACTGTCGCGATCGTGCGCGAGCGCTTCGCCTCCGTGAAGCTCATCGCCTGCGAGCGCAATATCGGCTTCGGCGCCGGCAACAATCTGGCGCTGCGGGCGATTGGCTTCGACGGAGAAGATGAGGCGGCGGCGTTGCCGGCGGCAGTGTATCTGTTGAATCCAGATACGGTCACGCAGCCGGGCGCCTGCCGTTCGCTCTTCGACGCGCTGATGGCGCGCGCCGATGTTGGCCTGGCGGGCGCGCGGTTGACCTTCGGCGACGGCAGCTTCCAGCATAGCGCTTTTCGTTTTCCCGGGTTGCGGCAAATCTGGAGCGAGTTTTTCCCGACGCCGGGTCGCATGGCGGAAGGCGCTTTCAATGGACGCTATTCGCGCGCACAGTATGACCTTGCGCAGCCCTTTGAAGTGGACTTCACTCTGGGCGCGACCATGATGCTAAGGCGCGAGGTTATCCAGCAGACGCACGGCTTCAACACCGACTTCTTCTTGTACTGTGAAGAGATCGATTGGGCCTGGCGCATTCGGCGCGCTGGCTGGCGCGTCCTATGTGTGCCGCTGGCGCGCGTCACGCATCTGGGCGGCGGCAGCACGTCGCAGGCGCGCCCACGCAGCCTGATCGATTTATGGAAAAGTAGGTTATTATTGTACGATACCTATTATCCGCGCTGGAAAAGAGCGGCCGCGCGGCGCTTGGTGATCGCGGGCATGAGACGCAAATTGCGTGCCTTGGACAAGGCGGACACCGAAATGAAACGGGCTTATCGCGCGGTAATCGAGATGGCCAGATTATGACGCATTTGACCGCCATCGTGCTGACGCATAACGAGTCGGCTCAGATCGCCGACTGCATCAGGACGCTGCGCTTCGCCGATCGCATCATCGTGTTCGATTCCTACAGCAGCGACGACACCGTGTCCATCGCCCAGCGTTGCGGGGCGGATATCTTCCAGCACGAATTCGAGAATTATGCCGAGCAGCGCAACGCCGCCCTGGACGCCGTGGACGAGATGACGGACTGGGCGCTTTTTGTCGACGCCGACGAGCGCATATCAGACGCGCTTGCGGAAGAGATTCGCGAGAAGATCGCCTATCCCGATTTCGCCGGCTGGCGCGCCCCGCGCCACAACTATATCTTCGGCGTTTTGACCAAGGGCGCGGGCTGGTACCCCGATTACCAGACGCGGCTGCTGCGCGTCGGCCAAGCCACCTACGATCGGCGGCGGCCCGTGCACGAAGTCGTCAAGCTCTACGGCCAGGAAGGCACCCTGCGCAACCCCATCGTTCACTACAATTATGTCGATGTCGAACAGTTCCTGCGCAAGCAGGAGCAATACGCTCGGCTTGACGCCCAGAGCCTGTACGACCAAGGCGTCGTGCCGGGTCATCACACCTTTATTCTGCAGCCCCTGCGGCAGTTCTATTGGCGCTTTGTCACGCTCGGCGGTTACCGCGATGGCTGGCACGGCTTGCGCTTGTCATTGATGATGGCGCGTTACGAAAACCGCAAGTACCAATTCCTGGCCGCGCTCTGGCAAAATCGCTGAGGCCGGCAAGCCGCGCGTATTACTGCGGCGCCAGGATGCCGTAGCCGCCGTTATCCCGCCGATAGAGCACATTGACCTGGGTGGAATCGGCGTTCATGAACATGTAGAAATTGTGGTCCAGCAATTCAAGCTGCTCAATCGCTTCCGCTTCGTTCATCGGGATCAGTTCGACCAGTTTGCGCCGCAGAATTTCCGTCGCCGCCGCCGCCTCGTCGGCGGTCGTCATCGCATATTCAGGGACATCCTCGGCAGCGTCAAGCTCGGCGAGGGTCGCCCGGTATTTGTCACGGACCTTTTGGGCTTTTGATTTACGCTTGCTCTTGAAACGGTCGATCTGCCGATGCAGCTTGTCCACCGCCTTGTTGATGGCATAACGAATCGTGTCGCGGTTTTCGATATCCAGCTTTTCTTCAGCGCGCAAAATCGCGCCGCGCGCGTGCTGAACCGTGATTTGGGCGATTGCGATATCTGCGCCGCGGTGCGTGCGAATGATGGCCAGCTCGACGCCGACATGCGCGATATTGGGCAAATAGCGATCAAGCTTGTCCACGCGGGCGCGCGTATATTGATCGAGCCCGTCGGAGATCTTGATGCCGTCTCCATGAATGGAAATGTCCATGATAACCCTCCTGGCGAAGTCAAAAGATAATCAAGCGTGACTGACGGCGATGGCATAAACGGCCGCCGCATTCCACGCTCGCAGCGCCGCCGCGCACTCGCCCAAAGTCGCGCCTGTAGTAACTACATCATCAATCAGAAGCACCGATAAGTCACGTACCGACGGGTCCGCCGCAAATGCGCCGGCGACATTTCTCTGCCGTTCGCTGCCCGAAAGGCGCGCTTGCTGGCCGGTGCTGCGAATCCGCCTCAGCAGTCCAGGCGCATCGCGAACGCCAAGCGTCTGCGCCAGCCGCGCGCCCAAGAGCGCGGACTGATTATACCCTCTTTCCAGCAGCCGGTCAGCATGGAGTGGAACCGGCACAACGGCGTCCAGCGCCCAGGCTTGCGCGCGAATCGCTATGCGCAGTCGCTCCGCCAGCGGATCGCGCAAGTCGGTGACGCTCTCATACTTGAAGGCTTTGACGGCCTCGCCAAGCACGCCTATCTGCTTGCCGGTGGCGCAAACGCCGTCGAGGCCGCCTACTGAATAGTGTCTGATGTCCGCTGGGCAGCCGGCCAACTCATCGCGGCAGGCGGCGCAAAAGCGGGCGTCGACCCGACCGCAATTGGCGCACATCGGCGGAAAAACCAAATCAACCAGCCAATCCGCCGCTTTGACCGCCGCGCGCCCAAGTCCGCCGAGCTGGGTAGAATTCGCCGCCATGTCGATAGTCATCGCTGACGCGTTCGCGCATGCAACGCAAGCGTGAGTCTAACTTGAGTGTAACACAGGACGCGGACGTCACGCCGAATTGAGCGCGTTGCGAAACTCCGCTTGATAGCTTGCCTTCGCCGACGCCCGCGCTAACTATTGGCGCGCGTCGCGCAGGGGCGGCCCGCCCAGTTCGTGCTATAGTTAAATCTCAAATGGCAGCGATTGCCGCGTATTGGGCGAGGGGAGCGATTGCATTGCAGCGGGTAAGCGCGGGCGGCGCGAGTTACTATCGCAACGAAGCCTGGAGCGAACTCCGGCATGGCATCTTCACGCGGCATGGCGGCGTCAGCCAATCCTGCTGGAATTCTCTCAACCTGGGCGCGTCCATCGGCGACAATCCCGAGGCCGTCCGCGAGAATCATCGCCGGATGTATAACGCGCTGGATGTCAATCCCGGTCGCGCCGTCAGCACTTGGCTCGTGCATAGCGTCGCTGTCAAAGTCGTCGATGCGCGGAGCAAGATCAACGGCAATCTGGAGCAGGCGGACGCAATCATCACCAATCAGCCGGACACGCCGCTTGTGATGCGCTACGCGGACTGCGTTCCGCTGTTGCTCTATGATTCCGTGAAAGGCGCGATCGCGTTGGCGCACGCGGGCTGGCGCGGCACGGTGCAAGGTATGGCGGCCGCTACCGTTCGCGCGCTGGAATCCGCCTTTGCCTGCCGGCCCGAAGACTTGCAGGCGCTAATCGGGCCGGCCATCTCGCGGCGCAATTATCAAGTCGGAGAGGCGGTGGCGGCGCAAGCGCTGGCTTACTTCGGCGCCGAAGCGGGGGTGGTAACGCGCGACGCGGCCGCGGGCAGCGCGTACCTGGACCTCTGGCGCGCCAACCGCCTGGACCTGGAGCGTCAGGGCGTCCATAAGATCCAAGTATTGGACATCTGCACCTATGACAACACGGCCGACTTCTACTCGCATCGCGCCGAGAATGGGAAGACTGGCCGCTTTGGCGTGGTGATCTCGCTATGAGCATCGCTGATAACATCAAGCGCTTGCAGGATCGCATTGCCGACGCCTGCGCGCGGGCGAGTCGCGATCCCGCTGCGATTACGCTGGTCGCGGTCAGCAAGCAGAGAACAGTTGCGGACATTGTGAGCGCGGTTGATGCGGGCATACAACATATCGGTGAAAATCGCGTAGAAGAATGTAGCGCCAAGTATGCGCCGGTGGAAGCGGCCCTGCCGGGCCAGTTGACCTGGCATATGGTGGGGCATGTGCAGAGCCGCAAAGCAAAACAGGTGATTCAACTTTTTGACATCGTGCAATCCCTTGACAGCCTGCGTCTGGCGCGGCGGTATTCGCGCCTGGCCGGCGAAAACGCGCGACCGCTCAAAGTACTGCTGGAAATCAATATTTCCGGTGAAGCATCGAAACACGGTTTTGCGGGTTACAATTGGTATCAGGAGCCGGCGGTGAAGGAGCGCTTGTGGCGGGAGTTAGGCGAATTGCTGGAACTGCCGCATTTGGACATCCGCGGCCTGATGACGATGGCGCCCTTCCAGGCTGAAGAATGCGTGATTCGCCGGGTATTCGCCGACTTGGCTAACTTGCGGGCGGAGCTTCAGAGTTCGCTCGGAATCAGCTTGCCGGAGTTGAGCATGGGCATGACCGACGACTTTGAGTTGGCGATAGCGGAAGGCGCGACCATGATCCGCGTCGGCCGCGCGATATTTGGCGGCAGGAATTAATTCGTAAACAAAGAGCGCAGAGAGAGGCGAAAATATGTCTTCACTGTTTTTGGTATTGTACTGGGTACTGCACATCTACCAGTTCATATTGCTGGCGCGCGTGCTGATGAGTTGGATCCCCAACTTGGATCACAACAACCCGATCGCGCGCTTCTTGTATCAAGCGACTGAGCCAGTGCTGGCGCCGATCCGCAGCGCGCTGCCGCCCCTGGGCGGCATCGACTTGAGCCCGCTGGTTGTGTTCCTGGGCATCAGCGTCATCATTCAGTTGGTGATATAACTGGTGGCGCGGGGGCTGGGCAGTCTTGCGCGCCGGCCCGCTTAGAGCTTGATCAAAATCCGGCCGCAACTCTGGCAATTGACCAGGTCGCTGCTGCGGTTGATGGCTGTGATGACGGTGCTGTTCTGTTCAATCCCGCAAATCGTGCAGGCGTCGTCCCTCAGCACGGATACCGGGCGGTTGGCTTTTTTCACGCGCAATACGTTGTAAGTTTTGAACAAGTCGGCGGGCAATTCCGCCGCCGCGGCCTTGCGCTGGGACAGCTGTTTCCTCACCGCCGACGACAGGCTCTTTTTCTCTTTGAGCAGATTCTTGTTTTCTTCTTTGCGCTCTTCGCCGATGTCGTTGAGCGCGCTCTCGCATTCATTGAGCGTCGCCTGGCAACCGTCTCGATGGCTGATGATCCGCAGCAGTTCATCGTCCAGCACGTCATTGCGCCGCGCGAGCGACTCGATCTCCATTTGCAGGTCTTGCATTTCTTTGGGGTTCGTGACTTCGCCGCTGTACAAGCGCGTTTCGCTATTCTGCTTCTTGTCGATGAGCGTCGCGATTTCCAGGTTCATTTCGTTGGCGCGTTTGATCGCTTCGTCAAAGGCGACCTTGGCCGCTTCGAAAGCTGCTTCGGCTTCATGCAAACCGGCATTGTCCTCAAGCTGCAGGTCAATCGCCTTGATGCGCTTGGTCTGTTCGATGATTTCCAACTCGAGTTGTTGAATCCGGTATAGCGCGAGAACATCAGACATGGGCGGCTACCTCGTTAGGTGGGCATGTTCATATTATATCGCCCATGCAAAAGCGCAAGATGTAAACTACAGTTTGCGTGAACATCGGGCTTAGGGATGCTCGCCCTTTCATGCGAGGAAACCGTGGCAGCTTTGCTTAGCCGCTTGACCGTCGAACGGGCGGCGATCGTGATCGCGCATTTGCTTCTGTTCGCCATGGCCAGCCGCGTTGCGATTGATCCGGACATGTGGTGGCAATTGCGGCTGGGGCAGCAGATTGCCGAAACCGGTGAATTCGTCTCTGCCGACCGCTTTTCGCATACGCGTACCGGACAATCGCGCCTTAACCACAGCGGGTTCGCGCAGGTCCTGATGTACGCTTGCTGGCGCCTGGGCGGCCATCTGGGCATGACGCTCTTCACGGCTCTGCTGGCGGTCAGCGCGCTGCATTGCGTCTTCCGCGCCGGCCGCGGCAGCATCTACATGCAGAGCTACGTATTGGTTTTGGGGGCGGCCTGCGCGGCTGCCTTCTGGTCGCCGCGGCCGCAGATGTTCACCTTCCTGGGCGCTGCGATAACGCTCTATATGATACGACGCCTGCAGCGGCGAAGCGATACGCCGCTATGGCCGCTGCCCCTGCTGATGTGGGCCTGGGCCAATCTGCACGGCGGCTACGTCATCGGCTATCTCTTCATCGGCGGATTCGTCCTGGGCGAGGGACTAAAGCGGCGCTTTGGCATGGGAGACGGCGGCCTGGCCACGCCGGCGCTGCGCCGCCTGTGCGCCTACTCGCTCTTGTCGCTTCTGCTGCTGCCAATCAATCCGCTGGGTCTCTCGATCTACGCGGCGCCATTGGATACGCTGGCGATACCCGGCCTGCGAAGCGCCATTCAGGAATGGCAGCCTCCCGACTTCAGTGGGCCAGGCGCCTGGTCCTTCGTCGGGCTGCTGGCGCTATTGCTGGCTTCCGCATTGGCGAGCCGGCGCCGCGTCGACCTGAGCGCCGCGATTCTGGCGGGCGGGACCTTGGTCATGGCGCTGTACTCCGCGCGGCACGTATCCTTGTTTGCGATCACGGCAATACCCATGATCACGACGCAATTGGACGCTTTCCTGGCGCGGCGGGGCTGGCGAATGCGACATCGCAATGTCGAGACGCCCGGGCGCGTCGCGCTCAATCTGGCGCTGATCGGCGTGGTCGCATTCGGCGCGCTGGCGCAGATTCGTCACGTGGCAAGCGCCGCTACCGTGGAGCGCGCTCTGGCGCTGAACTATCCGTTGGGCGCGCTGCGATATCTTCAGGCGGCTACAGCCCCGGGTCATCTGTTCAACAGCTACAAATGGGGCGGCTATCTGATATTTCATGCGCCCGACTTGCCGGTCTTCATCGACGGTCGCACCGATCTATATCGGGACCTCCTCAGCGACTATGTCGCCGCGGCTACGGGCGGCCCGGAATGGCGAGCCGTATTCGCGCGCCACGAAATCGGCAGCGCGCTGATTGAGCGCGAAAGCCCGCTGGCGGCTCAGCTTGAAGCAGCAGATGAATGGCGGCTCGAATATCAGGACGCGGTCGCCAGTGTCTTTCTGCGGTCGCCATCGACAAGCGAAGGCGGTGGCCTATGAAGAAAGCGCAGCGAGTACGCGCCTTGTCCGCGCTGCTATCGCGGCTGGAATCGCGGGACTTCGACCGGCGCGAGCACGCCCTGTTCGAGCTGGCGGTAATGCTGCGGCGCGCGAACCAGCGCGCGGCTGACGATGATCCCCTGAGCGCAGCCGAGTTGCCGCGTGAATTGTCGCGCATCCGCCTCACGCTGGATGAGCAGCGGATAGTCGCCGACCGGCTGTTGCAGTTGGCCGTCAGTCGCCGCGACAGCCGCGCCAGCGCCGTCTGGGCCATGAGCGAATCTGCGGCGAACGCTGGCTGGGAATCAATCTTGCGACTGCTCGATGAATGTGGCGAGCAGCTGACCGGCGAGGCGGCCTTTCAAGCCTGCCGCGCGCTGCGGCTTTGGTTGGCCTCGGGCGAGCTTTCAGGTGAGATGATCCGGCGGGCGATGGCGCTCGGCAGTCTGACCTCATTGCTGGGCATTTGGTCTCAGGCGGGCGATGCGCGCCTGAAACGCGCCGCGCAGGACGTCCTGGACTCATTACATTCCGCAACCCCGCTCGGCTGAAACCGCGAGAACTTTTTCCACGGTATCTGCACTATAATGAGTAAGTCGGCCAAGCTAGAAGTTGAAAGAGCCAGCCATGTCCAGTCTGTTTGACAAGATCGCTACCTTGGTCAACGCGCAAGTGAACGAACTGCTGGGCAAGAATCCATCATCGCCGCTGGCGCGCATTCGCCTGGACGCCGATGATGCCGAGAAGCGACCGCGCGATTCCGCACAGGCGCTGCGCCGACGTCTGGATGAAGCCTTTGATTACGAAGAAATCTTGCAAGCGAAAATAGACGCGCTAATGGCAGAGGCGGCCGAACTTGACGCACAAATCGACGCCAGCGTGCGCCAGGGCGATGAGTTTGGCGCGCGCCGGCTGCAGGGTCAGCTCAACAGCAAACAGCAGCAACTGACAATCGCTGAATCGGAATTGCGCGATCACCGCGCCCTCAGCCGGCATTTGCTTCAAGAGATGGGAAATCTGGAAGCGGCCCTTGACGAGCGCGACCGGCAGCGGCAGTCGCAGCCGTCCGCGAACCAGCAAACACAGCGACGCACGCGCATCCCGGTTGACGGCGCCGGTTTGCGCGCGCGCGGCTATCAGTCGCTCGCCCGCGCGGTCACCAACAAATTGGACGAGGCGCGCGATGGTCTGGAGAGTCTCATCAACCGAGAGCGGCCGCCAACGCGGACGCCATCACGGCCCGCGCCCCCAAGCAGCCGATTCATCGTCGTTGACGAAGAGCCCGACCCGCGCCAGCCCAAAGCGCGCAAGAAAGACGCCGGCGACATGAATCGCAGGCTTTCGCGATTGAGCAAGCCGCAGGACGACGAATAGGCGGCGTCTCCCGGCTCAGTCGGCGCGTCTTCTTTCCAGCGCGTCGATCAAATCCTGCATGGACCGCTCGAAGTAGGGGAAGCCGAGCCAGGCGCTCATCAGCCCGAATACGCCGCCGGTTACGATCCGGTAGATCGGCGTGGTTTCACGAACCGGCCAGAACTCAAAGGGCGGATAGCTCAGCAATTGGCTCAAGCCGTCAATGCCCACCGGGCCCAAACCGGCGACGACGTATATCCAGAATGGCAGCGGCCGGATGCGCCAGCGGTAGCGGCGATAAATCAGGCCGCCGGTAAAGATCATCGTATAGATCGCCAGGTCGCGCGCGCATAAGCCGGTCTTGTAGCCGAAGGTCTCGTCGCCGACGAAGTGCCGGGCGGCGATCTGCTGCGCCACGCTGAATTGCCGTAAGCCCGCCACGCTTCCGGGCGGCGACGCCACGCTGCCCGCGTACACCGTTGACCAGTGACGATATTGGGCCTGGAACGCCTCGGATTGCGCGGCGTACTCCTCAAAGGGCGCATAGGCGCTGTCGGCCGCTGCCCGCGGGTAAAAGGGCTGCTCGCCGAAGACGAAAATTGAGCGAAAGGCGAACTGATGGCAGAAGGGGCTGTACAGCGTGTAGATGACATCGGCAGCGCCATGCCAGCCGGCTTTCGCCAGCGCGGGCGCAACCCAGGGCAGGCTGATGTAGAGCGACAGCCCGGCCAGCATGATTCGCAGCCAGTGGCGCGCCGATGCCAGGAGGAGTCGTCTCAGGCGCTCTCCGGCGGCTTTTAGTAGTCTCGTCATGGCTTGCGCCGCTCAAACGCGCCGCGCCAGGCGCTGTAAATCATCTTCCAGTTGCCGGCCTGACACCGGACCGTAGTACACCTTGCGAAGCACAAGACGGCCATCAAGCAGGTAGGTCGTTGGCAGGCCGCGAACCTTATACAGCTGCGAGGCCGCCAGCGTTGGATCCAGCAGCAAGTCGTAGCTTATGCCAATCTCGCGCTGCCAGGCGGCAACGAGGTCCGCGCTTTCACCCATGTTGATGGCCAGCACGCGAAGCGAATCCGGATGCTGACTTTGAAGCTGCTGCAGCTCGCGCATTTCCCGGCGGCAGGGCGCGCACCAGCTCGCCCAAAAGTTGATGATGGTGGCTGCGCCCGCCGTGCTGTCGAGCGCTATCGTCTCGCCGGATGTACTCGACAGTTCAAATTGAGGCGCGGGCAAGCCGATTGCCAGCCCCGCGCCTGACCCCGGCGCGCCTCGGCTAATCTCGATCCGCTGCGGCATGCCGGTGTGAGCCAGGAGCAGTAACGCCGCGCCCAAACAAACGAGCGCGGCCAGGTAACGGGTGATAGATCGGAGTCTGGTCATCTGGCGCTTGGCGCTGCCAGCTTAGCCGGCATAGGCATCGCTGAGCAATTGATTCAACTGCGTTTCAGTCATGATACCAAAGTGGCGCGCCAGGATGATACCGTCTTTGCCAAGCAGGTAGGAGCTTGGCCGCGTCTGAATGGCGTAGGCGTCGTTGATGTCGCCGCTGTTATCCAGCGCCAGCGTGAAGCTCAGCCCGAATTCGTCGCGGAAATCCGCCATCGCCGCTTCGGTGTCGTTGAAGGCGATCGCCACAATCTCGAAGCCGCGCGGCCCCCATTCTTCGTAGGCTTTTTGAAACTCGGGCATTTCGCGGCGGCAGGGGCCGCACCAGGTACCCCAGAAGTTCAGCAGGGTGACATTGTCGCTCAAATCCGACAGCGACAGGCTGGCGCCGTCAAGCGTGTCGATAGTGAAACCGGGCGCCCGATTGCCCTCCGCCAATCCGACTGGGGGAGCCAAATCGCCGGCGAGCTCCGACAGGCTGTTCAGCGCTGTGCCCGCCAGGGATTCGCCTTCAGCCTCCGCCTCCTTTGCTGGACTCGCGTCTGCCACGGCGCCGGCAATCGCTTGCGCGTCCCGGACTTTGACGCGGAAGCGCGCCACGTCCGTTGCGGACGCGCTGCGCATTACAGCCCGGTAAAGCCCGGCTTCGTTGAGCGCAAGGTCAGCCAAGGGATAGAGCTTGCCTTCAGTCATCAGACTGTCGGCTTTGCTGCCGCGCGCGAGTTCGGCGTCGGCCGGGCCAAACAGGACCAGCTCGAATTCGGGGATCTCCTCGCCCACGCTGCGGACTTCCACATCAATGCGGTCGCCGCTTTCGGCATGGAAGAGAAATTCTTGCTCCGTGATTTCGGCGGAGAAGTGGCCGCTGGCGCTTTGATTGATCGCCACCGGCAGCAGCGTGCCATTCAAGCAAGCGCCTACATGGCTGATGCCGAGCTCGCCTTCGAAGAAGCCGACGCCGCACTCTTCCACACGCAGGGTGAAATCCGCGAATTCGCCGCGCGAAAATGTCTGGCTCAGGCTTTGCAATTGGCCGCTTGCTACCAGCAGACCAATCGCCACCAGCAACGATCCGCTGGCGAGCTTGATCTTGCCCATCTGGCGCTGCAGCCGGCGCAGCGCGCCTTGCGCGCTGTTTAAGAGCAGCGCGGTGATGATGAAGGGTATGCCGAGGCCGAAGGAGTAAGCGCTCAGCAGCAGCATGCCCTGGGCGATGTCGCCGCTGCTGGCGCCGGCCGTCGCGGCCACCGTCAATATCGTACCGAGCAGCGGCCCGATGCAGGGCGACCAGCCGGCCGAGAACACCATGCCCATAAAGGCGGAGCCTAGCAATCCTTCGCGCCCGCTCGAGCCGATATCACCGCGCGTATCCGAGTAGAGCAGCGTTTCCAGCCATTCGAGAAAGCCGCTCCAAAATACCGCCGGCTGGGTGAAGGCGCCTTTAGCGAACATCGCCAGCGCCAGGGCGAAGGTCAGCGGCAGCGCGATAACCGTCTGTTCCAGGAATCCCCAGTAGATGATGCCGCCGCCAAGCAAGGCAAAGGCGATGCTCAGCAGCACATTGTCGAGAATTCCCGCTTGCCCCTTTTTGCGCAGCCAGGCGAAGAAGCGCGGCGCCAGCCCCATAAACTGGAAGCCGAAGAAGATAATCACCAGGCCGCCGATGCGCCCGATGATCTGCGTGAAGGTGTTGACGTGCTGCCCGGCGACGCTGGCCAGCGCCGTCGTCAGCAGGCCAATCAGGACAAACACGCCCGTGAATCCCAGCACAAAAGCAATGCCATGCAGCAGCATCTGCAGGCGGAAAGCCAGCCCGACCGGCGCCGCCGTTCCGGCAGCCGTCTGTCGGCTGACATTATGCGTCAAGCGCCCGCTCATATAGCCGATGTAGGCCGGCACCAGCGGCAAGACGCAGGGCGATATGAATGACAAGACGCCCGCTGCCAGCGCCAATCCGATTGTTACGTTTTCCATTTGCTAACCCTCCGGCTCTATCCGCTGCGCGATGAGTCGTCTCGGATCCGTTTACACGTATGTTGACGGTATATGATTACGAGAAGCTTGCTCAAGCCCGAATGATTTGTTGCGGAGATTCACTCGCGCCGCTGACTCAGTTGTCTTTCGCTAGCAGCTCCTGCAAGAACAGCGCTTCCTCCTCCTGCGTGCTGATGTCGCCGTCGATCCAGGCTGACCGCAAGGCATCCAGCAGAACCTTGTAGCGCGGGCCTGGCGGTATGCCCATGCGCTTCAAGTCGTTGCCGGTGGCGACTGGGCGCAGTTGCCGCCAAAGCTTGACGTAGTTGTCGATGTTTTGCCGCGCCTTGATGCGCTGGGAAAGGATAGTCCAGGCCGCCAACAATGAAACTTCGGGCGCGCCATCCAGCAGGCGCGCGATCTCGCTGGGGCGGGCGGCGGCATCGGCCAGCGCGCTCGCATTGGCCACGAGCTCCGCGCTGGCGACCACCGCGCGCGTTAGGGCCTGCGTCAAATCGAGACGCCCGCAGATGGCGCCGACGTCGCTTTCGCCGACATCCGCCAGCAACAGACTCCAGTTCAGCGACGGGTCATCAGCGGGGATCGCGGTCCAGCGCGGCAGCGTATCCGGCTTCATGCGCAAGCGTTCGTCTAGCTCCGAGTTGATGCGAAAGGCCGGGTGGATGCGCGCCAAGGCGCCAAGGTCTTGCAGGTCAAGCATGACCGCGACCGCCGTCGTCTCTTGCAGGATCAGCTCGATCTCATGGCTAAGCCGAATCCCGCTGACGCGCTCGAGCGCTGGCAACGCGTCTTTCATCAGCGCGGCGGTCTCGCGCTCAATTGTGAAGTCGTAGCGCCGGGCGAAGCGCAGGGCGCGGAAGACGCGGGTCGGGTCGTCGATGAAACTCTTGTCGTGCAAAATCCGCACCCGCTTCCGCTCCAGATCGCTGAGGCCGCCGCTGACATCGAGCAATTTACCAGCAGCTTGCGCCGGACTCAGTTGCAGCGCCAGCGCGTTGAGCGTGAAGTCGCGCCGCCAGAGGTCTCGCTCTATGCCGCTCGGCATGACCGACGGCAGCGCGCCCGGGCCGGCGTAGGTCTCGGCGCGCGCGCGGGCGAAATCAATGTGGCCGGGCAAGGCGCCGCCGGGCAAATCCAGCTTCTCCGCGAGGGCTGAGTCCAGCCGCCAGGACGCTGTGCCAAAGGCCTTGTGCGCTTGCGACGCGCCGCCGTATTCCGCGGCCAGCGCTTCAGCGAAGGCAATGGCGTCCGATTCGAGCACAAAGTCGAGATCGTGGTTTGGCCGCTTGAGCAGCAGATCGCGAATGACGCCGCCGACGAGGAAGAGTCTGAGATTTCCGGCCTGCGCCTGTTCGGCGATGAGCTCAATCAGCCGGGCCGTCGCTTCGCCCAGAATCGCGCTGATGGCGCCGCTGTCGATTGATGGCGCTCGTGGAGACGCGCCCGGCCCGCGCATCGCTTGGCTAGCTCCCGGCTCAGCCGAGCGGTACCCAGGGCCCGATCAGCTGCCGTTCAATCATGCTCAGCGAAGTGGTGAAATTGAAGAAGGCAAGCAGGGCGAAGGCCAGGGCAGCTTGTCGGTCATCGCGGCCGCGCATCATGCTGAATAGACCGGGCATGATTATCGCCAGCCAGAGCATATAGAGCACATACACGATGATGCGTTCGGAGCCGGGCTGATAACCGCTTAGCAGCAGGACGACGCCAACCAGCAGCGTGGCCCCGGCCAGCAGGGCATAAGTCACAACCGCGCCCCAGTAATTGCCGGAAATCGGCTCGTTCCGCGCGGCGGTGGCGCTAGCCCACACGCCAAGCGCCAGCGAATACAAGATGTGCATGTTGAATAGGATTTGGTGAATTTCCGCCATTGGACCGTCCAATGTATTCCCGATTCCAGTATATCGCGGCCGCGCGCATTACATAATCGTCAGCCACCCAAGGTTGGACGCCAGCCAGCATAGCGCCGCCAAATTGGCGACGATGAGGCCGGGGCGCTGCATATTGCCGCCGTCCTGCGCCAAGTTTCCCCGCATATCCATCTCCCAGGGGAAGAGCAGGCAAGTGAAGGCGCCGAGCAGCAAGATCGTGCCCAGCCAAACAGGAAACAATCCCTGCAAGATTGCGGCGACCATGCAGACCAACGCCAGGGCGATGGACGCGTGTCCTAGAAGCGATGTCAAGCCCACCCCCAGAAGTGCGGCTGTATTCCTCAGGCCCGCCTGCTGGTCCACGTTGAAGTCGGCCACCTGGTTGTAAAACTGCCCGTAGGCGGAAAAGAGGCTGGCGGCGGCGATGACGAGCCAGACCGCGCCCGGCGCCCGATCGTAGGCAAAAAAGCCAGTGGCGACTATCAGACCGCTGAGCATCAACGCGTGCGAAACGACGTCCGTCAACGGGCGCGCTTTGAAGCGAAAAGGGTGGGCGGAGTACAAGTAGCACAGCGCAAGCATGATCGCGCCGAGCAGCAGCGTGTACGCGCCAGCCGCCGCGAAGAGCAGGAAGGCCAGAATGCCGGCGGCCGCGGTGGCCAGCTGGCCCTCGCGCCGGCTCAGCAAGCCGCTGCTGATGACATTGTGCGCGCGTTTCGCGGGATCTCGCGCGTCGTCCGGCGCGTCTTCAATGTCGTTGATCATGAAGGCGAAGGACATTGCCAGCGCGTTGCCGGCCAAAACCATTATCAGCCGCCAGTCGACCGCGGCCGCCGCCGGTTCAACCGCCAGCAGCCCTCCAACAACTGTCAACGGAATTGTAAATGGCACATGCTCGCGCCATCGCGTCAGGCGCAGCAGCGCG
This sequence comes from Chloroflexota bacterium, assembly GCA_009841405.1. Classification (GTDB taxonomy): domain Bacteria; phylum Chloroflexota; class Anaerolineae; order Aggregatilineales; family Phototrophicaceae; genus UBA6055. The sequence continues at coordinate 25,438 of VXLV01000025.1, read as the reverse complement.
GCGAGTTTGCCTTGGCTCGGCATATGTCTCGCGCTTTGCATCTCGGAAGCTAAACCGTTGCTAATCCAGCCTTCACTACCGTAGCCAAGCATAGCACAGGTGGGGCGGCGGCGGAAACGGCGAGCGCTGCAAGGCTGCATTGTAACGCCGCGTATCGCCTAGTATGATTCCGCCCATGATTCGACTTCTGATTGTCTTGGCTGTCTGCGGGTCGCTGCAGGCGGCATGCAACTTGCAACACGCGCCGAAAACCGAGCTCTCGCGCGGGGGTGATGCCGATCTTGGGGCGCGCGTCGCGGCCACGGCCAAGCCCCGCCCGCCAGCGGCCAAACCAACCGCCCAAGCCACCGCTGAGTCAGCCGCGCCGACGCCGACAATCGACCGCTGTCGCATCGAGGCGGGCCGACCGACGCGTCGAATAAGCGCTGATGTGGCGGTCGACTACTCCGCGAAGACCGCCGCCATCTCGCAACGAATCGAATTTCTTAATCGCGAAGACGCCGTTCTGGACCAGATCATACTCGATGTGCAAGCCAACCAGTGGCCGGACAGCTTTTCGCTTGAATCACTGACTATCGACGGCCAGACCAGGCCATATGAATTGGATCTGAACAGGCTGCAAATTGACCTTGCCGAGCCGCTGGCGGCCGGCTGCTGGCTCGAAATCAGCCTGCGTTTTCAGTTGCGCGTCTCCGAGATCCGCGATGGCTTGCGCTCCTACCGCGGCTTCCTCGGCTATAGCCCGCGCCAATTGAACCTGGGGCATTTCTTGCCGACTGTTGCCGCGCGTCTGGGCGGCGCCTGGCGCATCCACGCGCCCGCCGGCATCGGCGAGCAGATCGTTCACGCCGTCGCGGATTGGGAAGTCAAGCTGAGGGTCGACAACGCCGCCGAAACGCTGCAACTGGCCGCCCCCGGCGCCGTCAAAAGCATCGGCGAACTCGCCTGGATGATTCGTCTGCCGGGATCGCGAGACCTGGCCCTGAGCTTGAGCGAGGAGTTTGACCTTTTAGAGCGGCAATTGCCGGACGGCCGCTCGTTGGCGGTTTACAGCTTCGCTGACGCCCAGGTGAATGATCGCGGGCTGATCCTGGACGGCGCCGCCCACGCGCTGAGTGAAAGCGTCAAGGCTTTTGAATTATTCGAGCGGCGGTTTGGCCGCTATCCTTACGACCGGCTCGTGATCGTTCAGGGCGATTTTCCCGATGGCATGGAATTTACCGGCCTGGTCTTCGTCGGCAGCGCCTGGTTCTATGGCTTTGACGGCACGGCGAAAAATTACCTGACACTGATTTCCGTGCACGAAATCGCGCATCAGTGGTGGTACGCGCGGGTTGGCAACGATGCCGCGCTTAGTCCCTGGCTGGATGAGGCGCTGGCGACGTACAGCGAATATCTGTACATTGAAGAATTCTATCCCGATGAGAAGAATTGGTGGTGGTATTTTCGCGTGGCCGTCTATCTGCCGGAGGGCGGCGTGGACAGCGCCGTTTACGAATTCAGCACGCCGCGCGAGTATATCAACGCCGTTTACTTGCGCGGCGCCCAGATGCTGCAGAACATTCGCGACGATATTGGCGACGAGAGTTTCTTCCGCTTGTTGCGCGCATACAATGAAGCGGGCGACGGACTGATTGTTGACTCGGCGTTTTTCTGGCGGCAACTCGCGCCGGACCAGCAGCCTTTGACCGCGGCGACCCGCAATGAATTCCTTGCCAACCCGGCCGTGTATGCGCCGGCCGGCTGACCAAGTTGAGCGTCGGCTACCCGGCCGGCGGGAGGAACGAACGATTTGGCGCGCGCGGCCCGCTTCTACGAGGAGGGGCTGGGTCTTTCGCTGGCGCTTGACCAAGGCGGCTGCCGCATCTATCACGTTGTCGGCGGCCAGGCCTATATCGGAATCTGCCAATCGGCGGAGGCGCGCTTGGCGCCCGCCAGCATCATATTCACTCTGGTGACGCAAGACGTCGATGGCTGGTACGAACGGATCAACGGGCAGGGCTGGGAATGCGAGCATCCGCCCAGCTACAACGAGGTCTACAAGATCTACCATTTCTTCGTGCGGGATCCGTCCGGCTACCGCATCGAGATCCAGCGCTTCCCTCAGTCCGACTGGGACCAATCGCGTTAAGCGCTTAGCCGGTCGTTTTCATGCCGGCGGCGATGCCGTTGATAGTCGCCAGCGTGGCGTCAAGCACCTGCGGTCGACGGCTGTCGCCTTCGTCCAACTGGCGCAATTCGCGCAGCAGCGCCACCTGCATAAAGTTCAGCGGATCAACGTAAGGATTGCGCCGCTGGATCGACGTCTTGATCGCCGCCATGTTGGCCAGCAGCGCTTCCTGCCCGGTCACGGCCATGATCATTTCGCTGCTTAGCGCGTGTTCCCGCTTGATCCAGCCGAAGAATTCTTCGCGCAAATCGGGCGGTTCAACCAGCGACGCGTACAGTTCGGCGATGCCCATATCGGCTTTGGCCACATCCAACTGCGCATTGTCGATGAGGGCAGTAAAGAAAGCCCAATTGCGATACATTTCCCGCAAACGGCCGATGCCGCCGTCGCCCGCGTCCACGTAAGCCTGGAAGGCGCTGCCCAGCCCGAACCAACTCGGCACAATCGCCCGGCTCTGCATCCAACTGAACATCCAGGGTATGGCGCGCATGGCGGAGAAGCCGCCCTTCGCCTGGCGCTTGGCCGGGCGCGAGCTGATCTGCAGCATGCTCAACTCCTGAATCGGCGTCGCCTGCTGCCAATAGTCGATGAAGCCGTCGCTTTCGTAAACGAACTCGCGATAGCGCTCGGCGCTGATTTCAGACAGAGCCGCCATCGCCTCGAAATAGTGGGCGGGCACGTGGCGCGCTTCTTGCAGACCCATGCCGATCAAGACCGCGTTCATCACCTGATTGAGGTGGCGCTGGCCGATGCCTTTGTTGCTGTAGCGGTAGGCGATGACCTCGCCCTGCTCGGTGATCTTCACGCCGCCGTGCAGCGACTCCGGCGGTTGCGACAAGATCGCGCGGTTGGTCGGACCGCCGCCGCGGCCGATGCTGCCGCCGCGCCCGTGAAACAGCTCCAGCGATACGCCCTTGGCCACACACTTCTCGGTCAGGATACGTTGGGCGTTGTAGAGATTCCAATTGGACGCCAGGTAGCCGCCGTCCTTGCTGCTGTCGGAATAGCCGATCATCACCTGCTGGCGCAAACCGCGTTTGCCGGAGCGCGCGACCAGGTGCTTGCGGTATTCGCGATTATCGAAGAGCTCCTCCATGATCGCCGGCGCGCGGTACAAATCGTCTATCGTTTCAAAGAGCGGCACGATGTACACATCATTGTCGATGCCCACTTCACGCGCGAAGAGCAACATCGCGAGCACATCGCTTGGGTGGCGCGACATGCTGGCGATGACCGTGTCAATGACGATGCTGTCGTACCTGGCGTGGGCCTCCGCGATCATCTGCCAAGTGCGGATGACGCTTTGCGTCGTCTCGGAAAAGACCCCGATTTCGTTTGGGAAGAGCGGGCGCCGACCGCTGATCTCTTCACTCAGCAGCGCCTGCTTCTCGCGCTCGGGCATCGCGCTGAAGCCGGCGGCGATTTCGTAGTAGTCGAAGATCTCATCCAGGGCGGCGCGGTGGAGATTCGCGTCTTCACGGACTTCCAGGGGCACAAGGTGCAAGCCGAACAAGCGTACCTTTCGTATCAGCCGCTGCACCGATCCCAAAGCCACACGCGCGCCGCAATGCGCTTTGAGGCTGTCTTGCACTTTTAGCAGGTCGCGCAAAAAGTCACGGCTGGAGCGGTAGCCATCGACTTCCAGCTTCTGCCCGATGCGCGTCAGCCGCGTTCGATAGAGCTCGCCAGGAAAAGTGACAGCGTCGTCGCCTTCCGGAGCGCTCTCAGCTTCAATCGCCGCTGAAGCGCCAAAGACCCTGGTGTCTTGTGTCAAATTTTTCGCCAGCTCGCTGACTTCCTCCAAATACATCGCCCGCGCTGTGTCGCGCAGCGTCGACAGCGTCTGCAAGGTGACATCAGTCGTGACATTTGGGTTGCCGTCGCGGTCGCCGCCGATCCAGGAAGCGTAGCGCAGCACGGGCGGCAGCTCCGTCCAGTCTTCGTCGGGATAGTAGCGTTCCAGCGCCCGTTGCAGGTCTTCGTATATGTCAATCACTACATCGACGATTACCGAGCGCAGGAAGTATATCCCCATGTCGACTTCGTCGGCGACTTGCTTTTTCGAGGCGCGCACCTGGCGCGTCTGCCAGAGCTCCTCTACCTTCTCCGCCAGCGCGCTTTCCAGCTTTCGCGACTCTCGCGGCAGCAGTTCCTGCCGGTCGCGCCTTTCCATCATCCCGGCGATATGGCGCAATTTGATCAAGATTTCCTGGCGCTTGGCTTCGGAAGGGTGCGCGGTCAGCACCAGGCGCAAGCGCGTATTTTCCAGCAGCGCGCGGATGTCGCTGGCCGTCTTGCCGCTGCCGTGCAAGGCGCTGACGGCGTTGACGATCGATTCTCTTAGCGTGCCGCGGGCTTCGCGCTGGCGGATAACGCGGATCCGCTGCAAGTCCTCGGCAATGTTGATCAACTGGAAGTAGTTGGAAAAGGCTTTAATTAGCACATTCTTGGATTCCAGCGGCAGATTCTCCAGGCGGTCGGCCAACTGGAAGGCGGCGGCGGCATCACCGTCGCGGCGCGCCTTGGACATGGCGCGGATCTCCTCCACGAGATCATAGGCCGCCATGCCGTTTTGTTCCTGGATGATAACGCCCAACCAATTGCCGAGCGTATGAATGTCCTGGCTGAGGGCAGAGTTGCTTGCCGTCCTTCCGTCGCTCATGCCATACTCCAATTCTGTCGGCGTTCGAGTCGCTGTGACCGAGGCTCTGGCATGGCACTATAGTTCAACTTACCGCTCGATTCCAGTACAGAATGCCCCTGGCACAAGCGAGGCAATGCCGTGAGCGCGCTGATTGAATGCGTCGCAAACTTCTCCGAGGGACGGCGGAGCGCGGTCGTCGAGAGCATTGTCGGCGCCATCGCGGACACGTCTGGCGCGACGGTGCTCGGATACGAAAGCGATTCAGACCACAACCGCGCGGTGGTGACATTCGTTGGCGCGCCCGATTCGGTGGCTGAGGCCGCTTTCGCCGGCATTTCCCGCGCTGCCGACTCGATCGACATGGACGAGCATCGCGGCCAGCATCCGCGAATCGGCGCGGCTGACGTCGTTCCATTCGTCCCCCTGCGCGGCGCGTGCATGGATGAATGCGTGCGCCAGGCCCGCGCGCTGGCTGCGCGCGTCGGCGCGGAATTGCGGCTGCCGGTCTTTCTCTACGAGCGGGCGGCGCTGCAAGACGTGAACCGCAATCTCGCCGATATCAGGCGCGGCGGTTATGAAGGGCTGAAGCGCCAACTCGCAGCTGGCGAGCCGCCGCTGCCGGACTACGGCCCGCGCAAGCTGGGCTCAGCCGGCGGCTGCGTCATCGGCGCGCGCGACATTTTGATCGCCTTCAATGTGTTCCTGACAACTGATGACGTCGCTGCAGCCAGGCAAATCGCCCGCCGCATCCGCGCCTCGTCCGGCGGCCTGCCGCATGTCAAGGCGCTGGGCTTGCGCGTCCGTGGCCAAGCCCAAGTTTCAATGAATCTCACCAATTACCGCGTCACATCAATCGCGCGAGTCGTCGAGGCGATCGAACGTGAAGCGCGGACCTTCGGCGTCGACATCGCCAGTTCGCAGATCGTCGGCTTGATCCCGGCTGACGCGCTGACGGCGGCCGAAGCGGAGCGACTGCGCGTCGAGAATTATTCCCCGGCGCGGATCCTGGAGCGGCATTTGGACAAGATAAAGTAGCTGGCGCGCATCTTCACTCAGCTTGCGGGCGATACTGCAGCGCCTCGGCGATATGCGCGACCTGGATATCGTCGGCGCAATCGAGGTCGGCCACCGTCCGGCTCAGCTTGAGCACGCGGTGGTAGCTGCGCGCGCTCAGCTTCTGCCGCCGCACGGCGAGCGTAAGGATCTGCCGCGCCTCATCGCTCAAGACGCAAAAGTCATCGATTTCGCTGACCGACATATCAGCGTTGGCGAAGAGACCGGGGTGCTGCGCAAAGCGTTGCGTCTGTCGCTCGCGAGCGGCCTCGACGCGCCGGCGGATATCCAGCGAGCCTTCCGCGCGCTTGTCGCCCATGAGCTTGTCGAAGTCCACGCGCGGCACGTCAACGTGAATGTCGATACGGTCCAAGATTGGCCCGGACAGCCGCGAACGGTAGCGTTGAATCTGATTGGGCGTGCAATTGCACGATTGATGCGGATCGCCGTCGAAGCCGCAAGGGCAGGGGTTTCGGGCGCCAACCAGCAGGAAGTTGGCCGGGAAGGTGACGCTGCCCTTGGCGCGGCTGATGGTTACAATCTTGTCTTCAATTGGCTGGCGCAGCACCTCCAGCACCTTGCTGGAATGTTCATTGATCTCATCCAGGAAGAGCACACCCCGGTGCGCCAGGCTGATTTCGCCCGGCTTGGGGATTGAGCCGCCGCCAACCAGACCGACTTGGGAGATGGTGTGGTGCGGCGCGCGGAATGGACGCTGTCGGACCAGCGGCTCTTCCTGCGAGAGCATGTCGACAATCGAATAAATGCGCGTGACTTCCAGGGCTTCCTGGGTTGCCAGCGGCGGCAAGATACCGGCCAGCGCGCGCGCCTGCAAGCTCTTGCCGGCGCCGGGCGGTCCCGACATCAAGATGTTGTGATTGCCGGCGGCCGCCACTTCCAGCGCTCGCTTGACATGCTCCTGGCCGCGGATATCGGCGAAGTCCACCAGGCCGTCCGCCAGCCCGGGCGGCTCTCGGCGCGCCCCGGAATCAGCGCGATAGGGGCTGATGGGATTCAACTGATAGAGATGCTCGACAAGTTGCCCGATCGACCTCACCGGGAAAATCGTGACGCCTTCGATGAGGGCGGCCTCGGCCGCGTCTTCGTCCGGCACAAAGACTGTATCGATGCCTTCCTGCATGGCGGTGTACACCATCGGCAGCACGCCCTTGACGTGGCGGATGCCGCCGTCCAGCGACAACTCGCCGATGAAGAGCGCGTTATCCAGCGTGTGCAGCGGAATTTGATCGGTGGCCGCCAGGATGCCGATGGCGATGGCCAGGTCGTAGGACGGGCCATGCTTCTGGATATCGGCCGGCGACAGATTTACGACGTAGGCTTTGTTGGGAAAGCGCAGGCCGCTGTTGCGAATGGCGGAGCGGGCGCGGTCTTTGCTCTCGCGCACCGCCACACCGGGCAAGCCCACCAGATTGAAACTGGGCAAATGGGCGCGCGGGTTGAAGTCGGTCTGCACCTCGACGATATGTCCGTCCAGGCCGATTACCGCGCAGGTTTTGACGATGGCTAGCATTTGTCTTCTCGCATTAGCGAAGTTTTGACTAGCCAATAGTACACAGAAATAGCAAAAATGACACGTATCGTTCGCGCGGCGCCACTATCAAGGCAGGAAGCGCCCGGCAACTTCGCGCGGTCTGGCGATCCCGGAAGGCGTAGGCGCTCGTCCTGCTTATTGCTTGTCGCGCGGCGTATTCGCCCGCAACCAGGGGATGATGCCGCCAGCGTCGAGGATGTCGCGCACCTGCTGCGGCAATGGCGGGAAATCGTAGCTTCGCCCGTCGAAATGGATCTGCGTGGCCGCCATATCAATCACGAGCTCATCGCCCGTCGATACCGCGGCGACGATCGCCGGGCACTCAATCACGAGCAAGCCGCTGTTGATGGCGTTGCGAAAATAGATGCGCGCGAAGCTGGCGGCGATCACAGCCTGCACGCCCGCCGCCAGCAAACAGGTGACCGCCTGCTCGCGACTGCTGCCGTTGCCCCAATTGCGCCCGGCCACGATCACATCGCCGCGGCGGACATTGGCGGCAAAGCTCGGGTCCAGATCTTCTAGCGCGTGGCGCGCCAACTCGGCCGGATCGCGGCTGACGGTGTAGGTGTACTTGCCGGGGAAGATGACATCGGTATTGACATTGTCGCCATATTTCCAGACGCGGTGGCTTGTTCGGGTCATGGCGAGTCGCCGCCTTGTACTTCCGCCGGGTGCGCCAGATAGCCGGCGACGCAACTGGCCGCCACCACCGCCGGATTCGCCAGATAAATCTCGGCATCGCGCTCGCCCATGCGGCCGCGAAAGTTGCGATTGGCGCTGCTGACGCAAACTTCGCCCGGCGCCAACACGCCCATGTGATTGCCCATGCAGGGGCCGCAACCCGGCGTGCCAATGGTCGCGCCGGCTTCGAGCAGGGTCGTGACATAACCGGCTTCGGTAGCGTCGCGCAAGACCATTGATGAGGCCGGTATCACCAGCAGGCGTCGCCGCAGGCGCTTGCCGCGCAGAATCTCGGCCGCGCTGGCAAGGTCTTCCAGACGTCCGTTGGTGCAGGTGCCGATAAAGCCGACGTCCACGCGCGTATGCTCGACCGACGATAGCGGCTGGACATTATCGACCGCGTGCGGGCAAGACACCATCGGTTCAATTGCGCCGAGCTCAACTTGACGCTCCAGCGCGCAGGCCGCGTCCGCATCGCCATAGAGCGCGGACTCGCGGAACAAGGCCAGTCGCTCGTCTGCGTCTTGCGGTCGCGTCCGCGAAAGGGTTGATTCCAGCCAGCGCCAGGTGATGGCATCCGGCGCCATGCAGGCGTTCTTGGCGCCCATCTCCGCCATCATATTGGTCAAGACCGTGCGCGCATCGGGCGACAAACTGCCGACGCCGTCGCCGGTAAACTCGACCGCCATGTAGGTTGCGCCATCGGATGAGAGCTGGCCGATCAAGTGGATGCTAAGGTCTTTGGTGGCGACACCCCGTTCCAGCTTGCCGCCGAGCGTGATGCGCATAGTCTCCGGCACGCGCAGCCACAACTCGCCAGTCGCCCAGAGCGCCGCTACTTCGCTGCGGCCGATGCCGGCGCCAAACGCGCCCAGCCAGCCACAATGCGGGCTATGGCTGTCAGCGCCCAGCAGGGTTAAGCCGGGCCCCACAATTCCTTCTTCGCAAACGACCTGGTGGCAGATGCCGCGGCCGACTTCAAAGAAGTTGCTGATGCCCTGCGCTTGAACGAACTGCCGGATTTGGGCGTGATTCCGCGCGTGCTTGGCGGTGGGCGGGGGCACAGCGTGATCCAACGTGATCGCGAGGCGGTCGGGGCGCTTGACCGCGGCCTGCGGCAACTGCTGGAAAATCTCCCAGATCGCCGCCGAATTGTCGTGGCTGAGCACGACATCCGGCTCGACCATGACAATCTCACCCGGCCTGACGCTCGCGCGTCCGCTCGCCCGCGCCAGCAGTTTTTCAGTCAGCGTCATGCGCATGATTCAAGGTTCCCACTCGCGCTCGCCCGGCATTCCGGCGCCAAAACGGATTTGGCTGCAAAATCGCATTGCCTTTGCGCATTCAGTAGCGCCGATAGTCTGCTAGAATTGCGCCTTCGCCAAAGGACAACAGCAACTCTTGGCGCCATGCTCTCCAGCGAACTGCAAAGCAAACTCCGCCACAACGCCTTCGTCAATATCATGGACGGCGCGCTCTTCGGCTTCGGCGTTATGGGTTTGGCGTCGTATGTTACCATAATCCCGCTCTTCCTGTCTTACCTGACCGAGTCCACGGCGCTGATCGGCTTTGCGGCCGCGCTATTCCATATCGGCTGGCAAGTGCCGCAGTTGCTGACTTCAGGCTACGTCGCCGGCTTGAGCCGCTACAAACCCACCGTGCTGGCGATGACGCTGATCGAGCGCCTGCCGTTTTTCGGCCTGGCTATCGTGGCCCTGGCGCTGCCGGTGATCGGCAGCGACGCCGCGCTAATCCTGACCTTGATCTTGCTGGGCGTGCAGTCCCTAGGCGGCGGCTTCACCGGAACCGCCTGGCAGAGCATGATCAGCAAAATCATGCCCGCTCACATCCTCGGCTCCTTCTTTGGCATCCAGTCCGCCGCCGTGAATCTGTTTGGCGCGGGCGGCGCCCTGCTCGCCAGCGTCATCCTCGAGCGCTTGGCGTACCCGGGAAGTTTCGTCTTGCTCTTTGCTGTCGCCGGCGTGAGCCTGATGATTTCCTTCCTGTTTCTGGCACAGACCTTTGAGCCGAAGAGCGCGCCGCGTGATGTCGTCGGCGGCTTGGGTTGGCGCGGCTTCGGGCGTCGCCTCCGCGGGATTCTGCGCGCGGACCGAAACTTCCGCTGGTTCCTGGCAGCTCGCAGCCTGACATCGCTTAGCCTCACCGCCATCTCCTTCTACACGATTTTCGGCATTCGTCGCTTTGACATGTCGCCGGAATTTGTCGGCAGTTTAACCAGCGTGTTGCTGCTAGCGAATATGCTCACCAGCGCGGTCATCGGCTGGGTCGGCGAACGCTGGGGCCTGCGGCGCGTGCTGATTCTGGCAAACGTCTTGACCGTACTGGCGATCGCCATCGCCTTGACCGCTGAAGACACGCGCTGGTTCTACCTTGTCTTCGCTTTGACCGGCATGGTCAACGCGAGCCAGTGGTCGACGATCATGACCATCACCGTGCAATTCTGCTCGGTGGCGGAGCGGCCCTTCTACATTGGCATGGCGAACAGCCTGATCGCGCCGGTGACTGTCTTCGCGCCGATCATAGGCGGCTGGCTGGTAGACGCGGCCAGCTTCGAGTTGTCGTTCGGGGTTTTCGCGCTGGCGGGCGTGCTGTCGATCCTGGTTTTTCTCGGGCCCATGCAAGACCCGCCGCAGGCTGCAATCACGGTCGCCGATGACTAATCGTCTACCGGCAGCGCCAGGTCGCCCAGAATCTTGTCGACGTCATCCAGGGTAATCTGACGCTCGTCCGCCATGGACTTGACCCGGTCCGTAACCGAACGCAGCGACTCGTCGGCCAGGCTTATGCCCAGGCAGGCGGCGCGATCCCGAATGGCGTTGCGCCCGACCAATCGATGCGCGACGTCGATGATGCGCGTCATGCCAAAGTCTTCCGGGTTAAGCGCTTCATAAGTCGTCGGGTTCTGCAGCACGGCGTTGGTATGCACGCCGGCTTTGTGATGAAAGGCGACCTCGCCGGTAATCGGCGTGTTGAAGGGAATGTCGATGCCGAGTTTGGCCGCCACGACGCGTTCAATCTCGGCCAGAAGCCGCAAGTCGTATTTAGCGACGAGGGATTTGTGGCAAGTATAGAGCCGCCCAATCAAGGCGCCCATGGGCGTGATTCCGTTGCGCTCGCCGATGCCAAGCACAGTCGTATCGATATGGGTAGCGCCCGCTTGCAAGGCGCTGAAGGCGTTGGCCACGGCGCAACTGCTGTCGTTGTGGCCGTGGAATTCGATGTCGCAGTTGACGACATCGCGCAGGTTGGAAATCAAGTTGTAGGTTTGCAAGGGATCCGCCACGCCGACCGTATCCGCCACGCCGACGCGATCCACGCCGGCCAAGTCCATCGCGCGGTATACCGTCATCACATCGGCGAAGTTGCTGCGAAAGGTGTCTTCCGTGCTAAAGCGCGTTTCGACCGCATTGGCTCTGAGGTAGGCGATGACTTCCTGGCCGATGTCGATAACCTGCTCCAGGCTCTTGCCGTGGCTGTATTGTCGCATGTACTCGGAGGTGCCGATGTAAACATCAGCGCCATCGACGCCGCAATCCACCGCCAGCCTGGCGTCGTCCAGATTGGCGCGGATATGCGTCAGGAGCTTGAATCTGCGCGGCATGTCGGCCAGCGCCCTGATGGCATCGGCGCTCTGCGGGCTGGCGACGGGCGTCGACAACTCCATGTATTCGACGCCGAATTGATCCAGCAGCCGGGCGATTTCGCGTTTGTCTTCGATGGTGAAATGCGCTCCGCGAAATTGCTCTCCCTCGCGCAGGGTGGAGTCGATAAAGTTAAAACCCTGAACAGGAATGTTTCGGTTGTGCATGGGCTTGCCAGTTCTCACCTAGAGTGACTCGAGTACAGCAGACAGTACGTCTATCGCCCGCAGGTACTCATCGAGATCAATATGCTCGTCGGGGGTATGGTCGAGCGCGGAATCGCCCGGCCCGTAAGCGAGGATGGGACAGTTCCAGCGCGGGCCAACCACATTCATGTCCGAAGTGCCGGTCTTGTACACGAAGCGCGGCACGCCGCCGGCCGCCCGTATCGCGCGCCTGAACAAGCGGCTGAGCTCGCTGTTGCGGTCGCCGGTATAGGCGTATTCGGCGCCGCGAGCGGTCATGGCCGCGCCATTCGCCGGCGGCAGCTCCTGCGCAAGCGACTCGGGGCTGATAGCCGGCGGCAGTCGCAGCCCGATGGTCATTTCCGCCACGCCGTTGACGCCTTCCTGCCAAGTGTTGATATCCCGCAGCGAGGCATCCAGCCGCGCGAAGATCGAGTCGATCCCCCGGTTATGCTCGTCGCTTTGCGCTTTGACCGCCGCCCAGTATTCCAGGGCGCGCTCGGCTGGGCTGGGCGCGTCGCCGGCGCTGTGCGACAAGCCGCCTTCCCAGCGCCAGTCCAGCAGCAGCCGCCCCTTGTAACCCAGGGTGATGCGATCCCAATGCGATGGCTCGCCGATCACGCAGAAGTCGGGCTGGAAGCGCGCAAGCGCGTGACGCGCGCCGCGGCTGGTGGCCGCTTCTTCTTCCACCGCGCCGATGACGACAACGCGCGCATCGCCCGGCACGGCCGCCTGCCGCGCCGCGACGGCAAAGGCGCACAAGGGGCCTTTGGCGTCCACCGCGCCGCGCCCGTACAGCAAGCGGCCGTCGGGGCGGACCGGCGGAAAACCGGCAAATGTATCGATGTGCCCCAGCAGCGCGATTTCGCGCGGGCCGTCGCCGATGAAGCCGACCGCGTTGCCGACCTCGTCCACGTAGGCTCTGTCATAATCATGGGCGCGCATCCAGTCCACTAAAAATGCGGACGCTTCCGCCTCGTGGCAAGAAGGGCTGGCGATACTGACCAGGTCGCGCAGCAATGTCTCGGCGGTTGTAGCGTTCATGGCTCAGTCCAAAACTTCCGCGATCGCGTCAATGACGAGGCGCAATTCATCGCGGCTGATAATCAGCGGCGGCAACAGGCGCAGGGTGTTCAAGCCGGCGGGCAGCGCTAGGACGCCCTGTTCCTGCAGCGCTTTAAGCACCGGCGTCACGCGCCCCCGCAGCTCCAGGCCCACCATCAAGCCCCGCCCGCGCACCGCCCGCACGCCGCGCAGGTCGAGCGCAGCCAATTCGTCCATGAGCCATTCGCCATGGCTGCGCGCGCGTTCCACAAGGCCGGCGTCGCGGATGGTCGAGAGCGTAGCAATAGCTGCAGCGCAAACTAGCGGATTGCCGCCGAAGGTGCTGCCATGGCTGGCGCGGTCGATGGGACCGTGAGCGGCGCGCCAGCACACCGCGCCCATGGGCAGGCCGCCGCCGATGGCCTTTGCCAGCGCGACGATGTCGGGAACGATTCCGGCGTACTCGAAGCCGAACCACGCGCCGGTACGCCCGAAGCCAGTCTGGATTTCGTCCAGGATCAGCATGGCGCCGGTCCGGTCGCAGCGTTCGCGCAGCGCCTGTAAGTATTCACTCGTGGCCGGATGCACGCCGCCTTCGCCTTGCACAGACTCCACGACGACTGCGGCCGTTTCGGGCGTGATCGCCTCGACAGCGGCGGCGATGTCGTTATAGGCGACATGCTGGACTGTCGGAAGCCAGTCCTGGAAGGGCTTGCGGTATTTCGGCGTCCAGGTCATGGACAGCGCGCCAGTCGTACGACCGTGAAACGCGCGTTTGGCGGCGACGATGCCGTCGCGACCGGTCAACAGTTTGGCGACCTTGAGCGCGCCTTCGATCGCTTCGGCGCCGCTGTTGCACAAGAAGAAACGCTTGAGATCCGCCGGCATGACGCTGGCCAGCAGCGTATACAACTCGGCGCGGCGGTCGTTGTAAAACGACTCGTGTATGGAAACCAGCATGTTCGCTTGCGTGGTCACTGCCGCGACGACCGCCGGGTGGCAGTGCCCCAACGCCGCGACGCCTTGACCGCTGGTCGCGTCCAGGTAGCGGTTGCCGTCAATGTCCCAGACGTAGACGCCTTCGCCGCGAATCAGCGCGGAGGGTCGCTTGCCGTAGGCGCCGGAACCGTAACGGTCTTCGATTTCGAATACGGTCGCTATGTCGATCATGGTGAAAACCTGGTTCCTTCCCCGCGCAGCGCCCTCGACACCGGGTTGCTGACGCGGCCATCGCCGATGACAGCCGCCGACACGCCTTGCGTCAGCGCTTCCTGCGCGGCCAGGACTTTGCGCTTCATGCGCCCTTGCGCCCAATCCAGCGCGCTGCCGATATCGGATAACGCGATCTGCTCTACGAAGCTGTCTTCGTTGGGGTAGTTGCGATACAGGCCGCGCACATTGCTGAGAATCACAAGCGCGCTGGCGCCCAACGCGCCGGCCACGGCTGCGCCGGCCCGGTCGCCGTCGACGTTTAACAGGCCGTCCGCGCTCGCTGCCATCGGCGGCAGCACAGGTACTTGTCCTTGGGCTAGCGCCGCGTGCAGCGCAGCCGCTTCAACCTGCGTGATGGCGCCGCTGCAGTCATCCCGCACCATGCGGATTCGCCCGTTCATGACGGCGCGGATGGCGCGTTTGCGACTGCCATGAACGGCGACATCGGCGCCGACGAAGCCGACCGCGTCGACCTCGCGTCGCCGCAATTCAGCGACGAGCTCCGCGTTGGCTTGCTCGGCCGCGCGGACGTAGACATCCCGCGTCGCCGGCGGCGTATAGCGCGAGCTATGGCCGGAAGGCGAAGTCAGGGTCTGCACCGCGACGCCCAGTTCAGCGCAGAGCTGATTCATGGCCGCGCTGACGCCATGCACAACCACCAGCGGACGCTGCTGCGCGATTGCCGCCAGCTCATCGCAGGCAGCCGCCAGGTCCAGCCCGGCGCCGCCGCCCAGTTTGACTACCAGAAGTCTTTCGCCAGTCATCAGCAAGATCGCCTCTACGGGTAGACGCCCGGGAATTCGAGCCCGGTCGTTTCATCGAAGTCGAACATGAGATTCATCGCTTGCACAGCGCTGCCGGCCGCGCCTTTGCCGAGATTATCCAGCGCGGCGACCACCACCAGGTGCGCGCCGTCCTCGTCCAGCTCAAAGCCGATATCACAATAATTCGTGCCGGCGACTACTCGCGGCTCGGGCAGGCGATGCAGACCGACCTTGCCGCTGACCAGCCGGACAAAGGGCTCGCCGCGATAACCCCCGCGGTACAGCCGCCAGATGTCGCGCTCGGCCACGCTTTCTTTGAGGTAGCAGTGCGCCAGCAGATGCACGCCCCGCACCATTTCGATGGCGGTGACGGCAAAATGAATCGGAATTTCGCAGCCCAGGATCATCTGGACTTCGGCCAGGTGACGATGGCCAGTCGCCTTATAGGTGCGGACGGCGCCGCTGCGCACGGGATGATGCGAGCCGGCGTTGCTCTTGTTGCCGCCTTCGGACGAGCCGACTTTGATTTCGATGACCGCCCGCTGCATCAGACCCGCGCGCGCCAACGGGCTCAAGGCGAGATTGACCGCGGTGGCGTTGCAGCCGACGCCACTGACGAAGTCTGCCCCGCGCAGCCGCTCGCGATTGGCCTCGGGCAAGCCATAGACAAAGCGCTCAAGCCAGTCCGGCGCCGGGTGGGCTTCCCCATACCAGCGCTCGTAGGCTGCGGCGGAGTCGAGCCGGAAATCGGCGGACAGGTCAATCAGCTTGGGCGCCAGCCCGGCATAGCGCTCGATGCTGCGCGCGGCCGTTCCGTGCGGCAGCGCCAGGAAGAGCAGGTCGCAGGCGTTCAGGGCGTCCGGATGGATGAACTTGAGCCTGGAAACCCCGCGCATATTGGGATGCACGCTGTGGACGTAACGACCGCCTAGCTCGCGGCTGGTGATCTGCGCGACTTCCACCTGTGAATGAAAATGCAGCAGCCGCAGCAACTCGCCGCCGGTGTAGCCGCTGCCGCCGACAATGCTCGCCCTTATCATGCGACCGCCTCGGCTTGCCCAATAACGTAATCGATGACTTCCTGGGCGATGTCGACGCCGGTCGGTTCGCTGCTGTTGCGAAACTCCATCGTGTGATTGATTTCGTTTACGACATAGTTTCCCCGCGCGTCTTCCAGCAAGTCGATCGCCAGGATGCCGCCGCCGACCGCTGCGGCCGCGCGCACGCAGATATCGTCGAGCTGCGCGGTCACGGGACAATTGGTCGCCAGGCCACCACGCGCCGTATTCGTGATCCAATGGTTGGAGGCGCGATAGATGGCGGCGATGGTGCGATCGCCAACGACGAATGCGCGGATGTCGCGCCCGGGTTTATCAACGTATTCTTGCACGTAATAAATGTGGTGATTGTAATCGCCGAGCGTCTGTCGGTGTTCCAATATCGCCTCGGCGCTGTCGCGATTATGCACGCGCGCCAACAGCCGCCCCCAGGAACCGGTTACCGGCTTCAGCACGGCCGGATACTTGACGTCTTCGATAGCTTGCATCGCGCTGTCCGGCGTGAAGGCGACGCGCGTATGCGGCTGGGGGATGCTTCGCTGCGTCAGCGCGATGCTCGTGCGCACCTTGTCGGCGCAGATGGCGGCAGTCTCGTAGGAGTTGAAGCTGCGAATGCCCCAGCTGTTCAGCACTGCCAGCGCGTACATGCCGCGCGAAGTGCTGACGCAGCGTTCGAAAATCAAGTCGTATGCGCTCCAGGCGAGCCCTGACGGCGCCAATTGCTCGATTCCCCCCGAAATATCGAAGTTTAGTTCGCGGTCCAGCATGATGTCCGGGCTGATGCCGCGCCGGTTGAAGGCTGCGAGAATCAGCTTTTCTTCGGCGCGAATATGGGTGACCAGCAGGGCGACGCGCATGGGCCTTATTCTCCCCAATCCTCTTCGACTTCCGGCGCCAATTCCAACTCGATTGGGTCCAGGCGCATGATCTCCAGCTCGATGCCGCACTCCGCGCAGGCAACCAGCTCGTTTTCCATGGCATCGCTGGGAATCTCAACATCGGCGTCGCATTCCGGGCAAAGCGGCGTTCCTTCAGTCATCGTCTCGTCTCCTGCTGCTTGGGGCCGTCCAACAAAAAAACCCGCCGTACGGGCGGGTAAGTGTCTCAAGGTACGCTGTCAGCACAAACAAGCCCATACTCAGTGGGTGCGGCACTTCTTGGCTTTCTTGCTTGCGCTCGCAATCATGGGTAATCACTAATTCACTCGAGTTCCGCAATCAACGTGCTACTCTAGCGCCAATACTGCATTCGCTCCAGTTGGAGTTTGTACGAAACAACAAATTATAGAAACCATACTACAACTAAAACCCGAAGCGCGCCAGGCTATTTTCCAGCGGCGCAATGTACTTCTCGCCGAAAACGATCAGATGCACCAGCAGCGGGTACAGGTTGTAAGTGTGCCGGCGCGTTTCGTAGAACTCGCTGTCTATCGGCAGAATCTCGCCATACGCAGCGAAGAACTCCGGGCCGACGCCGTCGAAGAGCGCCATATACGCTAGTTCCATTTCGTTGTGCGCGTAGTAGAGCGCCGGGTCGATGATGCCGGCGATGCGCCCTTCGCTTACGATGATATTCGTACGCCACATATCGCCGTGGATCAGCGCCGGGTACGCCGGCTCGACGAGAAAATCACGGAGCGATTCGGCGATGCGCAGCAGCCGCTCTTCCAGCGCGGGCGGCAATTCGCCAGCTTCCCGCGCCACGCCGGTCATGTAGCGCAGGCGCTGGTCACGGAAGAAGTCAATCCAGGAGGCGGTCGGCGGATTGGGCTGATGCAGCGGACCGATCAAGGTATCGCGCTCCAGGCCGAAGGCGTCGCCGCGAATTTGGTGACAGGCGGCCAGCAGTTCGCCCAGATGGCGAAGACTTGCTTGACCCAGCGACTCATCGCCCGCGATATGTTCCATCAGGATGAGTTCCCGTTCGTCATGGTAAACCGCTGGAACGGGCAGGGCGGAATGCTGTTGCAGGTAGCGCAGCATATAAGCTTCAATCCGCAAATCGTGGCCACCGTCGCCGACTTTCGCCACCAATGGCTCGCCGCTGCTGAAGTCCAGCCGCAGCACCCGGCTTATCTTGCCGCCTGCCAACGGGCGCATCCGCCGCAGGTCGCGCCGAGCGATTCCGGTTATCCGCTGTTCAAGGCCGGCGTCTGCTATCAAAACTGGGTCTCCATTACCGGTGGCGATTGCCGCCAGCGCTTAAAACGCGCGGCTTGACAGCGTTTGCGCCCCACTTGTATAATCCGCTGATTATGCCCGATATCAATCAGGAGTAAAGAGATGGGTCCTCTTCCCAAGCGAAAAGTTTCCAAGTCCAGGCGGAACCGCCGGCGCGCCCACGACGCCTTGACCCTCAATCACCTGGTTGAATGTGAGGGTTGTGGAGAGTATCACATCGCCCATCGCGTCTGTTTGAAATGCGGCTGGTATCGCGACACTCATGCCATCGAGATGAATGCCGACTAGCCGGACAGTTGCGCATCTCAGAGAAGACCATATTACCGTGCCGCTGCCGCGCGGTTTTTTTCGCACGCGACTTGTAGCCAAATAATGGCAATGGTGAAGAAGCAATTCCGATAAAGTAAGGCCAGACCGGTAACAATGAAGGGTCATTTGTCACAGAAATAGTTCCAAGTAAGTATTGCGCACGACTGCGGCATAAACCTTGCTTTCAAAGCTATCGAATGTGCGTACGGGCGAGCCGGCGGCTCGTCCCTTGCTTCGATAAATTGTCAAACACTTTTCGCAAGATTGACCTGGTTATACTGCGAACAAAGAGCGAATCTGTGTGCGCAGAGGTCCAAGTAATGAGTCGATTCTTTCGCAAGGTGTATCACTGTACTTGAATACGGAACGGTCGCTGTCAAGTCTTTAAAGATGATCTTTACTCTGTGCCCTATGTCTTCCTCTGTGTACTCTGTGGCAAATCTGTTCATTCAGTCACTTGGACTCATTGACAGCGGGAACGAGGAATCGACATGTCGATAGACTGGGGGACAACCGCGGCGCTATTCCCGGGTCAAGGCTCGCAGGCGGTCGGCATGGGCGCGGACTTCGCCGAGCGCTACGCCGTCTCGCGCGACACATTTGCCCAGGCGGACGAGATCCTGGGCTACAACCTGTCGCGGATTTGCTGGGGCGGCCCGACTGAAGCGCTCGACCAGACGAATCATACGCAGCCCGCGCTCTACGTCAGCAGCGTGGCGATATGGCGGGCGCTGCAGGAAGCGCTGCCAGGCGCGCAGCCGGCCTGGATGGCCGGGCACAGCCTGGGCGAACTGAGCGCCTTGACCGCCGCTGGCGCGCTCGTCTTTGATGCGGGCCTACGGCTTGTGCAGGCGCGCGGGCATCACATGCAGCTGGCGGGGGAGCATACCCCGGGCGCGATGGCGGCTGTGCTGGCGCTTGAGCTGTCGGAAGTCGAAGCCTTGTGCGCGTCCGCATCCGCCGAGACCGGCAAACTCGTAGTGCTGGCAAATGACAATTGCCCGGGCCAGGCGGTTGTTTCCGGCGAGATTGCGGCGGTTAATCGCATGATTGAACTGGCAAAGCAAGCCGGCGCCCGGCGCGCGGTCAAGTTGGCTGTGAGCATCGCGGCTCACTCGCCGCTGATGGCGACCGCCCTTGACGGCTTCCTGCAAGTCGTAGAAGGCACGACATTCACGCCGCCTGACATCCCGGTCATCAGCAATGTCGGCGCGCAGCCATTGACAGGCCCACGCGCCATTCGCAAGGAACTGAATCAGCAGCTGACGCAGTCGGTGCGCTGGACGGATTCGATGCGCGCTATAATCGAAGCCGGCGCGGAAACTTTTGTCGAGATCGGCGCGGGCAGCGTGCTCACCGGCTTGCTGCGCCGCATCGACCGTTCCAAAGCGCGCGTCAATTTGAACAGCGTGGAAGCCTTGGAGCGCTTCCTGGATTCGCAAGCCTGAAGCCAAGGCCGCTCATGGACAATCCCATGTCTGAACTGATCCGCTGCCGCCGCGACGGCGCAATCTTTGAAGTCACGCTGAACCGACCGGAATCGCGCAACGCCATCAACGACGAGATGATGGAGGCCATAGCGGCTGCCTTTGACCGCGCCGAGCGCGAGTTTGCGCAGGGCGCCCGCGTGGCGGTGGTGCGCGCGGCCGGGCGGGTGTTCTCTTCCGGCATTGACCTGGAACAGTTCGCAGCGCTGGACGAAGACCTGCGCGAGAATCTCTTTCCCTTTACCGCGCGCTACCAGGCGGTATTCGACAAGATCGAACGCTGCTCGCTGCCGGTGATCTGCGTACTGCAGGGCTATTGCCTGGGCCTGGCGCTGGAGTTGGCGCTGGCTTGTGACTTCCGCATCGCGGTCGAGCGCGCGAGGTTGGGCTTGCCGGAGACGCGGCTGGGCATCATCCCGGATGTTGGCGGCACGGTCCGCCTCGTCAAGCTGATCGGTCCCGCGCGCGCCAAAGACTTGATTCTGACCGGCCGCAATATCGATTTGGCGCAGGCGCTGGACTGGGGCTTGGTCAACGCCGTCTATCCGAAGGCGGCGCTGGAGGCTGGCGTCGCCGAGTGGGTTGAGGCGCTGACAGCCGCCGCGCCTTTAGCGGTCAGCTATGGCAAACGCGCCATCAATGACATTGTTGACTATAGCCGCGGTTTGCAGATCGAAGCCTGGGCGCAGGCGCCGCTATTTCGCAGCGAGGACTTTCGCCGGGCGGTGCAGGCGATGATGGACAAGACCTACCCGATTGACTGGGAGGGCAAGTAGAGCGGCACGCTTAGTCCCGGTCGCCGATCACAGCGCGCAGCCGCCCGCTGGCCTGCTCGAGCAGCGCGCGCGCCCCCTCCGCATCCACAGCCTTGATTTGCATAACCACAGCGGTCTTGACCTCCATGTCTGACTGCGCGAGCAGCCGCTCGGCGCTTGGTTCGTCCACGCCGGTGATTTGACGCACGAGCCGATTGGCGCGCCCCGCCAACTTCTGATTGGTCACCTTGACGTCAACCATTAGATTGCCGTAAACCTTGCCCAGGCGAATCATCGCGGCAGTACTGAGCGTGTTGAGGATCATCTTCTGGGCGCTGGCCGCCTTCATGCGCGTTGAGCCGCTGATGACTTCCGGGCCCAAATCGACGCTGATGCCGACAGCCGCCAGCGCACTGATCGGCGAGCTCGGATTGCAGGCGACGGCGATTGTCCCCGCGCCTAGTTCGCGCGCACAGCTTAGCGCGCCAATCACGTAGGGCGTGCGTCCGCTGGCGGCTATTCCGCAGACGACATCGGCCGCCGACACGCCGCGCGCCTGCATATCGCGCCGGGCTTGTGCCGGGTCGTCTTCCGCGCCTTCTACCGCCCGCGTCAAGGCGGCGTCGCCGCCGGCGATGATGCCTTGCACCAGTTGCGGCGGCGCGCTGAATGTCGGCACGCACTCGACCGCGTCCAGCACGCCCAGCCGCCCGCTCGTGCCGGCGCCGATATAGAAGAGCCGCCCGCCTGCGCCCAGCGCCCGTACGATAAGGTCAACCGCCCGCGCCACCTGCGGCAGCGCTGCCTCAACCGCCGCCGCCACTTTGGCGTCTTCGGCGTTGATTAGCGCGACAATCTCGCTGGTCGACAGCTTATCGATCTGACTGCTGGCGGGATTGTCGGATTCTGTTTGTGGAATCATTTGTCTCCAGCGCTCCATGCCATTTTCGCCAGCAGCGCCGCTCCGATCACGGGCGGGTGTTGGGCGAGCGGACGGCTATCCAGCCCCAATTGCTTCGCTGCCAGATTCGACAGGTAATTGTCGTTGTCGAGCAGGCCGCCGGCGAATGCGAGCGGCGCCTCGGCGTAGTCCAGCCGCTCCCGCATGGCCGCCACCAGCGCGACCAAAATGCTGGCCGCTCGGTCCAGAATTTCCATGGCCGCGTCACAGCCTTCGTTGGCGCAGTCAATCACGATCCGGGTCAGGCCGGCAATGCGCGCGGCGGGCGCCTCGTCCCTGCGGTAGAGCCAGGCGATCAACTCGCGCGGCTGCTCCAGCCCCAGCGCATTCAGGCAGCGTCGGCTCAGCGGATCGCGCTCGACCGGCGCGCCGGCATCGTAAACTGCGATCACGTGGCGCAGCAACTGCCGGCCGATCCAATAGCTGCTGCCATCGTCTCCCAGCAGATAGCCCCAGCCGCCGATCTGCAAATGCGCTCCGTCCGGCGCGACTCCGTAGACCGCGCTGCCAGTGCCCGCCAGCAGCAAGATACCGTAGCGCTGCGCCAAGGCGCCAACCAACGCGATCTCCAGGTCAGAGCTGGGCGCGAGCAAGCTTTGGGGCAGGGCTGGCTTGAGAGTTTGCGCGAGCCAGTCGCGGCTATGCGTGTTGGAAGCGCCAGCGATGCCGATCGCGGCGGCGCTGATGTCAGCTGGCGTAGCATTAGCCTGCGCGAGCGCCTGGTTGACGCAGCGCCGAATGAGCGCTTGCGCGGCGGCATGACCGATGAGGTTGGGATTAGCCGACGGCCCGGACACAGTAGTCAGCGTTTCAAGCTCTAGACCTACGACCGCGACGCGCAGCGTGCTGCCGCCGCCGTCGATGCCCAGGAACAGCGGTCCGCTCATTTGCCGTCAACCGCCTCAACGATGAGATCATGTAGCGCGCGTCGAAACGCATGAATGCCCGCGGGATCGCGGCCGTGATAGACGCGATTGGTCAGCACGGAACTGACCAACTGCCGCTGCGGATCCACCCAAAGCGATGTGCCGGTGAAGCCGGTGTGCCCGTAAGCGTCCGCGCTGTAGCGGTCGCCAGCGGAGGAATCTTCTTCCGCCTTCAGCATCCAGCCCAGGCCGAGCCGGAATTGCCCGCTGGCATGTTGGCGCGTGGCCAGTTGCCGCAACGCCGGGCCAATGCCCAATCTGCTGTCGCCGGTGAGCCAGGCCTGTCCAAAGCGGGCGACATCGGCGACCGTGGCGAATAGGCCCGCGTGCCCGGCGATGCCGCCGACGCCACAGGCATTTTCGTCATGTACCTCGCCCCAGGCGCGGCGATGTCGCCAATGATCGTCATATTCGGTCGGTACGATTCGCTCACGCGGAACGCCCGCCGCGACTGGACGGTGAGTGAAGGTCGACAGAGCCAGCGGTCGTAGAACCAAGTCGCCCAGCGCCTGATCCAGCCGGCAGCCTTGCAAGCGCGCGATCGCCTCGCCAAGCAACATGATTCCAATGTCGGTGTAGCGCACGGTATCGCCGACGCTGCCCGCAAAGGGAAACTCCGCCATTGCCGCCAATCCCCGGCGCCAACGTTCGGCGGCATAGGCCTCGCCTGCGGTCGGCGGGGGCGGAGGCGCTCCTGCCGCAAGCAGATAGACCGAGCGCCAGGGCGGCAAGCCCGATGTGTGCGTCAGCAAGTGCTGGAACGTCACGGCGCTCGGGTCGACTGTCTGGCCGCGGAATCTGCGCTCAACGGGCAAAAGCTTGCGCGTATGCGGATCCTGTCCGCCGGCGATTGGGCGCGGATTGAGGCGCCCGAATTCTGGCACGACATCGACAAGCGGGCCATCCAGCGCGACTTTGCCCGCTTCGACCAGCGCCAGGAAAGCGCTGTGGGTGATGAGCTTGCTCACCGATGCCAGGTCGAAGAGCGAGTCGGTTGTGACGGCGATGCGGCGCGTGTCTGGATCAATCCAGCCGCGGACCTCCTCCATGATGATGTCGCCGCGATGAATGACGCAAATGCTCAGCGCCGGAAATGTGGCCGGCAAATGCCGCGCGATTAGCCCTTCGAGTTTGTCGGCAATCACGTGATGTCCACCGTCAGTTGGCCGGTCGGGACGTAGTCGCCGCAGAGCGCGTCGACCGCGGCGGCAAGCGATGGTTCGCTGTCGCCGTTGGTGCAGATCACGGTATCGGCGCCCCTTAACGCACCGGCATCGTAGGGGTTGCGCGCGCAGACCAGAATCGCGCGCGCCGAGCGGTCAATGACGCGCTGGGCAAGCCGAAGCTGCGCCGGCTGCAAGTGCGCGTTGCGCGTGAGCAGGACGACCGTGTCGGCGCCGGAGGTGAGTTGCCTGCGCCGGGGACTCGCCGCGACCTGCGGCAAGCGCGGATCAATCGTGTGGCACTGGGCCCGCGGCAGGCGATCCAATAGCAGAGTCGAAAAGCGCCCGCGACTTGAGGCGCCTACCGCGTCAGAGATGCGGCGCGCGGCAAACTCAATGCAGGCGACTCGTCCCGAATCCGCGCCCAGCGGCAGCGCTGTCCCGCGCTCAACCAGAACCGTGCCGGCGCGGGCGGCCCGCTTCGCGAGCGCGCGGTGCGCGTCACAGTCGACGACCTCAAGCGCGGGCGGGCTGGCCAAGCGGAAACGGCGCTTGATCTCGTTGATCCGCGCGAGGGACTCGTCGATGCGCGCAGGCGGAATTCGGCCAGATCGGACCGCGGCCAGGACCGCGTCGTAGGCGGCTTCCTGCCGTCGGCGCGTATGCGAAAACAGCGGCATGTCGACCCCCGCCTGCACAGCCAGCACGGCCGATTCGCCCGCGCCGAAACCGCGCGTCATCGCTTTCATTTCCATGCAGTCGGTGCAGACCGCGCCGGTGTATCCGAGCTCCCCTCGCAGCAAATCGGTGACAATCCGCGGAGAAAGCGTCGCCGGCAGCTTCGCGTCAAGCGCGTCGTACTGGACGTGCGTCAGCATGACGCAGGCGACATCCGCGCGCATGGCATCGCGAAAGGGCGGGATATCTTTCTCGTAGAAGTAATCGAGCGGCCCCGAAACGGTAGCCAGGTCGTCATGGGTATCGATGATCGTATTGCCCAAGCCGGGAAAGTGCTTGACCGTTGCCGCAACGCCGGCGCGCTGATAGCCGCGGATCTGCGCCGCGACCATCTGGCTGACCAGGCGCGGGTCGCTGCCGACTGAGCGCGCGCCCACCGACGGATTGGCCGGCTGATGCGCGATATCGGCGACTGGCGCGAAAATCCAGTTGATGCCAAGCGCCGCAAGTTCCGTTCCCAGCATGAAGGCGACGTCTTCGGCGAGTTGCGGGTCGCCCGAGGCGCCAAGGGCCATGGCGCCGGGGCTCTCGCTGAAGCCCGCTCGCAGGCGCGCGACGATGCCCCCTTCCTGATCAATGCCGAACAGGATGGGGTGTTTGGCCGCGCTGCGACACTCCTCCACCAGCTGCTTGACCTGCGCTGGATTCTCGATATTATGCGCGAAGAGATAGATGCCGCCGACGCGCCCGCGGGCCAGCCAGTCCAAAATATGCGCGGGCGGGCTTGTTCCGGTAAAGCCCACCATCATCATCTGTCCGACTTTTTCTTCCAGCGGCATCATGATTTTGTCCTAGCGCGGGCCGGCCGCCAATTGGCGCGCTTCCCAGCGGATCATGAATTGAAAGAGCAACGTCATCAGGGCAGCGCACACAAGGGCAAGTGCGCGGAGCGAT
>VXLV01000093.1 GCA_009841405.1 Chloroflexota bacterium | reverse complement strand
GTTTCACCACAGAGGCACAGAGGGCACAGAGAAAACTTCCACTGACACCCCCAAAGAATGAGGGTTGGGACAACGCTTGCCTGTTGTAATCTTGATGCTAACTCTAACCTTCAGAAGCGTGCGAGGAGACTGATAATGATAGTCATACCAGCAATTCTCGTTGCTATAGCAGAAGCCGCGTTTATCGGCGGAATCGCGGGCGCAGTGATATGCGGAATGGAAGACAAGCGAAATCATGACGCGGATGTGGGAAAAGAATTTCGTACCGCTCACAAATGTATGGTTGAGGGCGCATTGATTGGAGGCACATTTGGCGTGGTCGGCCCGGCTTTTGGCGTGTTTGACGACATTGGAAGAGCGGGTATGGGCGCCGCAGATGACATTGCGAGAACGGCTGCAACGCAGGTCGACGACATTGCCAGAACAGGGACAGGCGCGCTAGACGACGTGGCAAGGGGCGCTACGCGCGGAGTTGGAAAAGTCGGAACTCGCGCATTTGGAAACATAACTGCTCCACTCTTGAGAGAAGCCAATGTGTCACGCGCCAGCTACTTCAGGTGGCTTCCGAAGCTGAAAGGCAGAGCCGGCTATGTCTATGTCATTGATGACATCGCCGACGGAACCCGTAAGATCGGGATGACGAAGAATCCCGCACAGCGTCTCTCAGCTTTGCAGAGCAAAATGGGACGTAAGTTAAACTACATTTGCATTATCCGCACTGACCATATGCGTGTGCTGGAGAGAGCCTTACACACCGCATTTGCCGGCCAGCGTCTATACGGCTTGGACAAGGCAACTACCGAGTGGTTCAAGCTGAGCACAGCGCAGGTAGCAGCTGCTTGCAGTCTTTAGAAGAACTAGTTCGGGCTGCTCGCGGCCATCTATACCAGGATGAGGTAATCTCATGCCCAACATCACCACCACACTCGACGACCACATCCTCCGCGTCCAGCTCACCCGGCCGGAGAAGAAAAACGCCCTCACCCCGGCCATGTACGACGCGCTCCGCGAAGCCATCGAACGCGCCGACAGCGACCCCGACATCCGCGTCATCACAATCACCGGCAGCGGCGACAGTTTCTGCGCCGGCAACGACCTGACCAGCTTCATGGAAGACCCCGGCTCGGACGCGGCCGCCCGCTTCATCCGCGCGATCGCGACCGCCGAAACGCCAATCGTCGCGGCGGTCAACGGCGTGGCGGTCGGCGTGGGCGTGACCATGCTGCTGCACTGCGACCTGGTTTACGCCGCCGCGGACGCCAAATTCAACTTCGCCTTCATCGACCTGGGCTTGCTGCCGGAAGCGGGCTCGACCTACCTGCTGCCGCGCATGTTGGGTTACGCGCGCGCGGCCGAGCTGCTGATGCTGGGCGAGGCTTTTGGCGTGGAGACGGCGCGCGAATCCGGGCTCGTGAACGCGGTGGTCGCGGCCGAGGCGCTGGAAGAGACGGTCTGGGCCAAGGCGCGGCAATTGGCGGCCAAACCGCCCGAAGCCCTGCGGCAGACCAAGATGCTGCTGCGCCGCGGCAGCGCGCTGGCGCTGAAAGAGACGATGGACCTGGAACTGGAAATGATCGGCGAGCGGCTGGTCTCGGATGAAGTACGGGCCATCATGCAAGCCTTCTTCGCTCGGCGCGCAAAACCGCGCTGACGCGACGCCGGGCGCTTCGACAGCGTATACGTACAGTAGACTCACGCGCGGCGGAGACACAGCCCGCGCAAATTACCTTGCTTCACGAAGCGGATTGCTCCCCTCCTTGACTCGTCGGATGCCCGACATAGAGATGTCGGGAGGGGCCGGGGGTGGGGTAAATCGCTCGTAACGTATTCAGGAGCCGTGTGAATGAAACTTGCTGTTGTAGCCAGCGCCATCACATTTTCGGGCGCCTTGCTTGGCATCGGATTCGGCTTGCTTTCGTTAGTCGCCGTCGCGCTGGGCGTCGCCTGCGGGTTGGGGATTGCGGGGCTGCTTGGCAAGAGTAGATTTGCCGGCGCGCTGGTCGGGCTTGGCATGGGTCTGCTGCTGGCGTTCGCGGTCTCGTGGCTGGGCGTCAACCAGAGTGTGCGCTGTGAATTTGGCGATCCGGTTGATCTGCTCACCCTGCCGCACCCGGCCGGTTACGTCTATGTCATCCAGGACGTCGAGTTCAGCGGATTCTACAAGATCGGCCGGACCAACAGCCCGGCGCGACGCCTGGCCGAGATTCGCAACAGTCTCCCGGGCGCGTCCGACGTGGTCGCCATTATAGACGCGCAGGACGCCCCCGCCCTCGAATGGCAGTTGCATCAGCGCTATGCCGAGAGTCGCAAGCGCGGCGAATGGTTTGCGCTTAGCGGCGCGCAAGTCCGCGAAATCTGCGACATTTGAGATGCGCCTACATCTGAGCAATCTCAGAAACCGCAAGTGGAGCCTTCAAATGCTTACCACAGAGAACACCGAGGATACACAGAGGACACCGAGTAAAGCAATGAAATGAACGTACGCCAGCGAACGCTGTCATTTGATGGATGGCTACTAACATTGCATCTGAGTTTAGCCGATAGGAATCCCTCTATGACCTCTGTGTACCCTCGATTTCCTCTGTGGTAAAAGAAATGTATCATGAGACCTGATTAGCAAGATTTAGTTTGTTCTACTGAGGCGCGACAAGTGATCAGGCTCGCTCAATACACCATCATCGGCGCATTGGCCGGCGCGCTTGTTGCCTACTTGCTGTCGGGAGCGCTGCCGGAGGGCGCCGTCGTCGGCTTGGTAATCGGCGGGAGCCTGGGCTTGCTGGTAGCGGTGCAAAGTGGCGCGGGCGATTCCGCGGCCGCCTTTGAATACGAAGCGGCTGGCATCCACGACGATAATCTGACCACCACCGCCCGCCGCAATCTAGTCCGCGACGCTTATCGGCAGACCTTTGAGCGCTCGCCCCGGGCGGACATGGAGCGCCGGCTGGGCAGCGCGCGCGGCCGCTTGCTGGCCGATGCCGAGCCGCAATTGGACTTGGCTGAAGAGATTCAACGCCTCGAATACCGGCAGCGAGGACATGGGCTGTCGCCGCTGGAGCGGGCGCAATCCCATGACCTGCAGCTGCCGCCGGCGTTCGAAAAGCGCAAACGCAAACCCAAACGCAAGCGCTTCCGATAGAACGTTACTCGCCGTAAACCAGCGTGTCCGGATAAAAGCCGAACCAGCCGAACCAGAATGCCAGGTGCCCGCCGATGCGTTCACGGCGCTCGCCGTCATCCGCAACCAGCGCGCCTTCACTGATCTGCCAGCGGCGGCCATCGTCGCTGACAAGCGTCATGCTGTCGTCGCCGGCGCTGAATGCCAGCCCACCACTCTCGTAGGAGCGGACCGCAGCGCCGCCCGGTTCAAAGAAGTCGCGCTCCGGCGTCGCCTCGGCGATGATCACCAGGTCAGTCTGCCCCACCCGGTCGTTGACAATCCGCATGGGAATGATCGTCTCCAGCGGGTAGGCTTTGGCCTCGCCTTGCAAGCGCAGCGCGAAGACCATGTCCTTGTTTTCGATCAGCGCCGTATCTTGCTGCCAGGACGGGAACATCAGGTCGGCGCTGTTGAAGTAGTCGCTGTAGGCGGCGCCGTTTGTGTAGTTGCGCAGGAAGCCGGTATCCAGGCTGAGCACGCTGGTATCCGGATGCGCCTCCAGCCAGCTCGCCCAATCAGTCACCACCACCGGCAGCACATCCAACACGACGCCGCTCGTTACAAGCGGACCGAAGGCGGGCTCGCCGGTGATGGCGTTCCAGACGGTATCGGTATTGCGATCGTACATCAGCTTGTTCGAGCGCATCAGCATGCCGGTGGAGCCGAATTCCAGCACCGTGTCGCCCATTTCGACGCGTTCTCCGGTAAGGGTCGTATAAGCCAGGTCGGGTATGCTGACATCGTAGAGCACGCCGGCGCCGCAGAGCGTGCAGTAGGCCAGCATAACTGGCGCGCCGTCCACGCGGCCGCGCAGCCCGACGCTCAGCGCCTCTTCGCCCTCCGCGAGATCCGGCAGCTCGGGCCCGGCATCCCCGCCCTCCGCCACAAGCCAGACGACATCCGCGCTTCGCAACCAACCCGAGCGCGGGCAATCGGCCGAGCGGCCGTAAATCAGCAGCCAGTCCGCGCCTGATCGCGCGCGAATTTCGAATGGCGTTGGCGCTCGAAAGTGGCAGACCTGCTCGCCGCCGGGCTCATCGTAGAGCGGCGCGCGGCCGATGACATCGTTGAACATCTCGTGCCAATTCAGCAGGCGCAACGGGTAGGCGCGGCTATCGCCGCCGAAGCTGAGCCCGAAGACCAGTTCATCCGCGGCCGGATAGCTGCAATCGCCATCGCGGCAGAAATCCGCATGTTGGTAGCCCTCGTCAATGGCGTCCTTCGGGCTGATTTGCCGCGCGTTGACCAGTGAGGGAATGCCATCGACGGTGACGCCGCCCCAAACCGGCTCGACCAGATTGATCGCGGCGGACTGCGCCACGCCCGGCGCAAAGAAACGCGTGAATTCGGCATCGACGAAGCTCGCCAGCAGCTGCCCTTTGAATTCGTCGTAATGTGGCGGCAGCGCGATATCATTCGCCCCGGCCCACTCGAAGTAGCCTTTCCAGCCCATATTCTCGCCGGTCAGGATATTCAGGGTGGAAATGACCGCCCGGTTGATCTCCGCGCTGCGACCGAAGTAGGCGATGTCGATGAGCGGCGCGATATAGAGCGGATCGCCGGACGCGGCTACCGCGTCGTAGACCGCCACATCAATGAGGCGCCCGCGGCTGGCGTCATGGGCGGCGCCCAGCATCTGTATCATGGTCTTGCGACAATTGGCGGTGTCATAATCAAGCGCGCCGGCTGACTGCGCGAGCAGCAAGCAGAGCGCCAAAACCATTCCCGCGACGCGTTTCATGGCAGAGCCTCCCCGATTATTAAACTTGTAGCCCGCAGAATAATGGACAAATCTTATCAAAGTCTTGTCGTCTCTAAGTCAAAGCCGGCGACGAATCCAAATGCGTCGTCAGCTGCGCACGCGGATTTGACCCAGCACGACGGTGTCGTTTTCGGCCCCCTCGACATTAGTCAAAACATCATACCGGATAGCTAAGGGTAATTTGTACCAACCGGTCAAGACGCTGTATTCACCATCCGCCAACTGGCTCGCATCGAGCCTCAATGTTTCCGTTAATTCGCTGCCGGCGGCGACTGCCCCAAAGGAATGGTCATCGGGGCGGTCGCGCACGGGCAGGCCAGCCTCGTCCAGGATGTGCACGAAGCGCACATCATTGTGGCTGCGGTCCGATTCGAAGCGCCACCAAAGTCGTATGGCGACTTCGTCTTCGAATTGCTTGGGCAGGTAATAACCCGCCAGCACGATGCCGTCGGCGATGCGTATCGGGTCATAAATGGCGCCGTTGGTCAGGATGCGCGTGTCCACGCTGTCGACATCGACCGACTGACAGAAAAGCAACTCGGTATCAATACGTTCTGGACAAGGGGGGTCAAGCGCGATGCGAAAGCTGTGATAGCCGCTGCGCGCTATCGGCAGCGGAATAGAGAAGGGAATGCGACCGTTGACCTGGAGCGTCTCCAGCGGCGTGCCGTTCAGCGACAAGTTTACGCGCCTATTGGCCGCTTCCAATACCGCACTGAACTCCATCCAGCCGGGTTGTTCTTTGTAAATGTAGGTCACATGAGATTGATCGTCCCACTTCGTCGAGTGCAGTTTCGGCGTGCGCTCCGGCGAGAACGGCGTCTCGAAGACGGCGAACCGCTCGTCTTCGTAAATTGGTTCGCCAAGCCACTGCCCCGCTCGCGGCAAGAGTTCCGGTTGCCCGCTAGCCAGCGCGCGAATCTTGTTGACGATCACCACATCAGCATCAGCATCGTTTAGCAGCGTCGGGCGAAAACTGGCGAGTAATTCGAGACGGGCGGGATCAACCGGTGTGATGCGGGTATCATGCCCCGCGATCAAAGGCTTGTTATGGGCAGTCTGCAGATACATTGCTTCCTTCGCCGCCAGCAGATCGTCATAAGGGGCATTGTATATGGCGCGTATATCTCGCCGTGGTCGCAGGCTATGGATAGGCCGGGGTATCTCTGCCGGCACAGTAGGAAACCGGGCAAATAGTTTGTAATCTTCAATGAGCAAGATGGCGCAAAGCACGGCAAATGCCATGCGGACGACCGGGAGTCGCCTGGCTAGCAAGCGGCTGGACAAGACTTCGGCCAGTCCAATGCCGGCCAATAGCGCGAACATCGCGGCAAAGAGAAACATAAACCGGCCCGGCGTGCGCGCCAGCTCGAAGACAGGCAAGTTCATAATGAGAGCAAAAGGAAGAGGCAAGACCGTATCATAGCCCGCGACTTTTGCCGTAAATGCTTGATCGTAGATTTTCAGCACCGGACCCAAAGCCAGCAGCCAGGCGACAAAGGCGACAAACAGCCACCAGCGCGCGTCACGCCGACGCATGATGCCGACAAACGCCAATACGCCGCCTATGACCCCGACATAGCTGGAGCCTTCTCCCAGATTGGCGCCTAGTACCTGTGCCGAATGCCGGGCGATATCCGCCCAGAATGGATTGGCAAAGGAGGGTGAAACAAGGCCCAGCAGATCAATGCTGTAACGAACGTGGCCACCCGCCGAGATGACGGCTGTTGCGCTTAGGGTTGAGGCAAGGATTGGCGACAGGAATATCAGCAAGAGCAAGCAGCCCACGATAGCAACGCCAACGCAGCGAGCCAGACCGACATAATCGCGGTGATAAAGGCGCGCCATCATGAATAGCCCCGTGAATGGCGCTAGCGTGTAAATGAGTTGCAAGCTGTGACCCATGGCGGCCAATAGAAAGAATAGCAGCGCGACAAGGTAGCGACGCGCCCCGCCATAGTCAGCGTATTCATAAAGAAAAATGATGAACAAAGGCAGTGGCCACTGCGCCAGCAAGCCAATGTGCCCGTCAAAGAGATGCCCCTGCATCGCCGGGAAAACCATGAAAACCAGACCGGCGAAAAACGGCGGGAAAGCTTGCTCCGTCGGCAACCAGCGCCGAGCCAGCAGAAACAACGACGCGCCATTCATACAAAGCGTCAGGATGATGCCTAAGTTGTAGGCGGAAGCGAGCGGCATCACGTAGGCGAATAACCAATAGGGAAAGAATTGAAGAGGATGAGCCCAAAGCTGTATCGCAGCGAAGCCTTCCGGATGGCCCAGCAGAGACTGCGTAAGAATGTCCTCGCCCGTTTGCACCGCCGTCTTGTACCACCAGATATGGCGCGCCATCTCATAGACATCGCCGGTTTCACCGCCGAGGAAGCGCGTCGAAAACGAACCGATGACAGGCGATGCCAGATAGACCGCAACGAGCGCGTATGCGACGACAGGCAAAGCGAGTCGATAGTCTAGACGTCTCAACGATGGTCATCCTCAATGGCGGACATTGGACGCGGGTGAATATAGAATTCTGGCCCCAACTTTACTTTGGACAAATTCACAGACCTTCAATCGATCGCTTCAGCCGATAACAGCAGGCAGGCATGAACGCTGCGATAAATCCGATACGGCGCCTCGTGCCGAAAGCTCAAGAACACTTCTTTGCTCACCGCCAGGCTGGCGCCGTCAATGCGAATCAAATAATTGTCCGCCTGCCGCCCGCGCCGCAGCACGCGCTCAACCTCGCCCGCCAGAACCTCTACATTGCCGGGCCGCAAGTCGCCGCCGACGCGCATGTATCCGCGCGCCATCACGCCCACGACCACGGCGTTGATCAGTATCAGCAGCGCGCCGGCCCAGCCGAGAATGGCGTTGCCGCTGGCCTGCCCAAGATAAATGAATATCGTCGCCGCGATGACCAGGCTGGCGAAAAGCAGCAAGCCGGCAGCCAACTGGCGCCGGCGCGACGCCCGCAAGCGCGCCGTCTGGGATGGGCTGAGCTCGCCCCGCCGGTTCGCCTCAAGATCGGCTTCGCTGAAACCGAGCGCCGACATCAACGCGCTCGTCATGACTGGGGGGAAACCGGGGCGGTCGCCTCGTCGTCCGCCTGCGTTTGAGCAGCCGCGTTATCTGGCGCCGACTCAATATAGAGCGAGCGGCTGGGGAAGGCGAAGCTCATGCCCAGCGACTCCACAATCTCCATGATGTCCAGATACACGGCTTCTCTTTTGGCGGTAAATTCGCGGAAATCCGCCAGCAGCACTTGGGCGATGACGCGCACATCCAGCGAACTGGCGTTGAAGTCGACGAAGTGAACGACGACGGATTCGGGGTCAATATCGTCGGTGTTTTGCAGCAATTCGCGAATCGCGGCGACAGCCTGGCGCATCTGGTCGACGGTCGTACTGTAGGTGAAAGTCAAGGTCGCGTCGAGACGCCGTTTCTCCATGCGCGACAAATTCACAACCACCGCGTCCGTAAGCGCATTGTTGGGCACGGTAATCAGCGCCTGATCAAGCTGCCGCACGCGGGTGGAGCGGACGCCGACATTTTCGACGATGCCGGTGATATCGGGCGTACGAATGAAATCGCCCACTTTAAAAGGGTTGTCCGAGACGATGGCGGCAAAGCCAAACATATTGCTGACGGTATTCTGCGACGCCAGGGAGATGCCGATGCCCACGACGCCGAGCGAGGCGATCAAGGCGGCGACGTCAAAGTTCAACTCTTGCAAGACGAAGATGAAGCCCAGCGCGATGATGAGATACTTGACCAGCGTATTGAGAAAGGGCAGCAAACGTTCGGGAATCGTCCAGCCCGTGATGCGCGCGAAAGCCTCCGGCCGCAGCGTCAGCACCTCAAACCAGCGCACAACGCCAAAGAACAACGCGCTGATCAACGTGGCGCGGCCGACCGTCACCGCGATACTTTTGACCTGCGCGTCAAATGCGAAGATCAAGGTGACCAACATCAAGGAGAAGCCCACGACCGCCAGCCGCAGCGGCGATACGCTGGCTTCCAGCAAGCGGTCGTCGATATCGCTGCTGGAACGGGCCGCTAGACGGCGCAAGGGGCGCAGCAAGATCCCGGTCAGCAGCCAGCGCAGAAAGATGATCAGCGCCAGCGCCGCGAGGAAAGGCACAATGTCGATGACGAGCCACTGTATCCACGCTGGCAGTTCGCGCAAAAATGGCAGCAAGTCCAGTAGATCCATTGGGGGCGCCGACCTCGATTCTATTCCGGCTGCTTATTTCATTCTACGTCCGCCGCTGTCGATTGCAAGCGGATGCGCGGGGCATAGCGCGTCGCCTGTCACACCTGGAAGCCGTTGCGGTAATCGACCACTTTGCGCTCGTAGTCGTCGACATAACGGCGCAGCTTATTTTCGAGTTCTTCCCATTCGTCGCTGAGAAACAGCCGGCGGAGTATATCGCTGCTTTCGGTAACAAATTCGATCTTGCGGCGCGGGTGGTCGCCATAGGCGATATGCCACACCATGTGCATATAAACGCCCAATTTCTGTATCGCCGGCACAAAACTGCTGAGCATGTAGCGATAGTATTGGTCTTGTTTCTCGGGTTTGATATTATAGAATAAGATAAGTTTGTATCTGGGTCTGATATGCTGAAATGATGCCATAATTGGTTGACCGCAGTCGGAAGTTGATCTCGCCCAACTCTATCACAGAATCCCTCGTCTTGGTATGGCGCTTGTCAGCTTAGGCGATCGCCGCAAGCGCCCCTGCAACTTCTCGTGAGCAGGCTGCGCTGTTACAGGATATTCGGTTATGCAAGACTTGCAGAGGGCAATCGAGGACCTTCGACAGCGCGCCCGCGCAACCGTTGACGCGCAAACGCTCAGCGAGCTGGCGCAAGAAGCGCGCGACCTGCTGATGGAGGCGAAGAATACGCCCCTGGAGCAAGTGGCGCAAGACTTGTTCGCCGAGATCGCGGGCAGCCAAACCACGCAAACGCGCCCCAATACCGCGGCCCTGCGCGGTCTTGTGCGGCGCGCCCGCATTCGCATCGAGATCGCCGGCGACGACGACGACATCGACGAAGCCATCGATATCCTGGCAGACGCTCTGCGCATGGACGCCGGCAATCAAGACGCCATCAGCCTGCTGCAGCAAGCCGGCGCGCACAGCGCCCAAGCCAGACAACGCGTGCAAGATATTTTCGCGCGCCACGATGTCCGCTCCGCGCCCGCCAGCGACAGCGGCCAGCGCGCAGCGCCGCCATCACGGCCCGCGCCCGCAGCTGATAGCCACCGAGAGCCGCCGTCCGCCTACAGCCGGTCGCGCGACTACCCGCCGCGTGACGAACCCGCGCGAGAGCGCGCCGCGCAACCGCCCGCGGAGCGCGCAGTGCCCGCCTCCACCGCGATTGACGAACTGCTGAAATCGTTGACTGAAAGCTATTACTCCGGCGAGTACCAGCAGACAATTGATGTCGCCAACCGTATTTTGGCAATCCAGGCCAACAACCCCACCGCCCTCGAATACCGCGAAAAGGCGGAAGACAATCTGATCCGCGGCATCGTGCCCGATCATCGCATTCCCTTTGAAGCGCGCGTCGCATACAACCGCGCCAATTCGCTGGTGCGGGCCGGCAACTACGAACAAGCCTCCGGCTTGTACCGCGAAGCGCGTGAATTGGCTGAGCGCGGCGGCATCCTCACCTGGAAGGATGTCGAGCAGGCCCTGCTGGACATTCAAGATTTGGCGCTGGCGCGCGAGTTGCTGGCCGATGGCGACCGGCTCATGGCCAATGACAATTGGACCGAAGCCCTGCGCAAATATGAAGGCGCGCTGCGCGTCGTGCCCAACGATCCCCAAGCCGAAGAACGGCTTGAGACGCTGCGGCGCATCCAGCGCGACTACGACCAGGTCGCCGTCAACATGAATACCATCGGCGGCTCGCTGGAAGAACAGGTGGCGCAAGTCGCCAGCGTAAGCTCGCTGCTGTCGCACGCGCGGCAATTGCTGCCCAACAGCCAGCGCCTGGCGCAGATGCAAAAGGAGATGGACAACAAGCTGGCCGGCATTCGCAGCCAGGTTAGCGACCAGGCGCAAATGTCGCTGAACCACGCCAGTAACTCGACTACCCTCGACGAACGCATCCTGCTGATGAACGCGGCGATCAAGCTCATGGAACTGGGCCTCGAGCTCGACCCCACCGACAGCACCTTCTCCGAGCTGCTGATGCGCACGCGCAACCAGCAGGCCGATATCACCCGCGCGCAGCAGGCCATCCGTCGGGCGCAGGCGCTGGTCTCGCAGAACTTCGATGCCGAACTGGCGCAAGCGCGGCAGATGCTGGCGGATATGGTGGGCATTTACGCGCAAGACGAGCGCTACCGCAGCACCGTGAACGACCTGTTCACCCGCTATCTCGAGCGGGCGGAAGAGGCGCTGCAAGAGGGAAATAACCGCGAAGCCCAGACCTGGCTCGATACCTTGCGCGAAGATCCCTTCCGCATCCTCGGGCGCCGCGCCGATATCTCCCGCATCGACGGCGTCATCCGCGCCCGCCGCAACCGCGGGCGTCTCGTGGCGCTGTTCATCTTGTTCATCTTCATCGCCGTCGGCGGCACAGGCGTCGCCATGACCCGGCCACAGTGGGAGGCGATCCTCTTCCCGACCGCCACCTTCACGCCGACCCCTACCGATACGCCGACGATCACGCCAACTCCGACTGCCACATTCACGCCCTCGCACACGCCGACCGACACGCTGACGCCAACCGAAACCGGCACCCCAACCGATACGCTGACGCCCACCGCCACCTACACGGCCACGCAAACGGCTACGCTCACGCCCACCAGCACGATCACGCCGACGGCGACCGATACGCCCACCGCCACCATCACGCCCACAGAGACGCCGACGCCGCAGGAGCTTTGCCGCGCGGTTGTGCTTAACCTTAATTCGATCAACGTGCGCGCCCGGCCAACGACCCGCACCGGCACGCCTATCGTCGGCTACCTGCCAACGGGCACCGTCGTATCCATCCTGAGACAAGAACGTGAAGAGCGGAATCCAGTCGGCGAGATCTGGTATTTCGTCAATGTCGCCGTCGACGACGGTTCGATATCGGGCTGGATTCGCAACGACACCGTGGTGCCTGACCGCGCCAAACCCTGCCCGGCTTTCCGCTAATCGCCTCTGGGCCGCCCAGCGCTTACCAGGCGGTATAGCCGCCGTCTACGACCAGGTTGCTGCCGGTGGTGTAATTGGCCGCCGGCGAGGCCAGGTAATAGATGGCCGCGGCCACATCTTCG
The DNA here is from genome assembly GCA_009841405.1 of Chloroflexota bacterium. GTDB lineage: Bacteria > Chloroflexota > Anaerolineae > Aggregatilineales > Phototrophicaceae > UBA6055. The sequence continues at coordinate 53,353 of VXLV01000093.1, read as the reverse complement.
GGCGCGCCAACGCGCTTCTGCGGCGTCATCGCCAGCCAGGTCGGATACCAGTCCATATTCGCCATGCCCTCGGCGGTCATATCCGTGCCGATGTAACCCGGCGATACGCAATTGACGCGCACGCCGCGATCGGCCCATTCGCCGGCCAGCGACTTGGTGAGCAGGATGACGCCGGCTTTGGCTGCGTTGTAATGCGCCTGCGGCTGCGGCGTATTGGAAACCATGCCGGACATGGAGGCGGTATTGACGATGGCGCCGCTGCCGCGTTCAAGCATGTGCCGCCCGATCGCCCGGCAGCACCAGAAGACGCCATTCAAGTTGACCGCCATCATATTAAGCCAGTCTTCATCGCTGCAGTCTTCAGCGGGCACAGCCTGGGCGATGCCGGCGTTGCAGACCAGTATGTCGATCCGCGGGAATGCCTGCAGCGCCGCCGCCGCCATCCGCTCAACGCTGTCGGAGCAGCGGACGTCAACTTCGATGAATAGCGATTTGCGGCCCATACGCTCGATTTCGACCGCGGCTTTCCGCCCGTTCTCGATGTCAAACTCGGCAATGATGACATCGGCCCCGGCTGCCGCCAGACGCCGCGCCGTCGCCAAGCCAATGCCGCGCCCCGCCCCCGTGATCAGCGCGGTCTGTCCAGTGAGTTCAAAGTCCGAATTGGTCATCAGTTTCCTCATCGACTCTAGCCCGATAATTCCAGCATTTAACCACAGCCGCTCGCAAGTCACAACCTGGCTCACACAAGAGATGACGCCAACGACGAGGCTTTGTAGGGGCGAGCCTTGGCTCGCCCGTACCAACTTCGCGGCAGAAGGAGGCGGGCGACTTGATAAGTCGCCCCTACAATTTCGATTGAGTTGAAGATGGAAGTCAGCCAGTGTGCTACGAGTGTAAAGTGGCTCTCTCTCCAAATTGCGGCTTCTAGCCGCCGATATGGTACATCTCGACTTTTTTGCGGCGGTCGCGGACATCGTCGGTCAGCGAGCTGCGGATCTCCGAGTAGCGGTCAATGCGCGCGCCCCAGGTCCCGCGGATGATCGCCTCTAGCTCGGCGTCGCTGGCGCCGGCGCGCATAGGATCGCGCAGGCTGCGGCCTTCGGTGGCGAAGAGGCAGGTGAAGATCTCGCCTTCCGGGGACAGGCGCATGCGCGTGCAGGAGCCGCAGAAAGGCTGCGTCACCGAGCTGATCAGGCCGATCTCGCCCGCGCCATCGGCGTAACGATAGCGCCGCGCCACCTCGCCGAAATAGTTGCCGGCGACCGGCTCCAGCGGCATCGCGGCGTGGATGCGCTCGACGATCTCCGCCGACGGCACAACCTCGTCCATCTTCCAGCCGTTGCGGTTGCCGACGTCCATATACTCGATGAAGCGCAGAATATGACCGCGCTCCTTGAAGAAGCGCGCCAGGTCCACCAGGGTATGATCGTTCAGTCCGCGCTGGACTACAGCGTTGATCTTCAGCGGCGTATAGCCGGCGTCTTCAGCGGCGCAAACGCCCGCCAGCACCTTGTCGACGCCGGAGCGGCCGCCGTTCATAACACGGAATATCTCGTCGTCCAAGGTATCCAGACTGATGGTCAAGCGCTTGAGGCCGGCGGCTTTCAGCGCATCAAGCTTCTGCGGCAGCAAATAGGCGTTGGTCGTCATCGCCAGGTCGCCCACGCCGTCAATAGCGCCGAGCATGGCGACCAGGTCTTCGATGTCCTGGCGCAGCAGCGGCTCGCCGCCGGTCAGGCGGATCTTCACCGCGCCCAGGCGAACGATGATGCGCGTCAGCCGCGCAATTTCTTCAAAGGTCAGCAGCTGCGGCTTCGGCAAGAATTGATAGCGCTCGCCGAAAACAGCCGCCGGCATGCAATAGGGACAGCGGAAATTGCAGCGGTCCGTTACCGAAATCCGCAGATCGCGCAAGGGTCTGTCAAACTGGTCGGTCACGCTCATGGGCGGGCTTCAATCCACAGATAGACGTTTCAGTGAAGCAGGGCGGCCGGCCCTTGTCCGGCTCGCATTAAGTATAGCCGATTTGCATTAGAATTCGATATGCGGGTTGGCGTTGGGCATAAAGCTAGTAGGCTTATCCGGAAGTAGGTCGCGTTCGCGCCCTTTTCTACCTCACCCCCCGGCCCCCTCTCCGAATCATTGGAGAGGGGGAGCTTGTCCTGGCGAACTCCGTAGACTTCAGTTGCCGTTCGGGGCCACGCTCTCATAAGTGTTGTTATCGCCCAAACCGAGCGAATTCAGCGCAGAAAAAGCAGTAGCAGACAAGCCTTGGCGGACACGCCATTGCCGCGAGGCGCCGCGCTTGTTAGGCTAACCCCATGGAAACGCTCTGGGAGGACCGGCAATGGCAAGCGCCCAATGTAACTTATGCGGCTCAATAGCGGACGCGCTGGCGTGGCGCTGCCGCGCTTGCGCGGGCTCGCTTGATCTCATTGACCTGCCGCCCTTCGACGAGGCGGCGATCATCGCGAACGACTTCTCGCTCTGGCGCTACGCGGCAATGCTGCCTGCCCCGCGGCGCTTTAGCCTGGGGGAAGGCTTGACGCCCCTTGCGCCCGCCCGAATCGACGGCATTGATTTTCACGCCAAGCTGGAATACCTCAACCCCAGCGGCTCATTCAAAGATCGCGGCACGGCTGTCATGCTGAACCACCTGGCCGCGAACGGCGCCGCCGACGCAATCGACAATTCGTCGGGCAACGCCGGCGCATCGCTGGCCGCCTATGCCGGCGCGGCCGGGCTGCCGGCCACGGTTTACGTGCCGGCCGCAACCGCAGTCGCCAGCAAGAAACGGCTGATCCGAGCCTTTGGCGGCGCGATCGTCGAATCGCACGATTACCTGGCCGATGTCTACGCCGCTGCCAAGACCGCCACCTACGCCAGCCACGCCTGGAATCCATATTTTGTGCTGGGCCAACAGACCGCCGCTTGGGAAACCTGGGAGCAACTGGGCCGGCGCGCGCCTGACGCTGTCGCGACGCCGGTCGGGCATGGCGGGCTTTTCCTCGGCTTCTACCGCGGCTTCCGCGCGCTGCAAGACGCCGGGCTGATCGAGAATCTGCCGCGCATGATCGCTGTCCAGTCCGCCGGAGTCGACCCCATCGTCCGCGCCTGGGAAGCGCGCGCGCAACGACCGCCCCGCGTCACCCCCGCCCACAGCGTCGCCGACGGCATCCTGGTTGATCAGCCGGTGCGCGGCGAGCAAATCCTGGCGGCGCTCTACGCGACTGACGGCTTCGCCCTGCACGTCGACAACGAGGCCATTCTGCGTGCGCAGCGAGCCATGCACGCGGCCGGCTTCATGATCGAGACTACCAGCGCCGTGACCAGCGCCGCGCTCCCGCAGATCCGCGCGCGCATCGGCGCCTCCGCCACGCTCGCGCTGGCTTTCACCGGCAGCGGCCTCAAGGCTATTAGCGATTCTCACTAAGGGGCGCGTTATCCCCTTCATCCGTTCTGTCGTATAATGTTGTGGCGTTCATCTGCCGGCCAACGACGAGGTTGACGCGGAATGTCGATGGATATATTCCGGCAATTGCTGGAAGCGCAGCGCATCTCCCAAGCGGACTTGCTGCGGCGGCGCGGCGTCGTCGGCGTCGCTATCGGCTATCGCAATTACAAAGAACAGGCGACCGACCAGTTGGCGATGTCAGTGCTGGTCGAACAGAAGAAACCGGTCGAAGCGCTAAGCGCCGACGACCTCATCCCGCCCGATGTCAATGGCGCGCGCACCGACGTGGTGGAGGTTGGCCGGCTCGAGGCTTTCACCAACCCGCGCGACCGCTTTCGTCCCAATATCCCGGCCGGCGTCAGCATCGGGCACTATATGGTGACGGCCGGCACGCTGGGCGCGATCGTGATGGATCGCAGCACCGGCGAGCCGCTAATCTTGTCCAATAATCACGTGCTGGCGAATAGCAACGAAGCCGAGATCGGCGACGCCATCCTGCAGCCGGGCCCCACCGATCATGGCGCCCGCCCCGACGACGTCGTGGCGAAGCTGCACCGCTTTGAAATGTTGCGCTTCTATTCCGATTCGGGCTCGGGGCCCGCGCCGCCAACCCGCACGCCGCTCTTCCCGCCCGGCGGCTGCGACGTGGCCGAGCTATTCGTCTCGGTCGGCAATGCGCTGAGCAAAATCAGCGGCTCGTCCAAACGCCTGACCACCGTGCAAGCGCCCAAAGCGCAGGTCGAGCGCGGGCCGATTTACGCCAACCGAGTCGACGCCGCCCTCGCCCGCCCCGTCAACCCCATGCTCTTTCAGCAGAGCATCGTCAATATCGGCCGCCCCAACGGCGCCCGGCTGGCGCAGCTCGGGATGAACATCCGCAAGCAAGGCCGAACGACCGGCTATACCGAGGGCCACGTCACGCTGATGAACGCCACGGTTGACGTCTCCTACGGCGAGAATTTGCAGGCGCGCTTTGCTGGCCAGGTCATCGCCACGCCGATGAGCCAAGGTGGCGATTCCGGCGCCTTGATCGTTGAGCGGGACAGCTTGAAGGCGGTCGGGCTGCTCTTCGCCGGGTCGCGCCGCGCCACCATCTTCACGCCGATTCAAACCGTGCTTGATGTGATGGAAGTCGACCTTTAGGCCGGCACTTTCAGTTGGCGTAGCTTTCTTCAATCGCTTGATAGACCAGATTGGGGAAGATGGATCGGGGACGGTGCGGCTCCTCGGACCACATCTGCGTCATCATCAGCGTCACCAGCTCTTCGACCGGGTCGATGACAAAATGCGTGCTGGCGGCGCCGGCCCAGCCAAATTCGCCTGGCGAGCTGTAGCCGTTGGCGCGCCCGTAATCCAGCATAACGCGGAAGCCCAGGCCGAAGCCGTAGCCGTAGCGCTCAATGCCGATGCGCAGGGGCAGCCACGCGCGCGGCACAGCGTTGGTCGCCATGCGCTTGATGGTCAGCGGGCTGACCAGGCGCGCCCCATCCAGCTCGCCGCCATTCAGCAGCATGGCCGCGAAGCGCAGATAGTCCGCCGTTGTCGAGACCAAGCCGCCGCCGCCCGACGGACAAACAGTCGGCAGGCGAACATCGCCATTGGCGACATCGGCGTGGTCAATCAGCAGCGGAACGCCGGAGGCATCCGAGCCATAAATGGCGCAGAGCCGCCCGGCTTGCGCGGGCGGTACATGGAAGCCGGTATCGACCATGCCCAGCGGCGCGAAGATGCGCTCCTGCAAGAACTCGGCTAGCGGCATGTCCGCAATCACCTGCACAAGGTAGCCAAGAACATCGGTGGCGACGCTGTATTCCCAGTCGCTGCCGGGCTGATATTTCAGCGGCAATTCGGCAATGCGCCCCACCATATCCGCCAAGGGCACATGGCGCTGGAAGAAGTCGTGCCGCTCGGATGCCAGGCGAAACTGCTCGTCCACCGGGTGATATGGCTCGCCGCCATAACTCAAGCCGGCCGTGTGCGTCAGCAGGTGGAAGACGCTCATCGGCGGATCTTGCTCGGCGAGCCGCAGCCGCCCGTCGCTGATGTGGCTGTAGACCATGGTCTTGCCAAAGCCGGGGATGAAACGGCTGACCGGATCGTGCAGCATCACCCGGCCTTCGTCGTGCAACATCATCAGCGCCAGGCTGACGACCGGCTTGGTCATGCTGTAAATGCGGAAGATCGCGTCCGCTTCCATGGCGCGGCCCGCTTCGATGTCCATCTTGCCGTGCATACTGTGATGCACGATGGACCCGCGCCGCGCGGCCACGGCGATGATGCCGGGCAGCTGGTCGTTCGATACCGCCCGGTCCAGATATGCGCTTACTCTTTGGAGCCGCTCGCTTGACATGCCGACTGCTTCGGCGGGATGTACGTTCATTGGCTCGATTCTCCTTGCGCTACGCCGCCGATTCTAGCCGCGCGGCAGCCAGACGCGCAAGCGCCGATCAGCCACGCCCACCGCCAGCGCCAGCCCGCCATCCAACAATTCGACCGGCGCGAAGTTGCTGACGATTTCGCTGTCGGCATCCAGGCGCCAGACTTCGCGCGCGCCCGCCTTGTCGTCCCGTTGCACGGCAACTACCGCGCGCCGCGCCGCGTCCATCGCCAGGACTTCGGGCCGGCCATCGCCGTTGAAGTCGCCGGCCGCCGTTTGGTCGAGATTGCGCGAGCCAAGCGCGTGCGTCGTCACACCCGGGAATCTCACCGTCTGTTCCAGCGCGCCGCCGCTGAAATGAAAGAACTCCAGCGCGCCGGCGATATTCGGCGTCAGCGTCGCCGCAATCTCGATTTCCCCCGCCGGACCAAATGGCGCCGCGCTCAACTGATGCCGCCAGCGATTGCCCTGCCCGATCGGCGGACTGTCCGCCTCCTGCCGGATGCCGGCGCCGTCCCAGAGATAAGCCCGCAAGCGCGCGCCCAGCGACCCGTTGGAGACGGTCGTCACCAAGTCTTCCACGCCATCGCCATCGACATCCGCCCAGAAGGGCGCGATGCCCTCGTAAACGTCCGCGCCAGGCAAATCAACGCGGGCAAGCAAGCGAAGCCGCCCCTCGAGTGCTTCAATCACGAGCAAGGTCGCCGCTTCCAGCAGGTCGCCCATGATGCCATGCGTATAACGCTGGTCGGTTGCGTTAGCATAGAGCGCGACTTGCCCCCGGCTGTTCATCACCAGGCGCGCGTCCGGCTGCGCGGCAATCGGCAAGCGCGCGCGTTCGCCATCCTCGCGCCCCAAGACCAGATCGCCGTCGCGATTGATGTAGAGCGCCTCAAAGTCGTTGACCGGGATCGGATGCGTCAGCGCGGACACGCTGGCGTCGCCCCGCAAGACGTAGGCGCCCTCGATCATGGAGACGCCCACCAGCGGCGGCTGCGCCGGGGCAAACCAGCCCGATTCAAACGTCAGCGTCCGCGCGGCGCCGTCGGGCGCGACTTCGACCACCTGCAGGTCGCCGTTGCGCAGCACGACGTGCCAGACCGCCGTCTCCATCGCGTAGCCGACCGCCCAGGCCGGCGCGCCACGAAGCGGTATGTCGATGGCCTGGACATCGGGGAAGCGCCCGCCGCCGCGCACAAAACGATTCCCGGCCGGGTTGTGAAAGGTGTAAAAGTAGCGGTCAAGCAAGGTCGCCTCCTCCTGCGCGCGCGCCAGTGTAACAGAGAGTAGAAACAGGGTTAAGAGACACGCGCGTGGCAAAGCCGCACTCACTGCAAAACACCATACATCACGCTTGCTTTGCTCCCCCTCTCCCCTTGTGGGAGAGGGGGCCGGGGGGTGAGGGGTTGTAGACGCGCCGGCGAAGCAAGGCATCCTATTCGGCGAAGAAAATGAAAAGGACGCCCAGAAGCGAGCGTCCTCATGGCTATAGTCGACTGCGACTGTCGCGTCAGCTGCCGGCTTCGGTCAACCGGACTGACGCCTCAGGCGCCTCAAAGTCCGCGCCTAGTTGAGCGAAGTCGTCGACGTTGAAGATGAAGGGCGCGTTCGACGGCAAAAGCGCAAAGGAGACGTTATCCGACAAGTTGGCGACATACAGATACTGGATCAAGTTGGGATTGGCAGCGATCTGGTCGCTGATGACGCGCAGCGCTTCGGCTTCGGCTTGCGCCTCAATCAGGCGGGCGTTAGCGCGACCGCGGGCTTCCTGCTCGGCGGCGTCAGCGCGACCGCCGGCCTCGGTCTGGACGCGCTCGGCTTCGGTGCGGGCGCGCAGCAGCCGCTGTTCCTCAATTTGCTTTTCTTCAATGGACTGTGAAAAGGCATCCGTGAATTCGATCTGGCGCACCAGTAGCGAGGTCAGCGTCAAGCCTTCCGCCTTCATCTGCAATTCGACCGCCGCTTCGATCTGATTGCCGAGTTCCTCGCGCTTTTCGCCGTAGATCGCTTCCGCCTCGAATTGCGAAACGATATCGCGGGCGACCGCGCGCACGGTGGGCCGGATGAAGTCGGCTTCGTAGCGGTTTTGCCAATTCAGGTGTATCTGATTGACATCCCCCCGCTCGATTCGATAGAGCACGGTGATATCCAGCCGGACTTCCTGCCCGTCTGCGGACAGCGCTTCCACCGCGTCATTGCCTTGCAGGCGCCCCTCGGTGCTGATGCCGGACATGGTGTATTCGCGCTGATCGGTCTGGTAGATGATGTATTCCTGCAAGCCCGGGATGATGATCGACGTGCCCGGCGCCCGCGCTGGATCTTCCAACTCGCCCGACAAAACATTGACGATGACCGCCGCCCGCGCCGGCTGCACGATCAAGATGCCCGAACTGATGACGAAGAGCACCACGCCGCCGGCGAAACCCACCAGCGCGAGCAGCATGCCCCCGCGCGCTGACCGGCCCTGCGACGCCAGCGTGAAGGCGAAGGCGACGCCCAAGATGCCCACGCCAAATGCCAGCACCGCGACAATTCCAAGTAGACCTCCAAAATTCATGACCGCTCCTTTACAGCGATTCGCTTCTTACTCACTCGTGTACAGAATGATTATAGCACAGTCGACGCGTGCGTCGGACGCCCCAATTATTCGGGGATGCCGCTAACATTTGTGATACGTGGAAGCTGGGCGGCGGTTGCGCTAGGCGCCCGCCCAGCCCGGACCACGAACAACGCGCCCGGGCAGATCCCCCGTATGCTCGCCATCTCGCAGCGCCTGCGCGCCGTTGACAAAGACGTGAACCATGCCCGTGCTGTAATGATGCGGGTCGCCCGGGACTGAGAAGTCTTGCACTTTGTCCGGGTCGAATACTGCGATATCAGCGAAATATCCCGGCTTGAGGTAGCCGCGCGCCTTCAGTTTGAGGTTGTCCGCCGCGAAACCGGACAGCCGGCGCACCGCCTCTTCAAGTCTCAGCAAACCTTCATCACGGACGTACTTGCCGAGCACCCGCGCGAAGCTGCCGTAAGCGCGCGGATGAGGGTGATAACTGAGAAAAGCGCCCTCAGTGGCGATCGAGCCGGCGTCGGAGCAGAAGCTGACCCAGGGCAGCCTTACCTGCGTCCGCAGATTGTCCTCGGACATGCCGAAGTAAAGCGAGAAGATGCGGCTGTTGTCCTCGATCAGCAGGTCCATGGCAGTGTCTTCGGCCGATGTGCCGCGCTCGGCCACCACCTCGCTCAGCCGCCGCCCCTGATAATGCCGCATTTCCGGCTTGGCGAAACCAGCCAGCATAATGCCGTCCGCGCCCTGCTCGTGATAGAGATTCTCCCAACGCGCGGACGGATCGCGCATATCGGCCTTGATGCGCTCACGTGTGCCCGGGTCTTTGAGGCGCGCGATCAAGGCGTCGAAGCCGCCATCGTGCGCCCAGGCGGGGATGCAGGACGCCAGCCCCGTGCCGCTGTAGGGATAGGTGTACATATCGGCGGTCAGCGGCAGCCCCTCGGCGCGCGCCGCTTCGACCACGGCGATGACCGCGTCCATCTTATGCCAATTGGCTTTGCCGGCCGCCTTGAGATGGTAGATCTCCCCGCTCACGCCGGTGGCGCGCATGATGGTCAACAACTCTTCCAGCGCTTCCAGGAATGCCGCGCCCTCGCTGCGCAAATGGGTGATATACATGCCGTCGTATTGGGCGACTACCCGGCAAAGCTCAACCAACTCCTCGGTGCTTTGATACGTCGCGGGCGGGTAGATGAGCGCGGCCGACATGCCCATGGCGCCCTCGCGCATGGCTTCGTGCAGCAGGCGCTTCATCCCCGCCAGTTCGTCCGCGGTCACGGGCCGGTCATCGTATCCGGCGGCGTGGATGCGCAGCGTGGACGAGCCGACGAATGACGCCACATTGGTCGCCACGCCTTTGCGCTCCAGAAATTCCAGGTATTCGCCCAGCGTGGTCCACTCGATGTCATAAGTGATATCGGCGGTGGACAGGATGGTATCGCGGGCCTGCTTCATCTCGTCGTTGAGCGGGCCCATCGAGGTGCCCTCGCCCATGACTTCGAGCGTGACACCCTGCTTGATGTCGCTCATGGAGCGGCCGTCTTCGATCAGTGATTCGGTGGCCCAGCTGAGCATGTTGATGAAACCGGGCGCGGCCGCCAGGCCGTCGAGGTCGATGACGCGCGCGGCGGATTCCGCGCGCAGGTCGCCGATGGCGGCGATGCGGTCGCCGCGGATGAGGATGTCGCCACGGACGGGCGGGCTGCCCGTACCGTTGTAGAGCGTGCCGTTTCGGAGGAGGGTTGTGGTGGGGGTCATTTCGAGTCCATATGGATACGTTTCCAATCTATACGTCCGGAGGTAATCTCCCAGGCAACGTTGTCATAAGACGGCATCAAATTAGACTTCGTAATGCCCTTCGAGCGGAGGAGAAATAGCAGTTCGTCTGCCTCCATACGTGGCAAAACGAATTTATAAGCTTGATTATGATTCGGAAACTGAAACAACCTATCGTCGAATGGTTGCCAATTCCCATTCATCATAAATGTTTCGTCGGCATCCAGATCGTACATGAATAGGCCTTCTTGCGATCTTAAGAAACCTATTGGAGTGCGCAGCGGTTCAAATAATCTCAGAGAGCCGGAACTCTCCAAAGTTTCACGGTCTACGGCCCACACTACCAAATCGTCGGAACTCTGATTGCAAGAGGTGCTTTGGTCGGCTGCGAAGAACGCCGCTTTGTGAGGACGCACAGTCCAGTCGAGCATTCGAACTGGCAGAGCATGGTGGCGCGCCAATGCGAATACATTATGATTTGGCAAGAACTGCTGCCTGCGCGGTTTCTCTTCAATTATCTTTTCGAGTTCATCATCAAGAGAACGTCTTCCGCTACCACCCCAAGTGGAACCACGCTCGTGGGGAACATCAAGTGCCGCTCGATCAGCAAGTCGTTCGAATGCCCATACAATGCACTTTTCTACCGCGGTATGAGTCGCCAATCGAAAGTATCGCTCTAAGTACTCTTCTGAGTCAAAGTGCAAGTCGCCCGGAAAACGATTACGCCGATACCTAAAGTCATTGAAATTAGATGGCTTATCCCTCTGCCGTTCCATGAATTCATGTAAACACGGCTCTGCCACGGGCACTACATACTTCTTCATGAATTCAGGTCGCAGCGCTGTCGGCAATAGCGCTTTGCTTGCGTCAGGCTGCCCGCGGAAGACCCAATCACCGTGTCGCCACAGCGGGTTGTTCTCGTCCAAGAGATCGTAGAGTTCCTTCGCCGTCGTTACTTCGGTTGGGCGAACTCTCGATTCGCTGAAGTCAGGTATCATCCCACCCTACCCCAAATTCTCGCTCAGAATCCGGCCCAGCTCCCGCCGGACCAATCCCGGCCGCTCATCCCGCAGCAGCGGCAGCCGCGCCCGCGTCCGATGCAGCTGATTCATGTCAATCGCCTGCGTGATCAGCGCCTCGTCAAAATACAGCCCGTGCGTCATGAACTCGCCATCGGGATCGACCACTGACGAGCCGCCCCAGAAATTCTTGCCGTCCTCATACCCCACGCGATTGCAGTGCAGGATGTACGAAGTGAACATGCTGCCGTAAGCCTGGTTGACCAGCTCGACCCAGCGCGTGCCCATCAGCCGGTCGCTGCTGTTGAGCCCGCGCGAGGGACTGGCGCTGTTGAGAATGAAGATATCGGCGCCGTCCAGCCAGAGCAGATAAGGCGGCGACACATGCCAGAAGTCTTCACAGATCAACATGCCGACGCGCCCGAAACGCGTATCGAAGGCGCGCACGCTGTTGCCCTGGGCGAAATAGCGCGACTCGTCGAACATGGCGTAAGTGGGCAGGTAGAGCTTGTGATGCAGATGCCGCGTCTCGCCGCCGGACAGATAGGCGTCCGCGATATAGAAGCGGTTGCGGAAGTCCTCATGCACGAAGCTGACCACGAGGTCAATGTCGCGGCTCGCTTTCAACAGCTGGGCATAGACGGGATCCTCCGCATCCGCCCGCAGCGCCACCTCCGGCACAAGGTCCTGGACCTGATAGCCGGTCAGCGACAGCTCGGGAAAGACCAGCAGATCGACGCCTTGCGCGCGCGCTCGCGCCGCATAATCCAGGTGGATGGCCAGGTTGTGCCGCAGGTCGCCGAGTTTGGGGTAAATCTGCGCCAGGCCAATCGTGATGCGCATGATCGCCGCTCCTGATATCAGTGCCAGCGCACATCATAATGCAGCCCGGATGATGCGGCAATTCTGTAGATAGATGGACGGCTATGCGCCGGCGTCGCGCGGTGGCTGATCCGCCAGCCAGCGCCGCAGCCGCGCCAGCCCGTTGTCGCGCGCGCCATCGATGCCGCTGACATGCAGCAGGATGCGCCGGGCGATGGCGGCTTCGATGTCCAGGGCGCCGGCGTCATGCTCGAGCGTCTCCAGCAGGTAGCGCCCGTATTCGCGCCGCCCGACCGCCAGCAAGAGCGAAGCGCCCAGCGCGATGTCGGTCTCGGCTTCAGCTTTGTCGTTCGCCAGCGCAAGAAATTCGGCCGTGCTGCTCCAGGGCCCGATGGCTGCCATGTCCGCGCGCAAAGACGCCGCGAAGTCCAACCCCCAACGCGATTGCAGCGCGTCCAGGCGGCTATCCACGCGCTCGGCGATGGTCCGCGTCACGGCTTCGGCTTTGACATGCGACCGACCGGCGGCTATCGCCCCCGCCAATTCGCGCGCTTCATCCGCGCCGAGGATCAGGTCAGCTTCCGTCAGTACGGGCCGAAAATGCTGCAGCAATATGAAGATGATTTCGGTGAGGGGCGCTCGGCTCAGTCCCCTGTCGGCGCTTTCTGGCACGGCGTTCAGCTTTCATCGGCGGGCCAATTCGCTGGGCGTATTGTAAACCGATAACCGACACCGCGCTCGGTGCGGATATAGCGCGGGTGATGGGAATCCGCTTCCAGTTTGCGCCGAAGCCGATGCATATGCACACGCAGCGTGTCTTCATAGACTTCTTCTGTGGGCCAAACACGCGCAAGCAAGGCATGGTTCTGCACAACGCGCGGCGCATGACGCAGAAGCACGTGCATCAGCACCGCTTCGGTTGGCGTCAGCCGCACCGCGCGCCCGGCCACCAATGCGCGGTTTTGCGCCAGGTCGATGCTAAGCTGCGCGTCAATGCGGATAATTGGTTCGGCGCTATAATCCAGCGCGGGCAGGCGACCAAGCACTATCTGAATCCGCGTTTCCAATTCGTGCAATTCCACCGGCTTGATGACGAAGTCTTCAGCGTATTTCTTCAAGCCTTCGACCAAATACTGCCTGTCCGACCGCGACATCAAAAAGATAATCGGCACATCCGCAGTCATCTTCAAGCGCCTGGCGGTCTCGAATCCGCTTATGCTGGGCAAGTTCATGCCAAGCAGCACGATGTTGGGCAAAACTTCATCCTGCAGGTAATCGAGCGCGTCAGGCGCGTCAGCAAATATGGTCACCTGGTAAGTATGAGTCTCAAGGAATTCGGCGATCGATCGGCTAAGCCTTGTGTCCGCCTCGATAACGAGTACAGTGGATCGTTTCATGGTGAATCTCGCCTTGGGTTACTATGGGGCAGTCGTTCAGCCGGACAAACCGTTAAGAAATATACAACGGTTTAGACCAGTCGTCAAACTAAATCAGAACCACTCAGCGAATGTTGACGACAAACTAATGCAATGCTAATTTAGCGGAATGCAACAGTTTAACAAGTACACGTACGCTAGCGCCCATTGGCGGCACGTTAGAGAACATCGCTAAATTCACAAACCATTGTTCATACGATTCGCCAACGCGCCAGCGCAAGCGCTAAGGTCCCGGCGAGGCGCAAGCGCTGACTACGCGCAGCGAGCCTGTCCGCGCGCCGCCAATACGCAGCGCGTCGGCTTACGAAACGGAAGGCGATGCCAGCGCGCTAGACGGGGACTTCCGCGCCTTGAAGAGCGCGAAGGTATTCCAGCCGGGCGAGCATCCAGTTGCGGAGCTCGGGCGTTTTGAAGTTGATGCGGCGCAGCGCGTAGGCATCAAGCGGAACTTCGTGCGGAATGTATTCGCCGCGCGCCGGATCCAAGAATTCCGGTCCGTAGCGCTTGCTGAGATCGTAATCGTGCAGACGGCAGATGAAGAAATGTTCTTCCAGCTGCTTTCCGGCTTTCTGATGTTCCAGCACGAATGCGGTGTCCAGGACAGTCGCATAGGCGCCCAACTCTTCGTAAAGCTCGCGCTCCAGGGTTGCCATGAGGTCGGCGTCCTGAATCTCAACACCGCCGCCCGGCGCCACCCAAAATGACGCGGGCTTGTTGGGCTTGACGCGCTTAATCAGCAGCACGGAGTCATTACCCGTCAGGAGTATCGCGCGCACACGTTGGTTCACCCCGGTATGAGGCCTGATTTCCACGAACATCGTACTTTGCCAGTATGTTTGATTGGGTTCCCGGTCCCTCGCCTGCGGCGTCCCCTCGCAACGCTCGGCTGCGAAAAAGGGCTTTGGATACTAACACATTGCTCAGACAAATTCAACAAGGATGAAAGACGCCATTTTGAAGCCGATAGTTTGGGCATTCCGCGGCTCGACGACTACCTGGATGGGTCCGTCAAATTCATCGCGCGCCACCACCTCCAGCGTCCGCCCGATCTCCAGTCCCCGCACCTGCGTGTCACGCAGCATGGCCGAGTCGTCCATTACCAGGCGGCGAATGCGCGCTGGCGTTCTCAGCGCCAGCTGCGACAAAGGCTGGAGCTCGCGAACCGGCATGACGCCTTTCAGATCCGGGATCGGGTCGCCATGCGGGTCGTAGCGCGGATTGTTCAGTTTCCGCGAGATCGCCTCCACGAAGCGATCCGAAACTGTATGCTCAAGCGCCTCGGCTTCGTCGTGCACTTCGTGCAACTGATAGCCGAGGTCTTGCACAAGATACGCCTCAATCAGCCGGTGGCGGCGCAGCATCTTCAGCGCCACACGCTCGCCTTCGGCGGTGAGGCGCACACCGCGATACTTCAGATAGTCGACCCTTCCGTCTTCCATTAAGCGCTGCGCCATATCCGTAACGGCCGGCGCGCTAATATCCAGGGCCACGGCCAGGGCGCTGGTCGAAACGCGATCCGACTCGCGCTGCAAGCGATAGACCGCCTTGAGAAAATCCTCCACCGATTGCGAAGAACCGGCCGGCATATTTCGCCTGGTCATGCCCCTGCCCCAACTCGACCAGCGTCTGGCCCGATGTTGTCCAATCCGCGCGCGCCGTCGGAGCCCGTCCAACTGCGCAAGCCTATCATATCACAGGTGGATGGCGCTCCGTTCGCGCCCAGCCGCTGACGCGATTCTAACGAAAACGGCGTATACTTCCGGTAGACGCGCCGCCGCCTCGTCATAGCTTCCAGCGCGTCAGTTGACCGCCGCGCCCCCAACCCATACAATAAGCGCGTGGGGCGCAAGCATTCAATCGGTGCGGACCAGTGCCATGAGCAGAAATTACTACGACGTGCTCGGCGTCGCGCGGAACGCCGACGATGACGAAATCAAACGCGCCTTTCGCCAGAAGGCGAAGCAGTACCATCCTGACGCCAATCCCGACAGCCCGACGGCCGAAGCGCGCTTCAAGGAAGTCAGCGAAGCCTACGAAGTGCTGGGAGACGATGAAAAGCGCTCGGCCTACGACCGCTTCGGCGAAAACTGGCAGCAATATCAAGGCTTCAACGGACAGCATCCCTACGCCGGCGGGGCGGAGGCTGCCGACTTCTCGGACATTTTTGAGAGTTTCTTCGGCGGCGGCTACCAGCGCGGCGGCAATTTTCCGCGCGCCGGGCAAGATATCGAACAGGCGCTCACGATCAGTCTGCGCGAAGCTTACGAAGGCACCCAACGCATCGTCAGCAAAGGCGGGCGCGATATCACCGTGCAGATCCCGCGCGGCGCGGCCACGGGAACCAAAGTGCGTCTGGCCGGCGAAGGCCAGCCCGGCAGCAATGGCGGACCGGCCGGGCATCTTTACCTTGTCGTCGATGTCAGCCCGGACCCGCAATTCGAGCGCCAAGGTGACGACCTCCTGGTGGATGTGAAAGTCGATGCCTTCACCGCGATGCTGGGCGGACAGGTCAACGTGCCGACGCTGGATCGCCCGCTGCGGCTGACTATCCCGCCCGGCGCCCAGCCGGGGCAAAAATTGCGCCTCGGCGGCAAAGGCATGCCCAAGCTCCGCCAGGACGGAGCTTTCGGCGACCTCCTTGCGCGGCTCGTCATCACCGTACCGGCCACGCTGGACGCGGCCCAGCGCGATTTGGCCGAGCGGCTGCGCGCCAGCTTCGACAAGCGCTAAGCTCGTCGCCCCTCTTGCCGTCTGCTTGTTATGAATGGCTCTCCGATATAACCTGCCGCTGTAGGGGCGAGCCTTGGCTCGCCCAACGCCCATACAAAATCCCATGCGTCTGCCAGCCCGTATCTCCCCCTCCCCGTCGAAAACTGTAGGGGCGACTCTGTGAGTCGCCCGCCGGTCACAACATGAACGGTCCCAACCACCGCCCGCCCGCAGGCAAACCGTCCGCTGCGGCTACGCTACAATTGCTGTTAGAATGGAGAGCGAAACAGAAATCCGAGTGTCGCCGATGCGTTTTGCAATTATGCTCTGCCTCAGTGCCCAACTGCTGATCGCTTGCAACTTCACGGATCTGCAATCCAAGGCGCGCGACGCCAGCGATGCCGCGCGCGCCAGCCTGCCCGCGCCGACCGCCCTGCCCGACGAAATCGTCAGCGCCGCCGATGCCGATTACCGGCTGCTCAGCAACATCTATGAACGCGCCAGCCTATCGGTGGTCAATATCGAAGCGCGGATCGAAGCAGACGTCGCGTCGGCGAGCGACACCAGCCGCGGTTCCGGCTTCGTCTACGACCAGCAGGGCCATATCATCACCAATGCCCACCTCGTTAACGCTGCCGATTCGGTCACCGTGACGCTGCAAAACGCCCGGGTATATCCAGCGCAAGTCCTGGCCTTCGATAGCTTCAGCGACCTGGCCGCGCTCAAGATTTCGGCCGAGGCCGAGCGCCTGGCGCCGCTGCGAATCGGCGAATCGGCCACGGTCAAGGTCGGCCAGCGCGCCATCGTCATCGGCAATCCCTTTGGCTTGAGCAGCTCCATGACGACTGGTATCATCAGCGGATTGGGGCGCGCATTGCCCGCTGTCGATCCCGGCGACAGCAGCGTAGCGCCCGGCTTCGACAACCCGTCCATCATCCAGATAGACGCCATCATCAACCCGGGCAACTCGGGCGGGCCTCTGCTCGACTCGCAAGGATTGGTGATTGGCATCACCACCGCCATTCGTTCGGACAACGGCCGCTTTCAAGGCATCGGCTTCGCGGTGCCGGCCGATACCATGCGCCGCGTAATCCCCGACTTGATCGGGCAGGGCCGCGTTGATTACGCCTGGATGGGCATCTCGGTTATGCGCGAGGACGGTGGATTCGGCGTCGCCGGGCTTAGCGACGCGCTGGACCTGCCGGTCGAACGCGGCGTTCTGCTGCGCGGCGTTACCGAGGGCTCGCCCGCTTACCGCGCCGGTCTGCGCGGCGGCGACCGCATTGTCGAAGTTCGCGGCGAGGAGGTCTGCGCCGGCGGCGATCTGATCGTCGCCATCAACGACTATCACTTCGGCAACCTGGATGACCTGGTGACCTACCTGGTGCAGCAAACGCGCCCGGATGACGAGGTCGAGTTGCTGGTCATCAGAGACCGCCTGACCCTGGAGATCCCGCTGACATTGGCGAGCCGGGCGCTGGATGGCGGCCGCACGCTCGATTGCCATCAGGCGAAGTAAGGGCGAACAAAATGGACAAGGTCACGCTGGAGAACGAACTGCTTTTCATGCGCCCGCTGGAAGACGGCGACGCCAGCGCCATTCAGGAGCTGGCGGCCGCGCCGGAGATCGCGGCCAATACCTTCGTACCGCATCCCTACCCCCCGGACGCGGCCGGCGAGTTCATTCAGATGGGGCGGGAGCGCTGGCGCGCCGACGAAGCCTATGTCTTCGCCATCATCGAGAAGTCTTCGGGGCGCTTCGCCGGCTGCATGGGCATTCATCTCGACCCGAACCACGGCCGGGCCGATGTCGGCTACTGGATCGGGCTACCGTATTGGGGGCGCGGTCTGGCGACAGCGGCCTTGCGCCTGCTGGTGAAATTCGGATTCGAAACCCTCAAGCTCAACCGGATTGAAGCTGGCCACTTCGTCTACAATCCGGCCTCGGGCCGGGTGATGGAAAAGGCAGGCATGCGCCTGGAAGGCCGGCGGCGTCAATACATGCGACATCACGAGCAATACAAGGATGTCCTTTGGCGCGCCATTCTGCGTGAGGATTACGAGGCGCTTGCGACAACAAAAAGAAAAGAGGCCGCAGAGGATTAGTCTGCGGCCCCTCGACTGTCAAAATCACAGTCTTGCGGTTTTCGGGTTCACCCTCTAACGAGATCCACGTCAGTGGAGTGAACTAGAGGTGTGAATCGGTTAGAGGGTAGCCCCCTTAGAACCTAACATGATCAAATCACCTCCTTTACTCGTCCGACGATGGGCACAGCATAACACGGCCAGGCTGATTATGCAAGTTTCCCTGAAGCGCCAATCCCCGCGCGCCGCGCCGCCGCCCGGGCCGCCTGTGCTATAATTGGAAATCGATTACAATGGGACGTCCGCGCATTGACCAGGCACTACCACCCGGCGCACCGCCGGCAAGCGATTCAATGGGCGCAGAATCTGCTCCGCCGTCCATATTTCGTGCTCGATACTGAAACCACCGGCTTGAGCGCGACCGACGAAATCGTGCAAATCGGTATTATCGACCATGATGGCGCAACGGTCTTGAATCAGCTCATCAAGCCGACCATTCCCATCCCCGCCGGCGCGTCGGCCGTGCATGGATTTTTCGACCGCGATGTGGCCGCCGCCCCCAGCTTCAAACAAGTCTACATTCGCTTGTCGGCGCTGCTGGCCGGCCAGGTGGTAGTGGCATACAACATGGACTTCGACTGGCGCATGCTGCAGCAAACCGCCGCGCGCTATCGCCTGCCGGACTTGCGCCTGGGCAAGCGCCACTGCGCCATGAAACAGTACGCCCGCTACAAGGGCGCTCGCGGCAAGCAGGGTCGCAATTACACCCCGCACAAGCTCGGCAATGCCATGCGCCAAGAGGGCCTGGCCCTGATGAAAGCCCATGACGCGCTCGACGACGCCAGGATGACGCTCGCGCTGATCAAGAAGATGGCGGAAACCAGCTAACGCGATTTAACACGCCCCCCGCCGCGCTTGACCCGCCCACCCCGCAAATAAGTGGCGCAAGCGTTTGTGCGATACAAAGAATCGTACTTAAATGAGATCTGTCAGCAGCCAACGCAGGCGCGGATTAAGTCGCTTGCGAGCTTTGCGCTCGCTGCTCTTGGCGCATATTCATCGGCCTATCGCCCTGCGGCGGCGCAAGCCAGTCGCGTTCGCCCGTTGGCCAAAGTTGAGGAGTGGAACCCGCCGTGAACAACTCAAGGCTCAATCTCATGAAATACCTTTGCATTGTGTTGACAATCTGTCTGCTGCCCACCGCTCAAGCCCTTGCCGCGGATATCACGGTCGACGCCGATTGCAGCCTTGCCAATGCCTTCCGTTCGGCCAATGGCGAGGCGCCTGTCGAGCCGCAAACCGATTGCAAGGCCGGCGATACCTTGCCCGACAGCCAGGATACGATCAGCATTGATTTCGCAGGAACAGACGAAGGCAATATCCTGCTTGGCGCGACCTTGCCTGTTAGCTCCGCGATAGTCATCAACGGCAATGGCTACAGCCTCAGCGGCGGCGGCAACCAAATCTTCAATGTCACAGCCGGCTCGCTGACGCTCAATGATCTTACGCTGAGCGGCGGTTTCAGCGTTGCCAATGGCGGCGCCATCGCGGTGTCCAACGCGGCGCTGACGCTCAACAACAGCGTCGTCAGCAACAGCGGAGCGCGCGGCTTCGGCGGCGGCATCTACGCGCTGGACAGCGATGTCACGCTGGCCGACAGCGCGGTCACCGGTAATATGACCAATGCCAATGCCGAAGACTTTGAGCCGGTCGAAGAAGCGGATGACGACGCCGAGCAGGCTGAGGGCACAGCCCAGGCGGCGGACGACGCGACCGGGCTCTTAGATCTTGAAGCCCAAACCGAAGACGCCGTTATTGAAGCGGAGGCGCAGGCCGAAAGCGATGAAGAGCTCGTCCTGCCCGAAGTTGACGGCACGAGTGGCGCCGGTATCTACTTCAACGGCGCTGCCAACAGTCTCGTCATTGAACGCAGCGGCGTCGACAACAACAGCACGCCGGAAAGCGGCGGCGGCCTCTACATCGCAGCCGGCAGCGCAACCATCCACAACTCGACCATCAGCGCCAATAGCGCATCCGGGGACGGCGGCGGCATCTACAACGCCGGCACCAGCATCGTAAAACACGCGACGATTACCGGCAACTCCGCCAACTCTGGCGGCGGCATTTTGGACGCGGCCCAACTCCAGCTATACAACAGCATCCTCAGCGACAACAGCGGCGGAGACTGTGAAGGCGCGTTGAACGCCAACCTGGCCAATATCATCAAAGACGGTTCCTGCAACCACGATGGCGCGACGGCCGACCCCGGCCTGCTGCTGCTCAGCGGGTTGCCGGCCTACTACACGCTGCAGGAAGGCAGCCCGGCTATCGACGCCGCAAACGCCGAATATTGCCTGGCCGTGGACCAGCGCGGCCTCGCCCGCCTGCCGGAGTCCTGCGATATCGGCGCCGCTGAATATGAGCAAGGCGTCTTCAACTTCCAGATTCAAAGCGCGATGGCTTTGCTGACGTCAACCGACGAAGGCGGCGGTGGCGGCGAAGGCGTCGCTGAAGAAAATGAAGCGGCAGACCCGTCGCCCTCCCAGGAAGAGTCAAATTGCGTCTTGTTGCCGGCGCATATAGTGGTTATCGGCCATGACAATGGCAGCAATGTCAATTGCACGCACCTGGACTACGTTGGCTTGGGCGATCGCACGCTCGTCAATCACGGCGCGATGCAAGCCGTCGATATCTTCGGCTGGATCGCCGATCCGCTGACCGTCTGCTTCGAGCATGACGACGGCGGCATCGTCTTGCTGGACGCCGCCAATTCGCCCCGCAATATCGTGCCGCTGCGAACTTGGACCGAGGCCGACCAGCGCTGCGCCTCCGTTGATCGTGTTGGCAGCGTCGTGTTGATGCCGCGGGCATTCTTCGTGTCCGGCGCGATTCCCGAACCGATTTGGCCGCTGGCCGACTGTCAGATCACAACCACCGATATCCTCAACTTGCGCGAGAAACCAAGCACCGAGAGCAGCATCCTCGCCAAAGTACTCAACGACGTTCAGTTGACGGCCGACCAGCGCGCAACCTACTGGATCCGCGTCAACTATTACGGGATCGACGGCTGGCTGAGCCAGGACTATCTCACGACCTCAGGCGATTGCGGCTAGCGCTGACGCTCGGCTGCGACAGCGCAGTTATTCTACCCCATCCCCGGCCCTTCCCCATTTGAATGGGGAAGGGTGACTTCAAAACTTATATCCGCTTCCATCACAGCCTCTACTCAGGTTACGCCACATCTTGAGAAGTTCTTTCAATTCGCTCCCCCTCCCTGGCTTGCCGGATGCCTGCCATAGAGATGGCAGGACGGGGCCGGGGGGGCGGATCCTCTCGGCTGCGACAGCGCCCGTCCCGACCGACTGGGAAGGGCGTTTTTTGTTGGCGCCGCCCTGTTGCGCCAGGCGCAGCCGGCCTATAATCCGGCTGCGAATCCGCGAGTCAAAAGGAAAATCTCATGCGCTTTGATGACAAGGTCGTCCTGGTCACCGGCGCCTCACGCGGGATCGGCCGTGAAATTGCGCGGGCGTTCGCGGCGCGCGGCGCCAAAGTCGCCATCCATTACCACAGCAATCTGGCCGCCGCCCAAGCTACGGACGCGCTGCTTGAAGGGGACGGGCATTCGCTCGCGCAGGCCGACATCGGCGACCCGGCAGCGGTCAAGAACATGGTGGACACTGTCGTCGAGCGCTACGGACGGCTGGACATTCTGGTCAACAACGCCGGCATCTACGAAGAGCGGCCGCTGACGGAAACCAGCTACGCCGAATGGGTCGCGTATTTCCCGCGCATCGCCCGCGTCAACTTGTACGGCGCGGCCAACGCCATCTATTGCGCGGCGCACGCCATGATCAAACAAGGCGGCGGCCGCATCGTCAACATCTCGTCGCGCGGCGCCTTCCGCGGCGAGCCGATCGCCCCGGCTTACGGCGCCAGCAAAGCCGGCTTAAACAGCCTGGGACAGTCGCTGGCGAAGCTGCTGGCCCCGCACAATATTTTCATCGGGACAGTGGCCCCCGGCTTTGTCGAGACCGATATGGCCGCCGAGCGCCTGGCGCAGCCGGACGGCGACGAAATCCGCCGGCAGTCGCCGCTTAACCGCGTCGCCAAGCCCGAAGAAGTCGCGCATGTCGCGCTCTTCCTGGCATCCGAAGGCGCGGAATTCACCACCGGAACCATCGTCGATGTCAACGGCGCCTCGTATCTGCGCAGTTGACGCCATGAAGCTCGAAGCGCTCGAAACAGCGCGCCTGCGCATTCGGCAATTCTCCCTCGACGACCTGGACAACTGCCTTCGCTTTCGCCGCGAGGTCTTCGGCGTCGACGACGGGGAGGCGAACGCGCAGCGCTGGCTAACCTGGACCATCGACAGTTACCGCGAACTCGCCGGCTTGGGGCAGCCGCCTTACGCCGACTACGCCGTCGAGCGGCGCGGCGACGGCTGCTTCGTCGGCGCGGTGGGCATCGTGCCGACAGTCGTGCCCTGGGGCGCGCTGCGCGGCGAGCCGTCCGATGCCCTGCTCAGCCCCGAGATCGGCTTGTTCTGGGGTATCATGCCCGCCTGCCGCCGGCGCGGCTACGCGGGCGAAGCCGCCGCTGCCCTGCTCGATTACCTGTTTACCGAACTGAAGGCGCGGCAGGTGGTCGCGACCACCGAGCGCGACAACATCGCCTCGCAGCGCGTGATGGAAAAGCTGGGCATGACCCTGCTGCACAGCCCGACCGCCGAACCGCGCTGGCGCCAGGTCGTCGGGCTGATCCAGCATCCACGCGTGGGCAAACGCGTGGCGCCGAATTGATCACAAAGACTCAAAGGCGCAAAGGGCACAAAGTTCAGAATATAAATGGCTTTTCCTCTGTGATCTCCGTGATCTCTGTGGTTAATTTTATATTTGTATATCCTGTCCCGTACGCCAGGAACTTTGACGCCTTTAGCTGGCCTGCGCGCGCCAGGTCAGTAATGAATCATCGCGTGATTTACGCTATAATCAGCGGCATCAGATGCGCGGGCTGCACTTCAGAGTCGAACTCAGCCCGCCGCATGTCCACTGATTCGGAAGTCCATCAATAGGGGAGAACCACATGTACCGCAAGCTTCTATTTGTTATGGCCTTGGCCATGTTGCTCGTCAGCCTGGTCGGCGCGCAAGACAGCTATGAATTAACCATCATGCACACCAACGATGTGCACGGCCATCACGAGCCGCAGCGCAACGGCGATGGCGGCGCCGCCCGCCAGGCGACTGTCGTCAACCAAATCCGCGCTGAAGGCGGCAACAGTTTGCTGCTGGATGCCGGCGACCGCTACACTGGGACGCTCTTCCATGTCCAGCATCGCGGGCAAGACAGCGTACAAATCATGAACGCCATCGGCTACGATGCTTTCGTGCTGGGCAACCATGAGTTTAATGAAGGCAGCGAAAATCTGGCGGCATTCGTCCAGGCGCTGGAAATGCCCACTGTGAGCGCCAACATCGACTTCAGCGCAGACCCCTATCTGGCGGGTCTGGTCGCGCCGTCGGTCGTCTTGGATGTGGGCGGCGAGTTAATCGGCATCATCGGGCTGACTACGCCAGACACCGTGATCCTGAACCTGCCCAGCAAAGATCTCGTCTTCCACGAGAATCTGGCTGAAATCACGCAGGCGCAGGTCGACGGCTTGAGCGCCCAGGGCGTCAACAAGATCATCGCGCTTTCACATCTCGGCTATGGGCCGGATCTTGAGGTCGCACAGGCTGTCAGCGGCGTCGATGTCGTCGTCGGCGGCCATACCAACACCTTCCTCAGCAATACCTATGCCGGCGCGCTAGGCGATTACCCGACGGTGCTCGAAAGCGCCAACGGCGAGCCTGTGCTGGTCGTCCAGGCGGATACGAAGACTATCTATCTGGGCCGGCTGGATCTGGAGTTTGACGCCGATGGCTTGCTGACCGACTGGGACGGCGACGCCATCTTGCTGAGTCGTTACATCACGCCCGACCCCGACCTCAGCGAATTGATCGCGGACTTGGCAGCGCCGATCGCCGAGTTGACCTCGCAGCGCGTGGGCGAAACCAGCGTGGAGTTGACCGGCACCAGCCCGCGTCTCTGCCGTATTGAAGAATGCCTGCTCGGCAATGTCATCACCGATGCCATGTTGGAAAACACCGGCGCCGATATTGTGATCCAAAATGGCGGCGGCATACGCGCTGACATCGACGTAGGCGAAGTCACCTTGGGCGAGGTGCTGAATGTGCTGCCCTTTGGCAACCTGATCAGCACGCTGGATTTGACTGGCGCCGATGTCTTGGCCGCGCTGGAAAACGGCGTCAGCCAAGTGGCTGTCGACGCCGACGGCAACCCGCTGGTCGATGGCGCGGCGGGTCGCTTCCCGCAGGTGGCGGGCATGCGCTATACCTTTGACGCCACGCAAGAAGCCGGCAGCCGCATCGTTAGCGCCGAAGTGATGAGCGACGGCGAATTCACCGCGCTGGATCCAGAAGCAGTCTACCGCGTCGCCACCAACGACTACATGCGCAGCGGCGGCGATGGCTATGCGATCCTGGTGACAAATGCCATGAATCCCTATGATCAAGGCAGCCCGCTGGATCAGGTCGTGGCCGACTATATCGCCGCCAGCAGCCCGCTCAGCGCCGCGCTTGAAGGGCGCATCACCCATCAAGCCGCCGAATAATCCCGAGGGCGCTCCAGCGCCGCAGACCAAAACCGCCGGCTCTTGTCGGCGGTTTTTTCTTGCTGACGATGACCCGCCGATGCGGACATGCCACGCTGGCTTCTATGCTATATTCACTGTAGCAGCGTATCACAGCAACAACCTGGCATTGGCGTGGTCGATTCCGAACAATTCTTCGACATTTTTTTCGTTTATCATCCCGATGATATCGCTGTCGTGCGGCGCATCGCCGCACAGCTGACCGCGCTCGGCAGCGCCTGCCGCTTCGACGAAGACGAGTTCGGCGCCGGCGCCGTCGACACCGGCCTGCTCAAAGCAGATATCTTGCGCTCCCACGCCGTTGCTGTTGTGCTGTCGCCGGCCTCGGCCGCCAGCCAACTCTGCAACGAGCTGATCCAGCACGCCGTCACCAACAGCAAACGCATCGTCAGCCTGATCCTGGACGAGGACATTGAGGTCGACGTGCATCCCGCCGTCGCCGACCACCCCTACGTCTTCTTCCGGGAGCAAGACCATCTGGCCGACCGCGTCGAAGAAGCGCGCCACTATATGGCGGTCGATTACGAGGTGCGGCTCCACACCGAGTTGCTGGTGGCCGCCGATCGCTGGCAGCGCCGCGGCCGCCGGCCCAGCCAACTGCTGCCGCCCGAACGCGTCTTTGAAGCCCGCAAGTGGCTGACCAACGACACCCTCCGAACGGTCAAACCCTCGCCGCTGCTGGTGGAGTACATTCACGGCAGCCGCCGTCAGCGCGCCCCAAGCCGAACGGCAATTCCCTTCGCGCGGCTGAGCCTGGCGCTGCTGGTCGTTATCCTGCTGGTCGGCGTATTTATCGCGCTGCGGGCCGCGCTTGACGCCAATGCCGCGGCGCAGGCGGCGGCCGCCCAAACCAGCGCCGCGCGCGCGCAATTGGCGCTGACCGCGGCAGCCGCCACGGCCGCCAGCGACAGCGCCGTCGGCCTGGTCGATCTGCTGGCCGCCACCAGCGAAAGCATCGCCGACTCCGTCATGCAAACCGCGCAAGCCGAAGCGGCCGCGGCCACGCAAGCCGCATACGCCGCAGGCACGGCCCAAGCCATCGCCACCAGCGCGCGCGCCACTGAGGTCTATCAACTGGCGCGCGACGCCGACGCCATGCGCCTCGCGCGCGCTGCCGAAACCGCCTTGGCGGCCGGCGACAGCGAACTCGCGCTGGCTTTGGCCTGGACGGCGAAAGACGCCTTGGAAGATCCAAAGCCGGCTTATCGCGTCTTGCGGCGGGCGGTGGCCAGCGGCGGCAGCCTCACCCTGGATGATGTCGCGCTGCTGGCGTTTCAGCCGGTTGGCGGCGGCTTCGCTATCGTTCCACAGTCTGCGGACACGCTGCAAATCTTTGACGGCGGGAGCTGGACGCTGCGGCGCGAAGTGCCCGCGGGCGCCGCGCCCATCACCGCCCTGGCCTACAGCCCCGACGGGCGTCTGCTGGCCACCGGCGCCGCCTCGGGCGAGCTCGTCATTCGCGCCGTCCAATCCGGCGCGGCAATCCATCGGCTGCAGCGGCATCAGGCCGCCGTCACCGCGCTCGCCTTTAGTCCCTCCGGCGACAAGCTCTTCAGCGCGGGCGCTGACCCGCTACTGGTGGCCTGGGACAGCGAGCGCGGCGAGGAGCTGGCGTTCCTGGCGACTCAGGCGAATGAGACGCTGACGATCAGCGAACTGCTGGCAACGGCCGACGGCGGCCAGCTAATCGCCCGGACCGAGGCTGGCGGCCGCGCGCAAATCCGCCAGTTTACGGCCGAGGCCCTGGAACCCGTCGCGCGCGCGCGCGTCTACCGCGGCTACGACGCCGACGTCGGCATCGGCTACAGCGGCGGTCGCAGCTTGCCCGCCTACCCCAACGACCCCCATACCGGCGATCTCACCCTCTGGGACCTGGCCTCGGGCGATGCGATCACGACCGTAACCGCGGGCTTCAACTGGTCCCTGCTATCCGGCGGCGATTTGACCGCCGCCACCGACGAACTGCTCTTCATCGCCTTCCACGAGGACCTGGCGCTATTGGGCGTCCGCGCCAGCGACGGCGGGCAGCGCGCCGCCTTGATTAAGACGAGCGACGGCAGCCTTGTCGGCAGCTTTGAGGACGAGCTGGCCGCGAGCCTGGCCACCGCCGACTTCCTCGACGCGAGCACGCTTCTGTCCGCAACGCGCGACCATCGCATCGTCGTTTGGTCCAGCGCTGACGGCAGGCTCTTGCGCGAGATTGGCGCGGCGCCGCAAGCGCTCATTGAAGTCGACCTCAGCGCGGACGGGGGCGCCGTCGTCGGCCGCTCTACTGATGGCAGCGTCTTTTTGTGGCGCCTGAACCAGCGCCGGGCGGCGCCGAAGGCGACCTTCCCCAGCGCACTGCCCGGCACGGCGCTCAGCCCCAGCGGCAACACCCTGCTGCTGGCGCACGAAAACGGCGCGACCCTGCGTCCTTGGAGTGACGGCGACGCCGGCGAGATCGTCAGCCAATACGAGGCGCGCCTGGTCAGCAGCGCCGGCGCTTTCTTCGCGCTCGCGATCGACGACCGCATCACGGTCAACGACATTGAGACGGGCGACGAACTGCGCGCTTGGCCCGCCGATTGGGACGCCGCGCTCTGGATGCGTCTCTCCTCGGAGGGCGAACTGCTGCTCGCGCATGCCGACGGCGCGCTCTGGCTGCTGCGGACGGAGAGCGACTCGCCCGCGCGTTTAAGCGGCGGCGGCGAAGGCCCGCCCCTGGGCGTCGCATTCGCGGCCGGCGGCGCGCATTTCGCCACCCTCCATGCCCAGCGCGTCCTGCTCTGGGATTCCGCCAGCGCAGAAGCCTTGGGCGCATATCCGCTGGGCGCTGCGGCGGCTGCGGACCTCGACCTGGCCTTTAGCGCCGATGGCGAAACGTTGTACTTTTTCCTGCGCATAGAAAGCGGCCTGGCTGGTCTCACGGCGGTCAAAATCGCCGACAACGCCGTCCGCCGCCACACTTACTTGAATGTGGAATATGGCGAGCTGTCGCCTGACGGCCAATTCCTGCTGCTGGCGCTGCGAACGGGCGCGCTGCAGATCGTCGGCACAGCATCCGGCCAGGTTCTGCATACGCTGCCGCTGGGCGCTGCCGGGATTCAATCGCTGCGTTTGCTGCCGCAGCATGGCTTGCTGCTCGCGTCATCGGGCGCGGACCTGACCGTCTGGGATACCGCCGCCGCCGCCCTTGACCAGCAATTCGTCCAGGCGCAGCCTGTCGCCGGCTACAGCCACAGCGCCGATGCCCAGCGCTTCTTGACCATCGACGATAACGGCAGCGCCCGCCTGTGGCAGGTGGAAAGCCCGGCCGATCTGCTGCGGCGGATCGAAGCCCAGCACCCGCCCCGCGATTTGACTTGCGCCGAACGCGAGCAGTACCTCGTGCTGCCGCTCTGCGAGCAATCCCCATGAAGCGAATTCTGTTCACATCCTGGTATCGCGGGCTGGGCGGCGGCGAAACCGACCTGCTGACGCTGGCCGATGCCCTGCCGCCCAGCGAATACGATTGCCGGCTGCTGCTGC
Source organism: Chloroflexota bacterium (assembly GCA_009841405.1). Taxonomy (GTDB): domain Bacteria; phylum Chloroflexota; class Anaerolineae; order Aggregatilineales; family Phototrophicaceae; genus UBA6055. The sequence goes on along the minus strand of VXLV01000093.1, from coordinate 24,888 downwards.
CGCGCGACGGCCCGCTCGGGCAACGTTGGCGTCAAGCCGGCCGGCAGATGCATATCATCGCCTACCGCGGCGCGTCAACCTGGTTCATACCGGCGCTCTGGGCGCGTTTCCCAGTCGTCAGGCGTTTCACCGACTTACTGGTTCGCGAAAGAATCGACCTGGTACACGCCGACTACCACACCCTCCCCATGATCGCGCCGGCCGCGGGCCGGGCCGGCGTACCGCTGTGCTGGACAGTCTGGGGCTGGTGGTTCCGACCCAAGCCCTGGCAGCGCGCGTTCTTCCGCGGCCAGTCGACCGTCGCGCGCTCCAAAGCCATCCGCGCCGGCTTTCTGGGCGAGCCGCCCTTCATGCCGCCTGAACAACTGCCCGTGATCTACACCGGCATCGACACGAGCCGCTTTCATCCGCGCCTCGATGGCGCCGCGCTGCGCCGCGAACTGGGCCTGCGCCAGGACGCGCTCGTGGTGGCGATGGCGGCGCGCTTCCAGCGGGTCAAGGGCCACCACACTTTCCAGGCCATGGCGGAGTTGGTCCTGGCGGAAGCGCCGCAGACGCAATTCATCATCGCCGGCGACGATGTCTTCGGCGTCGCCGCTGACCAACGCTACCGCGACCAAATGCTGGAACGCGCGCAGGCCAGCCCGCTGCTGCGCGACCGCCTGCATTACATCGGCTTCCGCGCCGATGTCGAGTCGGTCTACGCCGCGGCCGATGTCGTCGTCTGCGCTTCCGATTTCGAAAGTTACGGCATCGCCAATCTCGAAGCGATGGCTTGCGGCCGGCCCGTCGTGAGCAGCCGGCGCGGCGGCCCCTCCGAGACGATCCTGGATAACGTCACCGGCTTCCTCGTCGACAGCGGCGACGTCGCCGCCATGGCCGCCCAGGTGCTGCGCCTGCTGCGCGAGGGCGACTTGCGCCACCAAATGGGCTGGGCCGCGGCCGAGCACGCCACCGTCCGCTTCTCCGCCAGCGCGACCGCCGCCGCGCAAAAGCGCTATTTCGATGACCTGCTGCGCCTCAATTGACGGTTGCGTTCCGCAAGAATATGGCCAAGGTATCGCCCAGCGTATTGTCATTCAAATACTGGATGTGCTCGCCGGCGAATGGAATCGGCGTCATGCCGAAGCGCTTGACCAGCGCGTTGTCCGGCACGGTATTTGGCACAGCCAGCAGATCAAGCAGACTCGTGCTGACCGGCGAGCCCGGCAAGAGCGCCTGCATCACCCGCACAGCGGGCCGCAGCAGCGCCACCGGCACAGGCACAAGCAGCCGCCGAGCGCCGAGCGCAGCCATGACGCGGCGCTCAATTTCGCCGAGCGTCAGCACCTCGGGCCCGCCCAGCGCCAATTCCGCGCCGATCGTGCCCGCATCGTCCAGGCAGCGGACCACCGCTTCCACCACATCGTAAACCGACACCGGCTGGAATACCGCCTTGCCGCCGCCGATCAGCGGGAAAATCAGCGGCGTGATTTTGAGCAGGCGCGCGAATGAGTTGAAGAACTCGTCCTGCGGGCCGAATATGGCCGAGGGCCGCAGCGCCGTCCACTCCATGTCCGAAGCGGCGACGTATTCTTGCGCGCGGCCTTTGCTGGCCAGGAAACGATACGGCAGCGCGCTGCTGGCGCCGTTCTGGCTCATATTGATGAAACGTCTTACGCCGGCCGATTCCGCCGCTTGCAGCACATTGACCGTGCCCTGGTAGTTGACCGATTCGTAAGTCTGCCCGCCCTTTTCCATAGCGATGGCGACAAAGTGGATCACGGCGCTAACATCGCGCATGGCCGGCGCCAGGCTCTCCGGGCGCGTGACATCGCCATCGACAATCTCGATCTGCCCGGCGACATCGGCCAGTCGCAGCGCCGCCTTCGCCCGCCTGCGCGCCAGCGCCCGCACCGGCCGCCCCTGCGCGACCAGTTTCTTCACGGTTTGGTTGCCCAGATAGCCGGCCGCGCCGGTCACCAAGATCGTCATTTCCGCCCTCCTTCGCGTCCACGCCTGCCCTCATTATAATGCGCAACAATGATGGGAACCTAAACCTGTGCCCGCCCACCTCTCACAACTCCACCCCGCCAAAGACGTAGGGGCGACTCTGTGAGTCGCCCACGCGTCACGACTTCTCCTCCTCTCTGAATGCCGTAGGGGCGACTTATCAAGTCGCCCGCAGTCAACTCTCTTCGCATACGCGGGCGACCAGGTTGGTCGCCCCTACACGCACTCGATGATATTGGGGATTCTGGTTCGCGAAGGGCATAATTGCGCGATGTTCGCTGCATTCACATCAGAATCGCCGCCGCTTGGCGACAGCGGCGTGGTAGAATGCAAGCGCGACAACAGGCGCGAGGCGGCATCTTGAAGCAAGCATCCGACACGATACCGAAGGTATTCCAGCATCTTCGCGTCGGCGCGACTCAGCCGGACGCGGGCGACATTGCCATCGCCGCTGCTGCAATCCAGGCCGGCGGCTTGGTCGCCTTTCCCACGGAGACGGTCTACGGCCTGGGCGCCAACGCCTGGGACGCAGGCGCCGTCGCCGGGATCTTCCGCGCCAAAGGACGCCCGGCCAGCGACCCGCTAATCGCGCATATCGCCCGCCGCGCCCAACTCGATGAACTCGCGCGCGCTGTGCCCGAGCAGGCGCATGAGCTCTGCCGCCGCTTCTGGCCCGGCCCGCTGACCCTGGTGCTGGAGAAGTCGCACAAAGTACCAGCCAACCTGACCGCCGGTCTGGACACGGTAGCGGCGCGCATGCCCGATCACGCCGTCGCCGTAGCCCTGATCGAAGCCGCCGGCGTCCCAATCGCCGCGCCCAGCGCCAACCGCTTCAGCCGTCCCAGCCCAACGACCGCTCAGCATGTCCTTGACGACCTCGCTGGCGATTTCGATATGCTGCTGGACGCCGGCCCGACGGCAATCGGCCTGGAATCCACCATCCTCAGCCTCGTGGACAATCCGCCGCGACTGCTGCGGCCGGGCGGCGTGCCATTGGAAGCGCTACGACAGATCATCCCCGACTTGCGCTTCGAGCCGCGCTTCCTGCGCGAGGACGACGCCGCGCCGGCGCCCGGCACGCTGCTAAAACATTACTCGCCGCGCGCCCGGCTTCTGCTATTCCAGGGCAGCGACGATACCGCGGTCTACGCCGCCATGCGCGCGGAGATCGCCGGCAATAGGCGCGTCGGCTTGATACTAAGCAATGCCGATGCCGCCGCGTTCGCCGACCTCGATGTCGCCGTCGAATGCCTGGGCCGCGATGTCGCGCAAAGCGCGCTGCGCCTGTTCGCCGCCATGCGCGCCCTGGACAGCGCCGGCGTCGACCTGATCCTTGCGCGCGCGCCGGAGAAACATGGCTTGGGCCTGGCAGTCTGGGACCGGCTGCTGCGCGCCGCTGAGGGAACGCTTATCGAAGCCTAGCCCGCAAGAGGCAGAGCGTCATGAAGCAGCTGATAATCAAGCATCTGGTCCGATGGATGGCGCCTCGCTTGCGCTTCATCTATCACAATCCGGAGCTGTGGCGCTATGTCGAATCGCGAGGTTACCACGTTACCCCGGTGCACTTCTACCAGCCTATTCCGGACACCCGGACGCTGGACGAGACTTATCGACCCGAATCAGCGATGGCCGGCATTGACTGGAACGAAGAATCGCAGCTGCAACTGCTCCGTGAAGCTCTGTCTTCTTACGCCGCGGAATACCACGAATTCTTCCAACGTTTCCAGACGGAGGGACAATTTGCAGGCGACCGTCTGGAATTTGTGGGGCACGACCCGGCAGTATATCACGGCGTGATTCGCCATTTTCAGCCGCGGAGAATCATCGAGGTCGGCGCCGGCTTTTCGACTCTGGTAGCCGCCAACGCCGCCGCGCTAAATGGCGATACCGAGGTCTTGGCAATTGAACCTTACGCCAATGACTATCTGAAATCGCTGGCGGCCGAGATCCGCCTGATCAAGCGCATGGTTCAAGCTGTGGAGTTGTCTTTCTTTGACAAGCTGCAGAAAAATGACATCTTGTTTATCGATAGCTCGCACGTCGTCAAATTGGGTAGTGACGTCTGCTATCTGGTGTTGGAGGTTCTGCCGCGCCTGCAGAAAGGCGTAATCGTGCATTTTCATGACATATTCCTACCTTTCGAATATCCGCGCAGTTGGCTCGAAGACAGGCGTATGTTCTGGAATGAGCAATATCTGATTCAAGCATACCTGATGCACAATCGACGGACGCGCATACTGTTCGCCAACAGTTTTATGACCAGTCGACACCCCGCGCTCATGGAACGCAGCCTCCCTGGCAGCCAGGGAATCGGCGGCGGAAGTCTTTGGCTGCAAGTCTGAACGGCCGACGGGCTGGCGTAGCAATCCGGTTTGACGCCTATGCTATAATCGCGCTGGCGCAGCCAAATCAAGAAGCAAGGAATTGCCAGTGACCAAGGTCATGCAAATCAAAGACATCGCTGACTACGACGGCGAGGAGGTCACAGTTCGGGGCTGGGTCTACAACCGGACCGGCAAAGGTCGCCTGCAATTCATTCTGCTGCGCGATGGCAGCGGGCAAGCGCAGTGCGTCGCCTTCAAACGAGAGATGGCCCCGGACGAATTTGAAATCGCCCGCTCGCTCTCGCAAGAGTCGTCAGTGATCATTACCGGCACGGTTCGCGCCGACGAGCGCGCGCCCGGCTTCCCCGGCGGCTACGAAATAGGCATCCAGCGGCTGGAGTTGGTGCAGCAAGCTGATGACTATCCCATCACGCCCAAGGAGCACGGCACCGAATTCCTGATGAATCATCGTCACCTTTGGGTGCGCAGCAACCGACAGTGGGCAATCTTGCGCATCCGCGCCACCATCATCAAAGCCATGCGCGACTGGCTGGACGATCAAGGCTTTCTGCTGGTTGACACGCCCATCATCACGCCCGCCGCCGGCGAAGAGACGACGACGCTTTTCGATGTCGATTACTTTGGCGATACCGCCTATCTCGCCCAGACCGGCCAACTCTACAACGAAGCCAATATCATGGCGTTTGGCAAGGTCTACTGCTTCGGGCCGACCTTCCGCGCCGAGAAATCCAAGACGCGCCGTCACTTGATCGAATTCTGGATGCTTGAGCCGGAGATTGCCTTCTGCTCCCTCGAAGAACTGATGGACATCGAAGAAGGCCTGGTCTGCGCCGTCGTCGAGCGCGTGCTGGAGAAACATCCGCGGGAGCTGGCCATCATCGAACGCGATACCGCCAAGCTGGAGGCGATTGCGGCGCCCTTCGCCCGCATCAGCTACGATGACGCGGTGACGCGCTTGCAGGCGCTACACGCCCAACTGGACGACCCGCAGCAACGCGCCGAGTTGGCGATTGACTGGGGCGAGGACTTTGGCAGCCCGCACGAAACCGCGCTGGCCGAGATGTTTGACAAGCCGGTCTTCGTCTACCACTACCCCACGGCCGTCAAAGCCTTTTATATGTCGCCCGTGGCGGGACGGCCCGAGGTCTGCCGAAGCGTCGATCTGCTGGCGCCCGAGGGTTACGGCGAGATTATCGGCGGCAGCGAGCGCATCCACGACTTGGACCTGCTGGCGAAGAATATCGACCAGATGGGCTTGGGCCGCGAAGCCTACCAGTGGTACCTGGAATTGCGGCGATTCGGCTCGGTGCCGCACGCCGGATTCGGCATCGGCATCGAGCGCACGGTCGCCTGGGTCTGCGGCTTGAATCACGTCCGCGAGACGATTCCCTACGCCCGCCTGCTCAACCGCAAATACCCCTAAACAAGCGCGGTCGTGTACCATCAAGCCTTACCACAGAGTACACAGAGGATACACAGAGGGCGCCGAGTAAAGCAATGAATTGATGGTATCCCGGCAAAAGTCTTCATCTGTTGAACGGCTGTCTGGATTTCGGTAGAAAAAGTACGACTGCATCTGTGCCCTCAGTAGACGCGAGTAAGTCTTGCAAATCATGTCCTACAAATCTTGAGATTTGCGGGCGAGCCAATGGCTCGCCCCTACACGCACTCGATGATTTTGGGGATTCTGTTTCGCGAGAATAGTTTTCGCTTACTTGCCTTCGATTAGTGCTTTGTAATCTCATTTTCCTCTGTGGTGATAGAGGATTTCGTTGGTACGGCATTTGCATTTCTAGCTTGGTTTGTCGCAAATTCAAGCGCCCGAGAGCGCCGCGCGCAGCGCCTCCCGCACACTGCGCGCTTCAATAAGCTGGATGTCGGCGGGAAAATCCCGGGCGCGCCGCCGCAGCTTGGGAACAAGCGCGCGTTTGAAGCCGATCTTCCGCGCCTCGTTCAGCCGCTCCGACAGTTGCCCGACCCGGCGCACTTCGCCGCTGAGCCCAACCTCGCCGACTATGGCGAGATCAGCCGGCAACGCCCGATCGTGATAGCTGGACGCGATCGCCAGCGCCATCGCCAAATCCGAAGCCGGCTCGGTGATCCGCAGCCCGCCAATCACGTTGACAAAGATATCCTGCTCCCAGAGTTTCAAACCGACGCGTTTGCTCAACACGGCGCTGATCAGCAGCAGGCGATTCAGATCAATGCCATTGGGCGTGCGCCGTGGATTGCCAAAGGCCGACGGACTGGTCAGCGCCTGCAGTTCGACCAACAGCGGGCGCGTACCTTCGAGCGTGATGGCGATGGCGGACCCGGCCGCGTTAATCATGCGCTCTTCCAGAAAGGCCTCCGACGGGTTGGGCACTTGCGCCAGGCCGCTGCCGCGCATCTCAAAGACGCCGACTTCGCTGGTCGCGCCGAAGCGATTCTTGACGCCGCGCAGCAACCGATACTGCTGGAAGGGATCGCCTTCCAGGTAGAGAACGGCGTCAACGATATGCTCCAGGACGCGCGGGCCGGCGATATTGCCGTCCTTGGTCACGTGGCCGATCATGAGAATACTGGGGCCGCTGCCCTTTGCCAGCTTCTGCAAGGCGGTCGCGCAATGGCGCACCTGCGCGACCAAACCGGGCGCCGAGTTCAACTCAGGGTCGTGGGTCGTCTGAATCGAATCGATAACGACAAGCACCGGATCCAGCGCCCGCGCCTGGCTGATGATCTCGCTGATATCGGTCTCGGTGAGCAAATACAGGTCAGGCGCGCCAAGGCCCAGACGCTCGGCGCGCAGCTTGATCTGGCGCGCGCTCTCCTCGCCGCTGACATAGAGGACGGGGCCGCTCGCCGCCGCCAGCTTGGCCGAAAGCTCCAGGACCAGCGTGGATTTTCCAATGCCGGGCTCGCCGCCCAGCAGCACCAGCGAGCCCGGCACTAGGCCGCCGCCAAGCACGCGGCTGAATTCTTCAATCGGCAGCGCGATGCGCGCGTCCGCGCTCATTTCGATATCGCCGAGCCGCTGCGGCGACGGAGCGCCAGGGCCGCGGGCGACGCTGCCCACGTCGGGGCCGCGGCGCCTCTGCTCAACCTGCTCCTTCATCGTGCCGAACTCGCCGCATTGCGGGCAGCGCCCGAAGTAAGCCGGGCTGCGCCGGCCGCAACTGGCACATACGAAGGCGCTGCGCGCTTTTGCCATCCGTCGGCATCCTCGTCTCTAGCGGGCGGGCATTCAGGGCGTCACGATGTGCGCGCAATCGGCGAACGCGCCGCTGGCAAGGAATCGCTGGACGCACTCGCTGAGCAGCTCGCCGACCTTTTGATGGCCGGAGTTGGTCCAGTGGCCTTCGTCGCCCGAATAGTAATCGGATACTGGATCAAGGATATGGATCGGGTTCAGGTATGGAATTTCCAGTTCTCGCATCAACTCTGTGGCAATCCGAAAGCGCCGATTAGGGCTCTCAATTCTTTTAACATCGGCCGCGTAGGGGACCATGATGACGAGCAGTTCCGAGCCGCTCGCCGAAACTGCCTGTTTCAATTCAAGCAGATACTGCTTCGTGACCTGGCGGCGGCGCTCGTAAACTTGCGGTTCCGTCGGGCCCGCGGTCATGTCTCTAAATCGAAGCAGCAAGGTGCCCAAGCGCGTGACGCCCAGATATCTTTCCAGCGGGTGAGAAGGCGGTTGCCGGCCATGCGCGCTGATGAAGCCGAGCGTTTCGAGGTCGAGCGCAGTAACATTTTCACGTTCGTCAATGGCGTATTTCCGAATGTGGATCGCTTGTCCATCGGCGTCAAGCGCGTTCAGCCACGAGTCGATTGGCAGCAAATTATCGTTGAAGTCATTGAGGACGAAACCCAGGATTGTCAGCTGCGGGCGCAGGACCGGGGCGTATACCTCGAAGGCCAAGAGCGCTTGGTTGGTGCCCGCGCCAGGGATGCCGGTATTCCAGATGAGCGCGTCCGGCAATTCCCTCTCCAAGAATTCTGCAAACGACCAGCCCATAGTCGAGGACAAACCCCAGGTAAAGGAGTCGCCCAGAAGCAAAATACGCTGTCTGCCTTCCCAGTCGGCTGGCCGCGCGAAATCTACGGCGCTTGCGTAGCCCTGCTTGTTGAGGCTGCAGAGTCGCCCGCTGAACTCGCCGATCGCGCAGCCGGCTTGAACCGCCTCGTAGACGTAGTGGCAGCCGGCTGCGCCGCATGTCCACATGGGCCGAGCAGTGAGCGTGGTATCGGTTGAGAAATCGCGATAATGCGTGCGTATGTCGGCGGCCGCCAGCGCAACTTCAAGCGCAATGATGGTGGTCAACGCGACAATAAGAGCCGCCGCCAAGCTACGTCCGAGCCGGCTAGTTACCGCCCGCTGGAATCTAGCGCTTTGAACCCGCGTCGCAAGTAAACTGACTGCCAATCCAGCCAGGATAACGAGCAGCTGAGGCAGATTGATACCGGGGCTGGCGTCTGGCAACAAGTAATCGACGCCGATGCCGAAGAGAGCAATCAAGACGCCGAAGAAGAAGAGCAAAGACGTGACGGGTTTCAAGAGCGTTCGCCGCCCTCTGCCGTGTACAAGTCGCCAACCTCGCAACACTTGCAGTTTGGCACATTTTATTGAGCGCGCCCAACTATACCACGATTTAACGCTCAATGCCGCGAACACGTGCGCCGCAAGCGAGCGGCCGAAGACTGTTTCGCCGGCGCGGTCCAATCTCTAATTGTCATCGAAATCGTTCATCGCAAAGCCGAGAGTGGCAAGCTGCGGCTCATGGGAGGGCGCATGACGATTATAGGCTTGCAGCGTGCGTACCGTCCCAGGGTCGCCGATAATTCGAAGAGCGTTATATGTGCCTAATCAAGGTCAGAAGATTAATATAGCATATAGGCTGCAGTCTACACGCCATGAGCCCGGCGGCTTGCACAGGCAGCAGTCCGGCCGCTGCAGTATGTCAACAGCACGCGAAAAGACGTAACTTAATCGTAATGAGCGTGCGTTAACCTGTGAGGCAGTGACCGGCCGGCAAGGAAAATCACCGCATGAGCGCTATCGAGACTTCGCCTCGCGCGAGCCATCTACTGCGTCTCTTCGTCCTCGTCGCCGGCGCGTTTCTACTCGGCGCGGCGCAGGTCTTAAGCGCGGATGAACAGGATTGCCGCCCGACCAATCTGCGCACAGTCAACTGGTCGACCGACTTCTGCCAGAGTATCGTAGACTTCGCTGAGATTTCGGTTGGCAATCCGGTCAAGGACGGCATCCCCTCGGTCACCGACCCGGCCTTGGAAACCATCGAAAGCGCGGGCGAATGGCTCAGCCAGCGCTCGCCCGTGATTGCCGTGGAGATCGACGGCGATGCGCGCGCCTACCCGCTGGCGATTTTGATGTGGCACGAAATCGCCAATGACGAGATCGCCGGTCTGCCCATTGCCGTGACCTTCTGCCCGCTCTGCAATAGCGCCGTCACTTTCGCGCGAACGGTCGCTGGCGAGCTGCTGGACTTCGGCGTCAGCGGTATGTTGCGCAACAGCGATCTGATCATGTTCGACCGGCAGAGCGAATCCTGGTGGCAGCAGCTGACGGGCGAAGGCCTGGTTGGCGCCTATGCGGGAACGCTGCTGGATATCGTGCCGTCGCAAGTGATCGGCTTCGGCAGCTTCGCAGCGAGATACCCCGATGGCCTGGTGATGTCGCGCGAGACCGGCTACAACCGCCGATACGGCGTCAATCCCTACGGCGACTACGATTCGCAACCCGGCCGCCCCTTCTTGTATCGGGGCGAAATTGACCCGCGGCTTGATTCGCCGGTTGACCGCGTGCTGGCCGCGACCATCGGCGAAGTCGCAGTCGCTTATCCCTTCAAAGCGCTGCGGGCGGAGCGGGTCATCAACGACGTCGTAGCGGATACGCCGCTCGTGATATTTTATCAGGGCGGCGTCGCCAGCGCGCTTGGCGACCGACTCATCGACAACGCCCGCGACACGGGCGCCGCCGGCATGTACGAAGCAACCTTGGACGGTAGACGGCTGAGCTTCGTCGCCGAGGGCGCCGGCGGATTTCGCGACGAAGAAACGGGATCGACCTGGAACGCATTTGGCGAAGCCATCTCCGGCGAGCTCGCAGGCCGCCAACTGCGCTGGATAAACGCCTTCCCGCACTTCTGGTTTGCCTGGGCCGCTTTCTATCCAGAGACGCGAATCTACAGCAGCTAAGCTGCGGCTCGGTTTTGGACGGAGCGGCCGCGCCGCGATTGCGCTTTGCCGCAGGAGACTTGATGTCACGGATACCGGGTTCACGCGCGCTTAGGCTGCTTATTGCCGGGGCAATCGCGCTGGCGGCATTCTGGTGGTTCGGCAATGCGATGATGGCCGGACCGACAGCCGGCTGGAAGACCGACTTCAGCAAGTCGCTGATTGATTTGGACGACGTGGTATCCGGCGGCGTTCCCCGCGATGGCATCCCGCCGATAGACAATCCGCGCTTCCAGCCGGTCGAGAGCGTATTTCACCTCTCCGCCAATTCGCCCCTTGTCGCAGTCAACGTCGCCGGCGATGCCCGCGCCTATCCCCTGGAGGTGCTGACGCGTCATGAAATCGTCAACGATGTCGTTGGCGGAATACCCATCGCGGTGACATTCTGCCCGCTCTGCAACAGCGCCCTGGTCTATGAGCGGCGCGTGGATGGCAAAACGCTGCGCTTCGGCGTCACCGGCAATCTGCTCAACAGCGACCTGATTATGTGGGACGACGCGACTGAATCCTGGTGGCAGCAGCTGACCGGCTACGCCATCGCCGGCGAATACAGCGGACAGCGACTTGAGTTCGTGACTTCGCAGATGATCAGTTTCGGCGTCTTCCGCGAGCGCTATCCGCAGGGCAACGTGCTACAGGGTCCCTTGGGCGCGTACGGCCGCAACCCCTACGTTGGGTATGACAGCAGCGTCGCGCCCTTCCTTTTCCGCGGCGCGCCCGACAGTCGGCTTCATCCTACCGAGCGCGTCCTGGCCGCCGAGATTGGCAAGCTGCCCCTGGCTTACAGCTTCCCGCTGCTGCGGGAGCTTCGCGTCATCAATGACCGGGTCGTCGATGTCGACATCGTCGTCTTCTGGCAGGCGGGCGCCGCCAGCGCGCTGGACCAAACCGACATCGACTCGTCGCGGGATGTGGGCATGGCGCTGATGTTTGAGCGCCGACTGGACAACGAGCGGACCCTGAGCTTTTATCACGACGGCGACGGCTTTGCGGACTACGAAACCGGCAGCCGCTGGTCTATCCTGGGCGAAGCTCTTGCCGGGCCCCTAGTCGGCGCGCGACTTCGTCAGACTCACGCAGCCACGCACTTCTGGTTCGCCTGGGCGGCCTTTCACCCGGCGACCCGGCTGGACGGCGTCAGCAGCTAACCCGCGCAATTGGCAAGATCTGCATCAGCGATAAATCGTTCAAGGCAAGCGGAGAGAAGCGATCCGATCTTCTGATGCCCGGCGTTGCTCCAGTGCACATCGGGCGGCGACGCATAATCATGCTGGCCATCCAGAATATCGATGGGATCGATGTAGGCGATTTCAAGGTCATCGAGCAGGCGAAGCGCGCTCCGATAAAGCGGGCCAGCCTCGGCTATGTCATCGCGCGTGGGAATCAGCAGGACGAGCAATTGCGTCTCTTTTGCAGCGGCAGTATCGCGCAGCGCCTCCAGGTAGCCGCGCGTGACCTCGACCCGTCGGCGCAGGCGAGTCCCCTCGGCCTTGCTGAACATCTGCAGCGCCGCGTCGACCGTGCGCAATCCGAGGCTGCCGAGGCGCGTTATCCCAACAATGCGGTGCAATTCACTGACGGGGGGATCGACGCGGTGATAGCGATAATACAGGTCCGACTGCCGATCCAGCTTGACCAGGTTGCCGCGCAAGTCAATCTGGTATTTGCGAATCGATAGCGGATATTTCACCGAATCCACACCCATGAAGTAGCTGTCGACAGGCATCATATTATCGTCAAAGTCATTCATATAGAAGCCGAGTATGGTAAGCTGCGGTTGCAGGACAGGCGCGTAAGTATTGAAGCTCATCACAGCCTGGTTGGTGCCGGAACCCGGAATGGCCGTATTCCAGACCACGGATTCAGGATGCGCTTGCTCGACAAGCTCAACAAATGACATGCCTGGATCCGCAGACCCGCCGAACGTAAATGAGTCGCCCAATACCAGCACGCGCAGACGTTGCTCAAACCCGGGCTCGACTACAAAGTCCTGCGTGTCATGGAACCCCTGCCGGTTGACAATGCAGCGCAAGTCTCTTAGCTCGCCCCGCGCGCAGGCGGCGACCATTTCCTCATACACGTAATGACAGCCTGATTGGTCACAAGTCCACCAGGGCGCCGGGTCCAGGAACTTTTCCGGCACTGCGTACGGGAAGTAGGTCTGAAACCCCGTGGCGGTAAGTACGAACTCCAGAACCAAGAGCGTCAATACGGTAAGGATGACTATGGCCCGAAAATGCTTCCCCAGGTAACTTCGCAGCGCTCCCCGAGTTTGTGGCCGCCGCAACGCCAGGCCAAATACAGACAGCGCCGCTCCCCCCGCGACCAGGGCCAACTGTGGCGCGCTAAAGCCTGGGCTGCTGCCCGGGACGAGGTCAAACCCGATGCCGAGCAGAGCGACCAGTAATCCAATGATCGCCAGAATACCTAGCGATCGGTCAAGCACAGTGGACGGCCGGGTCATTTGCGCTGGCAATCCTTTGCGGTCAACGTAAAGTAGCTTTTCCATTATGTCGGGTCGCGCGGATATTCATAGGGCGGCTGCGCGCGACTCCTGACTTGCGGCCAGCTGTAGCGCGGGCCGACGCAAACCGTCTTCGGCCGGGGAATCGTTTGTAACTTATCTGTAAGACGACTGCTTTATGCTAACGGCGCAAATAGCACAAGCGATTGACAGAAGTAAGTCCAAGTTAGTGATGCAAAAGGCAAATCCAATTTTTGGCGAGCGCGGACGAGCCACTGGCTCGCCCCTACAACCTTGCGACGATATTGGAGGTTGCGCTGAAACAGCAGAGGTTCTCATTACAATCTTGGATTCACTGAAGACTCGCAGGCCAAATCAAAAGGACAGATCATGTATAAGGGACTCAAACTCTTCGCCCTGGCGCTTCTCGTAACACTGCTGCCGGCCGTCTCCCTGGCGCAGCTCAGTTGCGACGAGCCGCCGGCGCCATTTAATGACGAAGCGCTGCTGACCAACTGGCAGCGGGTCTGGAATCTCACCGATGTTTGCAAGAGCGCCGAGGGCGTCTTCTACGAGATCATGTCGGGCGGAGTCGGGCGCGATGGCATCCCGCCGATCGACAATCCGCAATTTGACGATCAGGCCACGGCCGACTTGTGGCTGCATGCAAACTCGCCCGTCATCGCGCTCGAAATCGACGGTATTGCGCGCGCGTATCCGCTGGCGATTCTGACGCGCCATGAAATCGCTAACGATGTCATCGGCGATACGCCGGTCGCCGTGACTTTCTGCCCGCTCTGCAACAGCGCCATCGTCTTCGACCGGCGGGTTGGCGGCGACACGCTGCGCTTCGGCGTCAGCGGTTTGCTGCGCAACAGCGACCTGATCATGTGGGACGATCTGACGCAGTCGCTGTGGCAGCAATTGACCGGCGAGGGCATCGTTGGGGCTCACACCGGGACCCTGCTAGATATCGTGCCTTCGCAGTTGGTCGGCTACGGCGCGTTCAAAGCGCAGTATCCGCAGGGCGAGGTGCTGTCGACGCAAGGGCGCTTTTACGGCAGCAACCCCTATGTCAACTATGACAGCAGTGAGCGCCCCTTCCTGTTCATGGGCGCGCCGGACGGCCGACTGATGGCGACCGAGCGCGTTCTGGGCGCGGCCATAGGCGATGTCCGCGTGGCATATCCCTTCGCCGTACTCGCCGAGTCAGTTGTCGTCAATGACCGGCTGGCCGAGCGCGATGTGGTCGCCATCTGGCAGCCGGGCGCCTTCAGCGCGCTGGACGCCGCCCACATCGACCAATCGCGCGATGTCGGCATGGCGGCGCTATTTGATCGGCAGGTTGACGGGCGGACGCTTGCGTTCGGGGTCGAAGACGGCCAGATCGTCGACGCCGAGACCGGCAGCGTCTGGAACATCTTTGGCAGCTCCACCAGCGGCGAGCTGGCGGGCGCGCAGCTGCAAGCGATCAATGCTTTCCCGCATTTCTGGTTCGCCTGGGCCGCATTCTATCCAGACACCCTGCTCTACGGTTACCAGCCGCCGAGCGCGGAGACGATGGCGCGGTTGGAGCTGGACCCGATCCTGGGCGATCCGGACGCGCCCGTCACGCTGATTGAGTACGGCGCGTATGGCTGCCACGCCTGCAAGTTCTGGCACGAGGAGGGCATTGTCGAAGCGTTGCTGGAAGAATTCGGCGGGCAGGTGAACTTCGTCTACCGCGACATTCCCATCATCGTGCCGCCCTACAGCCAGCGCGCGGCCGAAGTGGCGCAATGCGCGCTTGACCAGGGCAACGAGCAATTCTGGACAATGCACGACGCGATATTCGTACAAGCCGACCAGGGGAAAGCCAGCGCCGAAGACTTGATTCAGCTGGGCGGCGCGGCGGGCCTGGATGAGGCGGCCCTGCGCAGTTGCTATGAAGCCGGCACGCACGTGGCGACGGTGCAGTTCGACCACGATCGCGGCGCGGCGCTGGGCATACGCAGCACGCCGACCTTCGTCATCGGCGGCCGGACCATCGACGGCGCCAGTCCAGAATCGCTGCGAGCGGCGCTGCAAGCCGAACTGGACACTGAATAACTGAGCCGAGACAAACGTCCCTCCTGTTGACCCACGGGAGGGACATGCGCGCTTCGCCTTGGCTACAAGATCTGATCGAGGAATTCTTGCGTGCGCGGATGATGCACGATGTCGGGGCTGAAGAAATTCTCCGGCGGCCCTTCCTCAACGATGCGGCCCATATCCATGAAGATTACGCGGTCGGCCACTTCGCGCGCGAATCCCATCTCATGCGTGACCACCAGCATGGTCATGCCGGTGCGCGCCAGCTCCTTCATCACATCCAGCACTTCCTTGATCATCTCCGGATCCAGCGCCGATGTCGGCTCGTCGAAGAGCATGATCTTGGGCTCCATCGCCAGCGCCCGCGCGATCGCCACACGTTGCTGCTGCCCGCCCGAAAGCTGCCCGGGATACTTAAAGGCCTGCTCGGGGATTTCCACTCGTTCCAGCAATTCCATCGCCCGCTGCTCTGCTTTGTCGCGCGCCCAGTGGCGCACCTTCATCGGCGCCAGGGTGATATTGTCCATAACGGTCAAATGCGGGAAGAGATTAAATTGCTGGAATACCATGCCGGTTTCGCGGCGGATCTCGGCGATGTTTTGCACATCGTGGCTCAGTTCGATGCCGTTGACGACGATCTGGCCGTCCTGATGTTCTTCCAGGCGATTGATGCAGCGGATCAAGGTGGACTTGCCGGAGCCGGACGGCCCGATGATTACCAGCACCTCAGTAGGCATCACTTCCAGCGAGATGTTGCGCAGCACGTGAAAGTCGCCAAACCATTTGTTCATTTCGCGACAGATGATAATCGGCTCGTCGCCCGCCATGACTTGTTGGTTAAGTTCTTCCATTGGAACCTCCGCGGTAACCCGCCGGCGCCTGCAGCGTCAATCGCCGCGCCGCTATCAAAGTTGCTGCGCCCTTATCGCGCCCGAGCCGGTCGCTTCTATCCGGCGGCTGATGTAGGACATGATATAGCTGAAGACGAAGAACAGGATCGCCACGTACAGGAATGTTTCTTGCCGCCGCCCCAGAAATTCCGGCTGGGCGACGACGCGGTTGGCGATGCCCACGATCTCCGCCAGGCCGACGATAAAGACCAGCGATGTGTCTTTGAACAAGGAGATGAATTGCCCGACCAGGGCCGGGATGACCGCGCGCAAGGCTTGCGGCAGCAGGATGTGCAGGGTCGTCTGCCAGGTCGACAAGCCCACGGCTTGCGCCGCTTCCGTCTGGCCGCGGTCGATCGACTGCAAACCGCCGCGGACATTCTCCGCCAGATAGGCGGCGCTAAACATGGTGATGCCCACCCAGGCGCGCACGGCGTTTTCGATGGCGGCCAGGGTCGGGTCCACCAGGGGCACCATCAGCACCGCCAGGAAGAGCACCGTGATCAGCGGAACGCCGCGCACGACCTCAATGTAGAGGATGCAGGCGTACTTCACTACGGGCAGATTGCTGCGCCGCCCCAGCGCCAGCGCCAGCCCGATGGGGAAGGAGGCGCCGACGCCCAAAATCGTCAATTGCATGGTCAGCATCAGGCCGCCCCAAATGCGCTTGTCCGACAGCGGGAGCAACTCCTGCGGCGATGTCTGCAGGATGCCCCGCGCATCCAGGCCGGCGACCAGGCTGGGCAAGACGAGCAACGCCGCCAGCCAGGCGACCGCCGCCAGCGCCGCCTGAACAGGACGTCGCTGGAATAGGGAGTCCACTTCCTTTTGCGGCTCGGTCTGTGCGTTTGCGCCGCGCTTGAATGCCAGCGCGCCGGCCGTCAGCCAAAGCAGGAAGTAGATGGTTGACCAACGGTTGACCGGGGTCCAGGCCTGCATCCACAAGAATGTGAGCAGGAGCAAACCAATGATGATTCGATTGGCGCCCCAGCGCGTCGCCCCGCTGAAGAACATCCAGGCCAGCCAAAAGACCACCGCCAGCCCAGCCAGCAGCGTCGCCGAAGCGTCCGCGTCCGCGGCGAGCGTGTTGGTATCCACGAACAAAAACAGGAATACGATGCAAGACGTCAGATAGCCGTAGCGCTTTATGCTGGCCGCAAGGCTGCCCCGTAACATGGCGCCGCGCTGGCCCGCGAATACGCCGACAGCAGCGATGGCCAGCCAGATCAAACTGGCGCTGACAGGTTCGCTGTTCCAGCCGCTCCAGACCAAATTCACGACGAAAGACTGCGCGATTTGGGCGAAAAACCCGCCAATCAACAAGGCGTAACCCAGCGAGTTCCGGAAATTCAGGCCGATGAAATACATCAGCAGCAGCCAGAACAAGCCGCCGACGATGCTTCCCAGCGCGCCGCCGGAAAGCCCGCCGACGCCGGATACCATCAAATACATGATGAATGGAAACGCGCCCCAACCGTAGGTCAGCAGGCGGTTGAGCGATCCTTCCGCGTCTTCCCCCGGGTTGGCGCGGCTCAGCCAGTTTTCATAACGGCGAACCAGGTAAACTACCCCGACGGCGGCGGCAATCTTGAGACCAACTGCGGGCGCGCCTTGTAACCCGCTCGGGCCATCCAGCAGCGCGAAGTAGGCCAGCAAGACCAGCAGCGGCGTCGCTGACCAGGCCAGTACGATCAAGCGGCTGTCGCGGCTGTTGAAGATGGAGTTCTCGCCGGAGAGATGCGCCAGCGCGCGGCCTAGCGCAAAACCCCAGGCCACGGTCATGAAGAAGGGCAGCAGCAGCCGCTCAACCTGCTCGAAGAAAGGCGGGATAAAGTGCACCAGATAAGTTTCGAGGTCGCGCAGTCCGCGAAACTGATTGTCGATCAAGACGACGAATGGCGCGCTCTTGCCATCAATTATCGGTCGCGGGTCGGTGATGACCAGTTCATTGTCGGTGAGGCGCACGAAGCGGGACTCGGTCGCGCTTAGCGTGCGCTCGACGATGGGGTGGATGCCGCCCGCCGCAAGGACGGCTGTGCCCGTCTCGCCCGCAGCGGCGTCTTTCGACAAGATATACCAGCCGTCGGCCGGGACCTTGAAGCTGACGCTGTCGTCGGCCGCGCTCAGCAGCGCTTCCGCCAGCACAGCGTCGGTTTGCGCGTCGCGGATGGCCACGGCCATCGGCGTCTGCCCGAGCTGATACAAATCGAGCACCGACTGCGGCGTCAGCAAGCGCACCCACATGTCGCGCAGGAACGCGGCTTCGCGCGGCAGCGGATTAATCAGTTCTTCCTGGTCGTCGCTCTGATCGGGCTCGCCGATCAAGTCTTCCGAGAGCTGCAAAACCAACAGTTCGCCCAGGTCTTCCAGTTGTTCGCTCGCCAGGGTAATGGCGGTCAAATCAGCGATGGCAGCGTGCAAGTCGGTCGGCACGCGCTCAGTCATAGACAAGTTTGTCGCGCCATCCTCGACTGCTTCCACGGCTGTCAGTATCGCGTCGGCGCGCGGGTCCAGCCCACGGGCGGCGCGCTCCAGGCGGCCCAACCACAGGCGCAATTCGGCCACCGTGCTGTCATTCGCTGTGACGCGGCCGCTGATGGTTTCGACAAATTGCGCGGTCGACGCCAGCAAATCGTTGGTGCGCGTGAAAGTGCGGATGGTGAGCCGCGTTCGTTCTTCCAGCCCCTCGGTCAATTCGCCGCTGATCATGCGGTCGAAGATATCGCCGGTCCGGACCTGCTGATTGAGCCGGTTGCGCGCGGCATTGGCGAGGGCATTGGTGACCCGGTCCGAGAAGCCGGCCAATACGCTCAGCGTTTCGATGTCGGCCACTTCGTCCAGCGCAAGGCGTAGCGACACGGTTTCGCCTTCCTGGGCAATAAAGGCCAGATTCTGCTGCGGCGTCAAGGTAGAGGCGCGGTCAACGATTTCGACGTTGCCGGCGGTGAAATACGAAAGGGGCTGGGGAATCAGGGCGTCGATGATCGGCGGAAACAGCGCCAGCGCTGCTAGCAGAATCACGGAAACGCCCGCCAGCAAACGCCAGGAACGGCGCGCCCAGGCCGCCAGGCTGACGCCGGTCAGCAAAGCCGATAGCAGCACTGTCAGCGCCAGGCGCCACTCGAACTCCGGCTCGAAAGATTCCATCATGAACAAGCGCTGATTATTGATGATGGTGAACCAGTTGGCCGTGCGGATGGACCAATCAAAGAAACCGAAGACCAGCACCAGAATCAGCAAGGACGCCAAAATCGTGACCACGGCATCGGCCGGCGAGCCGAAGAGATTCTGCCGCAGCCAGCCGACTAAGCCGACTTCCAGCTTCGGCGGCGGTCTTGTGCCCTCGTCGTGCCGGTTGATGATTGTTTGGCTGGCGTCCGCGTTTCGCTGTTCCGACATCGCGCGCCTACCTCGTCACAATCTGAAAGCGCTGATTGACCAGGTTCATGCCCAGAGAAATGACCAGGCTGATAAACAGGTACGCCAGCAAGACCATCAGAATGCCGGTCACTGACTGCCCCGACTGGTTGATGATCGTATTCGTCACTTGATAGATATCGGTGTATGAGACCGCGATCGCCAAGCTGGAGTTTTTGGATAAATTTAGAAATTGATTGCCCAGCGGCGGAATGATCACGCGCAAGGCCTGCGGCAAGATAATCAGGCGCAGCATGTCCCCTTGCGAGAGACCGAGCGCGCGCGAGGCTTCTAGCTGGCCTTTGGGCACCGCCTGGATGCCGGCGCGCACGATTTCGGCGATGAAGGCGGAAGTATAAATAACCAGTCCCAGGAAGACCGCCAGATACGAGGGCGAGATTTCGATGCCGGTCTCGATGTTGCGGCCGCGGCGGTCGAGCGTCGGCGGGCGGTAAATCAGCGGCTGCCGGGTGTATTCCAGCTCCTGCTCAATGGTCAACATGCCGGACGCAAAGGCGTCATCGTAGGGCAAATCGACGAATTCGTCCTTTTCGTCGTCAAAAACCGTGATGATGGAGGGCGTGGGCCGCATGCCCATAATCACCCAGCCCAGCAGCGTGAATCCAGCCAAGGCCAGCAACGCGTAGCGCGTCTTGGGGATGGGCTTGCCGGTCGTCTCGGTGATGAAGTTGAAATAGCGCGACAGGGCCAGGGCGACCACCGCCCCGATCACGACAAAGACCATCCAGACGGCGAAGAGCGACGAGGGGATCAATTCAAAGATCGCCACGCCCTTGATGCTGACGTAGATGCCGGGCCGAAACTCTATCGGCGTGCCGGCGCCAACGATGACGATCCCGAGCAAGTTCGCCAGCACCACCACGGCGATTGTCGCCTGGCGCAAGCCGTTGCGCCAGGCAGGCCGGCGCATGGAGCCGGTGGCTTGCCAGACGACGAGAATCACGAATAGCGACAGCGCGTATTGCATCAGCGGCAGGCTGCGGATGCCTTCTTGCGGGAAGGCGAACGACTCCTGCTGCTGCGGCAGGGCAAAGATGACAATGAAGAACCAGGCGAAAATCTGCAGCAAAATCGGCGTGTTGCGCAAGACTTCCACATAGGCGCGCGAGATCGTCCGCAGCAGGAAGTTGCGACTCAGCAAGAAGATGCCAACCATGATACCGAGCGCGGTAGTCGCCGCTAAGCCAAACAAGACGACGCGTATCGTATTGATGAAGCCGACGCGGAAGGCGTCAATATAGCGGTCGTTTGAACTGTAGCTGCCGGAATCGGCGATGTCGAAACCGGCGCGATTTTGCAGAAACTCGAAATTGGGCGACTGGTTGGTGGATTCCAGCGCCGTATTGATGCGGGTTTGCAGGTTGTTGAGGACGAGAACGACAACGGCAACGAAGATTATCTGCGCAATGCCCTGAAGGATACGGCCGTCGCGAAAAATCGCGGGCAGCACATTCTCCACCGGCGAACCGTCGGCGGGCCTCTCCATACGCTGGCTTTCGAGCATTAAGTGTTTCCTGATGAAAAGCCAAAATAAATATAACGTATATTGTATGCAATCCGCCAACGACTGACAAATCTCGCCTGGAGAATCTGCGCCTCGCAGGGGGACCTGAGACAAGAGAGGGCGCGCCGCCTGGCGATGGCGCGCCCCTTTGAATCGAATGATTAACTGAACTTCGGCTTAACGGAAGGGCGCCGCGTACATCAGGCCGCCGTCCGTCCAGAGCGCGTTAAGGCCACGCTCCAGGCCGAAGATCGTATCCGGACCCAGGTTGCGATCAAAGATCTCGGCGTAGTTGCCCATCTGCGTAATGACATCCACCATGAACTGATCGTTGATGCCCAGGTAATCACCGGCCACGTTGTCGCCCAAACCGAGCAGACGGCCGATGCCGGCATCATCGCTGTCCATGAAATCGCCAATGTTCATGCTGTCGATGCCGAACTCTTCCGCGGTTAACAGACCCCAGACGACCCAGCGGATGATGTCGGCGAAGTTGGCGTCGTTCTGCGGGCTGACCGGGCCGAGCGGCTCTTTGCTGATGGCGCCGGGCAGAATCACATGCGCGGCGGGATCAGCCGAGGTGGCTTTGCGCGAAATCAAGGCGCTAATATCCGAAGTGATCGCGTCACATGCGCCGGCCCGGTAGGCGTCCATGCCGGCATCCGTATCCGGGAATGTGGTCAGTATCCAATCCGCTGCCGCGCTGTTGATGAGATCGGTGATATTTAGCTCGGTAGTGCTTCCGGCATTGGCGCAGATAGTGATGCTTTCCTCAGTCAGTCCATCAATAGTCGATACGCCGAATTCTGTCTTGACCATGATGCCTTGCCCGTCATAGAAGGTCGTGGGGCCAAAAGTCGCGCCCCACTCGGTATCGCGGCTGAGCGTCCAGGTGGTGTTGCGGCTAATCATATCGACCTCGCCGCTAGCCAGTGCCGTCGGGCGTTCGGCGCCAGTAAGCGAGCGGAAGGCAATCGCGTTGGCGTCGCCGAGGATGGCCGCGGCCACCGCGCGGCAAATATCGGTATCAAAACCGATGAAATCACCGGCGTCGTTTTGCGCGCCAAAGCCGGGCAGCACCGTATTCACGCCGCAGATCAATTCGCCGCGATCCATTATCCGCTGCACGATGCGCCCATCGCTTTGGGCAATAGCCGGCTGCGTGGCGGCCCACACCAGCGCAAGCCAGATTATCAGGAAAATGCGCTTCAATTTATCGTCCTTCAATGAAATTCTGACTGAACGTCGAAACAAAAAAACCGGGGTGTGGAAGCTTCCACACCCCGGCGTGACAGTACTTGGCTACAAGCCGTTTTCGGTTTAACGGAAGGGGGCCGCGTACATCAGGCCGCCATCCGTCCAGAGCGCGTTGAAGCCACGCTCCAGGCCGAAGATCGTATCCGGACCCAGGTTGCGATCAAAGATCTCGGCGTAGTTGCCCATCTGCGTAATGACATCCACCATGAACTGATCGTTGATGCCCAGGTAATCACCGGCCACGTTGTCGCCCAAACCGAGCAGACGGCCGATGCCGGCATCATCGCTGTCCATGAAATCGCCAATGTTCATGCTGTCGATGCCGAACTCTTCCGCGGACAGCAGACCCCAGACGACCCAGCGGATAATGTCCGCGAAGTTGGCGTCGTTCTGCGGGCTGACCGGGCCGAGCGGCTCCTTGCTGATGGCGCCGGGCAGAATCACGTGCGCGGCGGGATCAGCCGACGTGGCTTTGCGCGAGACCAGGCTGCTGATATCGCTGGTGAAGGCGTCGCAGGCGCCCGCTTCGTAGGCGTCCATAATGGCGTCGAAATCCGGGAAGGTATTCAGTACCCAGTCCGCGCCCAGGGCGTTGGCTTTGTCGGTGATATTCAATTCGGTGGTGGTGCCGGCGGTGGCGCACATGGTGATGCTCTCGTCGCCGAGCTCGTCAATGGTGCTCACGCCGAAGTCAATCTTGACCATGATGCCCTGGCCGTCATAGAAGGTCGTGGGGCCGAAGGTGGCGCCCCATTCGGTGTCGCGGCTGAGCGTCCAGGTGGTGTTGCGGCTGAGCATGTCAATCTCGCCACTGGCCAGCGCAGTCGGGCGCTCGGCAGCGGCAAGCGGGCGGAACGCGATCGCGTTGGAGTCGCCCAGAATCGCGGCGGCGACAGCGCGGCAAATGTCAACGTCAAATCCTTCAAAGTCACCGGCGTCATTCTGCGTGCCGAAGCCCGGCAGTACAGAATTCACGCCGCAGATCAATTCGCCGCGATCACGAATGCGCTCAACAATGTGACCATCCTGCGCGGCTGTCAGGCCCGTACCCAGTGCGAGCACGGCAACTACAAGTACTGCAATCAATACAAAACGCTTCATTGCTTCATTCCTCTCTGCTATTCATCGCGTCGTTTCACTTTTGCCGAAGCCGCGCTATTCAAACGCGAACTCCAACTTACGGCACATTTTCAGTCTACATGACCAACTCCACCGTGCCAAGTTGCATGGGCTGCCTTTTGACACAAAAGCGCCGCCCGTTACTGATACATTAACCGGGCGGCACTGTCTCTGTCAAGTTACAGAGCGTGGTCGCTGATTCGCGCGCGTCCGCTTACTTGGCAGCCAATTCAAAATCGGCAGGCCGAACGGTCTCCAGCACGCTAAGGATGCCGGCCCGAACTTCACCGGGTTCCGCGTGGCGGCCCACTTCCTTCTTGGAAAAGATCAACTCGCCGTTGACCCAGACGTCAAATACTCCACCGGTGGCGGGAATCAATTTCCAGCTGCTGATGAAATACTCGATCTCGCGTTCGTTCAAGATTTCGTCCGTCAAACTGACGGCATTCGGTTGGTGTCCTCAAGTCGCGCAATACTTGACGACAATCTCCATTCCACCTTCTTGCATGACTGCGTCCTTTCTCGTCGCAAAAGCTGTCGATGGCAATAGTATAACCAATGCTCGCGAAATGGCAAGCGGCGCGCATGCGGGCGGAGGCTCGCTCGGCTACCCTACCGCCAGCCTACGGGTGTGGGACGCTTTGGCGACTATCGTCTCATTTTGCTTGACTCGCAGCCTCGGCGGCTTATGCTTGGCGAAAAGCAATCCGGCGAAAGGAGCGATTCGGTGAACGCGAAACGACTGACGCTGGCCGCGATTGCCCTTGGCATAGTCTGCCTAGCGCTGCCGTCCCGGCCGGCGCAAGCGCAAGAATTCCGTGGATTCACTTGTGGGGGCCTGCTGCTCCATGTCCGCGCGGGTGGCCACGTCATGTATGAAGAAACCAACCGGTGGTACCACAGCACTTGCCCCGGCGATGCAAAATCAGATGACGATGAGGAAACCGCCGATGCGCTCGCCCGCAGACGGACTGCCGTCACCTGTCCTGACTTGCCGCCACGGGTCGCCGTCTATGGGCATGTCCGAGGAACCCAATGCCAGATGGTCGGCGCGGTGGTCATCTCCATGAATCCGGAATTGGAAGCGCGCGGCTTCGTTGACGCGGTGGATGTGTGGAGCTACGTCAATGGCGGGATCGAAGTCTGTTTCCGCAGTCAAGGCTGGCTGGCGTTTCTGGATGCCGGATACGTGCCGCGCATGGCCATGGAACTGACGCCTTTCAATCGCGACGGCATGACCTGCGGCGCGATCGACCGCGCCGGCACTGTCGTGCTGCTGCGCCAAGCCTCGGCATCCGCCCCGCCGCCGGTGGATGAAACGCCCGCCACACTGCCCACCTTCGACGCCGTCCCGCCGGCCGACTGTATGATCAAGTTGCAAGAGACGCTCTTCTTGCGAGACGCGCCCGGGGGCGCGATCATCGGCCTCGTCTGGCTGTATTCGGAAGTGCCGGTATACGAGGTCAGCGGCGACTGGTTCCGAACCGAGTTTGAAGGCCAGGCGGGCTACATCAGCCGCTTTTACCACAGCGTCTTGCGCGGCGGCTGCGCCTGAGGCTTTAACCCCCCACC